>JAIPKD010000028.1 GCA_021733835.1 Verrucomicrobiota bacterium
TGGGGAATATCGACCGCGAACGGTTTATCCTGCTCCTGCCGATGTTCCATAGTTTCATGCTTTGCGTGGGCGTACTGCTGCCTTTGCTTTCGGGAGCGACCGTTCTTTTAATAAGCAGTATCCAGAAACCGCGTTTGATTATTCAGGATATACTTCGTCTGCGCGGGACTATTTTGCCGGCCATACCGCAATTTTTCAGGGCGTTGACCGATCCCTCGGTGCCCGCCGAACTGCCGTTGAGGTTATGCATAAGCGGCGCGGCGCCGCTGCCGGTCGCCGTGCTGGAGATGTTCAAGAAGAAATTTAAATTTCCATTACTCGAGGGCTATGGCTTGAGCGAGGCAAGTCCGGTGGTTTCGTTGAATCCGGTGAAAGGACCGTGGAAGGCGGGATCGATCGGACTGCCACTGCCGGGTGTCGAGGTCAGGATAACAGACGAGAACGTCGATGATCTGCCGACCGGCGAGGTGGGCGAATTGACTGTCCGAGGCGGCAACGTGATGAACGGCTATTGGAAGCGCCCCGATGAGGCGGCGAAGGTGTTGAAACGAGGATGGCTGTTTACCGGCGACATGGGCTACAAGGATCGCGACGGGTATATCTACATAACCGGCCGGCGCAAGGAAATGCTGTTGGTCAACGGTATAAACGTTTATCCGCGCGAAATCGAAGAGGCGCTGAGTGAGTTTCCGGGAATCGTCGAAACCGCCGTGGTTGGAATCAACGATAACCGGCGAGGCGAACAGCCGTTCGCTTTTTATGTGGCGGACGGAGGCACTGATCTGGATGCCTCAACGCTGATTGAGTTCCTCCGCGGGCGTTTGGCGGATTATAAGGTGCCGCGTAAGTTCAGACGTTTGGATGCGTTACCTAGGAACGAGACGGGTAAGATTCAAAAAGGCCGCCTGAAAGAGATGGCGGGGGCGGCGCTTGATTAACCGGCGCCCACGTGGTCGCGCTATTTAAGGAATAACTGTCTTGCCCGGCGGCTCGATGACGGCTAGGTTAGAGGCGTTCGGGGATTTTGTTAAAGGATGCGATAATGCGCAAGACTGTCGAGAAATTTTGTGATTCAAGGCACGAGGGCGAGGTGATTGTGACGCGGTTGGACGCTATGCTGAACTGGTGCAGGAAGAACTCGCTTTGGCCGATGCCGATGGGGCTGGCTTGTTGTGCAATTGAATTGATGGGCTCGGCCGCAAGCAGGTATGACATCTCCCGTTTCGGCGCGGAAGTTATGCGTTTTTCGCCGCGGCAGTCGGATGTAATGGTAGTGGCGGGGACGGTTACTTACAAGATGGCGCTGGCGGTGCAACGGATTTACCAGCAGATGGCCGAACCGAAATGGGTTATCGCAATGGGCGCGTGCGCTTCCTCCGGCGGTATGTATAGGAGTTATTCCGTGTTACAGGGTGTTGATAAGGTGTTGCCGGTGGATGTTTATGTATCGGGTTGCCCGCCCAGGCCGGAGGCGTTGCTCGAGGCGTTGCTGAAGTTGCAGGATAAGGTTGCCCGCGAGCCCGCGCTGTCGACCTTGAAAAAGAAACAGTAATCCCGCGCCCCGATGAAACCGTGGGGAGGGAAACTTTATGTCGGTATTGGAGCATGTCAATAGATTGAAGGAACGGTTCGGTGAATTGATCGCCGATTATGCCGAGTTCCGCAGCGAGTTTGGTGTGCGTATCGCCGATTCGGCGCGTATACGACAGGTATGCGCTTTTACAAAGGACGAACTCGGATACGATCTGCTCTTGGATATTTGCAGTATTGATAATATGGGGGAGACGCCGAGGTTCGAGGTCGTATATCATCTCTTCAGTATGCGGCATAATTCTATGTTGCGGATAAAGACATGCATAAACGAGGAGAATCCCGAGCTGCCGTCCGTCACACGAATATGGAGGGCGGCGGATTGGCATGAGCGCGAGGTTTATGACATGATGGGTATCAGGTTTTCCGGGCATCCGGACTTGCGTCGCATCCTGATGTGGGAGGGGTATCCGTACTTTCCGTTGCGCAAGGATTTTCCCCTATCCGGAAAGCCGGTAGAAACGCCGGGAACCGCCTTTGCTGAAACGGCGCCGATGGAGGGTGGCCCGTTCGTGAGCAACGCCGCCGGCGCGAATGCAGTCGAACGCGAGCCGCGCGCCCGGGATGCCGAAGAGTGATGCGCGAATATGTGATGTTGGAATTGCGTGTGAACCGGAATGTATGAGTAAACCTACGCAGACAAAGTGAGCGACCAGAATAACGACAGAAAAAGAGCGCGCACGGAGTCCCCGCCGGATTCCGGACGTTCAAGCGCCGCGGATGCGTTCGGTTTGCAAAGGAGCGAGCGCGGCCCCGGCGAAACGATGGTCATGAATATGGGGCCGTCGCACCCGGCTACACACGGTGTGCTGCGCCTCATCCTCGAACTGGACGGCGAAATCATCATAAACGCCGTGCCGGACATCGGATACCTGCATCGCGGTGATGAGAAGATCGCCGAAAACATGACATATACGCAGTTCATTCCGTACACCGACAGGTTGGACTACCTTGCGCCGTTGGCGAATAACGTGGCGTATGCCTTGGCGGTCGAAAGGCTGATGGGGATCGAAAATAAGCTAACACCGCGTTGCCGCTATATCCGGGTCATATGCTGTGAATTGGCCAGGATTTCATCGCACCTGCTCGGTTTAGGAAGTTATTCGCTGGATATGGGGGCGATGACCGTATTCCTGTACACGTTCACCGAGCGCGAGAAGATTTATAATCTTGCCGAGGCGCTTACCGGTGCGCGGTTCACTACTTCGTATACACGGATCGGCGGCCTGGCCCGGGGCCTGCCGGAAGGTTGGACAAACGCGCTCGCCAAGTTCCTCAATGAAGTCGAGGTTACTATCGATGACATAGATAAATTGCTCACGCGGAACAGGATTTTCGTGGATCGCACCAGGGACGTGGGTGTAATCAGCGCAGCCGATGCGATAGATTTCGGACTCACAGGCGCGAACCTGCGCGCCAGCGGCGTTGAGTTTGACCTGCGCAAGGCGCGGCCGTATCTGGTTTATCCCGAGCTCGAATTCGATGTCCCGGTCGGAAGCACGGGCGATTCCTACGACCGTTACCTGGTCAGGATAGAGGAGATGCGTCAGAGTGTTCGGATATTACGGCAATGCCTGAAAAAACTACCGGGCGGCGGACTGAATATCGACGACGGGAAAACGGTATTGCCGCCCAAGCGCAAGGTGCAGACCGACATGGAGGAACTGATCCATCAATTTATTCTGGTGACACAGGGGATAAATGTACCACCCGGCGAGGTCTATTTCGGGGCAGAGAATCCGAAGGGCGAGCTCGGTTTCTACATCAACAGTAAAGGCGGCGGCGTGCCGCACCGTTTGAAGATCAGGTCGCCGTCATTTGTCAGTATAAGCGTCCTGCCGTACCTGCTTAAGGGACGGTTGATAAGCGATGCGATACCGATTATAGGATCGCTGGACTTTGTAATGGGGGAGTGCGACAGATGAGCCATCGGAAATATTTCAAGCCGGCACCGGAATTGGAGTCCGAGGTAGACGCCTTGGTTGCGCGGTACCCCTCACCGCGTAGCGCCGTGGTCATGGTGATGCACACGGTGCAGGAGTATTTTGGTTGCATACCGGCGGATGCGCTCGAATGGATCGCGCGTAAATTGGACATCGAACCGATTAATGTATATGAACTGGTTACGTTTTATCCGATGTTTCACCAAGCGCCGGTGGGGAAGTTTCACATCAAGGTTTGTCGTACCCTGAGTTGTGCGTTACGTGGGTCATGGAGACTGCATGAGTTTTTATGTGACCGGCTGGGATTGGACAGCGGTGTGGACGGGCCGCAAACCACGCCCGATGGTATGTTTACAGTCGAATTCGTCGAATGCCTCGCCAGCTGCGGCACGGCGCCCGCTATGATGTGTAACGACGAGCTTTACGAAGAGATGGATCGCGAAAAGACAAGTGAGCTCATCGAACAGTGCAAAAAAAAATGGCTGCCGAACATGGATTCGAACCATGACTAACAGATTCAGAGTCTGCTGTGCTACCATTACACCATTCGGCAACCCACAGCAGACACTTTAGGGAATATACGTAAACAGTCAAGAATGGAAGCGAGATAATGGCGACTGAGCATAGGCTCATACTAAAAAATATCGATCGGCAAGGCTACGATACCGGCATCGAATGCTACTTGAAGCATGGCGGGTATAACACCCTGAAGGCCGTGTTGTCGACGCCCGAGCGTAAGATGCCCGATGGCCGGACAGTCGATACGCCCGCGTGGCTCAGGAACGAGGTGCTTGTATCCGGTCTGCGCGGACGCGGCGGGGCCGGTTTCCCTTGCGGCAGGAAATGGGCGTTTATCAATCATGGCTCGGGCAAGCCGGTTTATCTAATCTGTAACGCCGACGAATCCGAGCCGGGCACGTTCAAGGACAAGCAGATAATTTACAAAGACCCGCACCAGCTCCTTGAAGGGATGATCCTATCGTGCTACGCCAACCACGTACACTTGGCGTACATATACATTCGCGGCGAGTTTTATGAGGGCGCACGAATACTCAAGCGCGCATTGGCCGAGGCGCGTTCGAAAAACTTACTGGGCGAGGATATCCTCGGTTCCGGGTATGACCTCGAGATATATGTTCATCGCGGCGCGGGCGCATACATTTGCGGGGAGGAGACCGGTCTGATCGAGTCGCTTGAGGGACGCCGTCCGTACCCGCGGATCAAGCCGCCGTATTTTCCGGCGGCTTTCGGGCTCTACATGTCTCCTACGATAGTCAATAATGTTGAGACACTGTGTGCGGTCAGGCATGTAATCGAGATGGGCGGATCAAGATATGGCGAGCTGGGTGTGCGTTCAGACCCCGGCACAAGGATTCTCAGCGTCAGCGGGCACGTACGAAAACCGGGGTACTATGAGATCGAAATAGGTAAAGTTACCTTTGGTGAATTGATATACGACCTGGCCGGGGGGCTGGCTGAGGGACGGAAGCTTAAGGCCGTTATTCCGGGCGGTACTTCGGCCAAGGTTCTGCGGGCCGATGAGAGGTTTAAGCTACGGTCAAGCGGCGGGAATGGGGAATCTGCCGAAACAGAGATTGGATTGTTGGAATTGCCGTTTGACTCGGACTCCGTGGCCGCGGCGGGGAGCATGTGCGGTTCGGGCGGCGTGATTGTCCTGGATGATTCGGCGGACATGATAGATGTGTTGAGAAACATAAGCGGTTTTTACGCGCACGAGAGTTGCGGCCAATGCACGCCATGTCGCGAAGGCTCGCTGTGGATGTCGAAGGCCTTGAACCGTATTGCCTGCGGCGGCGCACGGTATCTTGATGCGGAGTATCTGCTGAGTATTTCAGATGGAATAGCCGGCGGCAAAACGGTCTGCGCCTTCGGTGAGGCCTGCGCGTGGCCGGTAATGAGTTTTGTTGAGAAGTTCAGGGGCGAATTCGAGGCGAGGGCTGCCGCGGACGAATCACGCAGCGAAGAGGAGAACGCTGATATGATCGTCGCATAACGGCGGTTACGAATAAACTGCAGGAAAAAGTGAGCGAGGAAGAGAAAAGGATACGAGTAGTAATCGACGGAAACGCCGTGGAAGTACCGGCGACCAGCCGGGATCCGGTCACGGGCAAACCGGTGCCTACTACCATGATTCAGGCCTGTAAAGCCGCGGGGGTGAAGGTTCCGCATTACTGCTATCATCGCGACCTCCCGGTTGCGGGCAATTGCAGGATGTGCCTGGTCGAATTCGGCACGCCGGCACTGGGGCCGGATAGAAAGCCGATAATCGAAACCGACGGCACGCCGAGGATAAATAGATCGCCGCGGCCGGTCATCGCCTGCGCCACCCCGGTTTCGCCGGGGATGGAAATCTACACGGACACGCCGAAGGTCAGAAAAATGCGCAGGGAGGTACTGGAGTTTCTCTTGATCAATCATCCTCTGGATTGTCCGATATGCGACCAGGCGGGCGAGTGCAAGCTCCAGGAGTATTCCGTCGAATACGGCGACGCCAACAGTCGTTTTGTCGAAAACAAGGAGCATAAGCCCAAGCAGGTAGAACTGGGGCCGCGGATAATATTGGACGACGAACGGTGTATCCTCTGTACCCGGTGCATAAGATTCACGCGGGATATAGTCGGTGACGACGCATTGGGCATAATAAATCGCGGCGGACGAAGCACCCTTACGAATTATCCCGGGCGTCCGTTCGACAACAATTACACGCTTAATACCGTCGATATCTGCCCCGTCGGCGCGCACACATCGAAGGATTTCCGCTCCCGCATGCGCGTATGGTTTTTAAAAGAGACGCCGAGTATCTGCGCCGGTTGCGGAACCGGCTGCAACATGATAATCGGTTCGAGGGAGAACAAGATATACAGGTTTACGCCCAGGCGGAACGATGCCGTTAATAAAAGCTGGATGTGCGATTACGGGCGTTTGAACTTCAAGTGGATCGAGAGCAAGGAACGATTGAACCGGGTGGTTGTCCGTGACGGCCGGGGTAGGGAAGAAATCTCGGATTGGGCATCCGCCCTCGGCTCGTTGGTCGCACGACTCAAAACCTTGCCGCACGGCGTCAGCGGTGTGATCGGTTCGGCCGGGTTGTCCGTGGAAGAGTTGTTCCTATTGAAGATGCTCTCAAATTGGCTGGGCGGCGTCACCGACTCCGTGCCTAATATCGGCGAAGAAGATAATCTGCTCGTGTCCGCCGACAAGAATCCGAATAGTAAAGGCGCCGAACTCACCGGTGTCGCCGCCAAGCCGATGGGGTCGGAGATAAAGCACATGGCCGGGCGTATCAAGGATGGAACACTCAAGGCGTTGTTCGTTTTCGGCGAGGATGTGACCGAACACGGGATTGTACCCGAGCTGCTGGACAAGCTGGAACTGCTGGTGGTCGCCGATGTATTGCCGAATTCGACCTCGAACGCCGCGCATTACCTGTTTCCCGGCGCGGCGTATGTCGAGAAGAAGGGCACGTTCTTGAATGTCCGGGGGCGCGCCCAAAGGTTTTTCAAGGCCGTCGAACCGCCTGGGAGCGCGCACGCCGAATTCGAATTACTTGTCGAACTGCTCCGGCTCCTGCGCATCACTGTTGATAACAACACCGTCGAAGGTGTGTTCGAAAGGTTTATTTCAGAGCTCGATGAATCCTCGGACCTGACATGGGACGGTTTGGGTGATGACGGAGTGGATATGACGGGCCGGACGGATGCCGGCGGAAGTGGTTGATGTTGTTGATCGCGGGAATTCGAAAATGAGTGAGGAACTGAAATTTATAGTATTCAGTCTGATGAAGGTCGGCGCGGTAGCCGGCGTTATGATGGGCATGATAGCGTACGTGGTACTTGCCGAGCGCCGTGTCTCGGCTTTTATCCAAGGCCGGCTCGGGCCGAATCGCGTCGGGCCGCTCGGCGTACTCCAGCCGCTGGCGGACGCCGTGAAGGCGTTTTTCAAAGAAGACTTCGTCCCCGCCTATACACGCAAGGTCTATTTTTGGATCGCGCCCGCGCTGGCGATGCTGCCGCCGTTGATGGCGGTGGCGGTCATTCCCTTCGGCTCAAGGCTGGGTGGACAAAAGATGGTGGTCGCCGATCTGAATGTAGGAATACTGTATACGTTCAGTGTCGTTTCGCTCGCTGTTTACAGCATTATCCTGGCCGGGTACGGATCGAATTCGAAGTATCCGTTCCTCGGCAGTGTTCGCGGCTCGGCGCAGGTGATTTCGTATGAGATCGCCATGGCGCTTTCGGTGATTCCCGTGTTTATGTACACGGGCGATTTGAATCTGAGCGCTGTGATCGGGCATCAGACCGGAGGCATATGGAATTGGTTCGTGTTTAAGGCGCCGATATCGTTCATCATATTCTTGGTCGCTTCATTTGCCGAGGCGAACAGGCATCCATTTGATTTTCCCGAGACAGAGAATGAATTGGTGGCCGGACATAATACCGAGTACAGTTCGATCAAGTTCGCCATGTTCTTCATGGGCGAATATGGGAATATGATAGCCGGCGCGGCGATAATGGCGACGTTGTTCTTCGGCGGATGGACGTTGCCGGTTTTCGGGCTTGACAAACCGGCTGAGACATTGTTTGTCGGTATATTGCATATACTGATATTCCTGGCGAAGGTGGTGGTATTCGTCGTGCTCGCTATCTGGGTGCGCTGGATGTGGCCGCGGTTCAGGTTTGATCAATTGATGGACTTAGGTTGGCGGCGCTTGATACCGCTTGCGCTTGCCAATATCCTGGGCACGGCGCTGCTGCTTTGGGCGTTGAATTAGATTGCGGCGTATGACGGTTAAGGTATGGAAGCGGTCGGATAACGGACATCGAGAAAATGCGTATTGAGAGGAAAGAGTTGAACTGGTGGGAGAAGCCGTACATACCGGCGGTAGTGTACGGTTTTCTCGTCACCGTTCGCCGTTTTTTCTCGCGCAAGGTGACGATGCAATATCCCGAGGAGCGTTGGGTGGTACCCGAGGGCTTCCGCGGCGCACCGTACCTTGTACGCGACCAGGAAGGCAGGATCAAGTGCGTGGCGTGTCAGCTGTGCGAGTTCGTGTGTCCGCCGAAGGCGATTACCGTTACGCCGCCCGGACCGGAGGCCGATCCGGAGGCCGGCAATGTCGAGAAATGCCCGCGCGATTTTCATATCGACATGTTAAGATGCATTTATTGCGGGCTTTGCCAGGAGGTTTGTCCCGAGGAGGCGATTTTTCTGATGAAAGACAACACACTCTGCGGTTATAACCGTGAAGAAATGGATTACGATATGGGCAGGCTCCTCGATCTGGGCGGAGTGCGTGAAGACAAGATAAGGAAGTGGAAGAATAAGTGATGTATATGACGTTTGATAGCTCGGAACAACGCCGCTTAGTAGTCGCGGAAGGATGAGTTATGTACGAGTGGCTGTTTTACATATTCGCGGGATTAATGCTGGTGAGCGGATTCATGGTCGTGGCGAATCCGTTCACACGCAGTCCGGTGGCGAGCGCGATGTTCCTGGTTGTCGCCATCGTATCGATGGCCGGGTTATTCGTGATGCTGAACGCATTCTTCCTGGCGGCGGTGCAGGTAATTGTATATGCGGGTGCGGTCGTGGTAATGTTCCTTTTCGTTATAATGCTCTTGAATCCGGTGGAGCGTTCGCGGCGGAGGGGTTGGATATTGGGCGTAGTGTCGGCATTACTCGCGCCCGCGGCGCTGGTGCTCTTGTTGTTGAAAGCGTTTTACGCGTTGGACGGCGGTGACATCGCTGAAACACCCGTGCTCGAGGGCGGGGCGCGGGAGCTGGGCGAGTTATTGTTCAGCGCGTACGTGCTCCCGTTCGAGGTGGTGTCCGTGTTGCTCCTGGCTGCGATAGTGGGTGTGGTGGTGCTAAACAAGAGGGAAACGGAATGATCGGTCTTGAACAATACCTGATAGTCAGCGCGGTGATGTTCGGTCTCGGCCTTCTCGGGCTGGTGATTAGGAGGAATGTGCTCGTGATGTTGATGTCGTTGGAGCTGATGCTGAACGCCGCGAACTTGGCGCTGGTGAGCTTTTCGAGGTTCAACGGCGATCTGGACGGGCAGGTGTTCGTATTTTTCACCATCACGGTGGCGGCGGCCGAGGTGGCCGTGGGGTTGGCGCTGGTAATCGCGTTTTTCAGGAAACGCCACAGCGCGGGCGTGGACGAGCTTAAATCGATGAGGCTATGACGGAACTGTTGATGTGTCTGATCCTGTTTTTACCGCTGTTATCGGCGGTGCTGATCACGCTTGTTCTCAAGCGTGCCGCCGGTACGTGCGGGAAGCTGGCCATTGCGGCGGCTGTCGCCTCATTCGGCTTCGGTGTGCTCGTGTTCGCTTTTGAAAGTCAATGGCACGGCGGCGTGTTGTTGAGCGTACCGTGGATCGAGCTGCCGGGGTTGTCGGTGGGATTCGGTTTCCTGGTCGACCACCTCAGCGTTTTGATGCTTCTGGTTGTCGGCGCGGTGGGTTCGGCGATTCATATTTATTCATACGAGTATATGCGCGGTGACGCCGGGTTCTCGAGGTACTTCGCCGGACTTGGTTTGTTCATGTTTTCGATGTACGGGATAGTGGTTTCGGGGAACCTGATACAGTTGTTTATCTTCTGGGAATTGGTGGGGCTGTCGAGTTACGTACTGATCGGATTTTGGTATGAAAGGGGCGCCGCGGCGGATGCGGCGAAGAAGGCGTTGATAACGAATAGGATCGGGGACTTCGGATTTCTTGTCGGGATACTTATGCTTTGGGGTTTAACGGGAACCGTGGATTACGACGGGATCAAGAATGCGCTGTCTGAGAATCCCGGCGTGCTGGGTGGGTTATCGACGTTGACGGGGCTGCTTATTTTCTGTGGAGCGGTTGGTAAGTCGGCGCAATTCCCGTTGCATGTATGGTTGCCGGACGCGATGGAGGGTCCGACGCCCGTCAGCGCGTTGATCCACGCGGCTACGATGGTCGCCGCGGGTGTGTACATGCTGTGCCGGCTTTCGTTTGTGTTCCTTGCTACCCCGGCATGGCCGGAGGCGTTGTCTTGGTTGAGTGCCGTGACCGCGCCTTTAGTGATCGCCTGGGTCGGCGGGGTAACGGCGCTACTGGCGGCGCTGATAGCTACGCAGCAGGATGATATCAAACGGATACTCGCGTACTCGACATTGTCGCAACTGGGCTACATGGTAATGGCAGTGGGGATGATTGCGCCTATTGCGGCGATGTATCACCTGACGATGCACGCGTTTTTCAAGGCGCTGTTGTTCATGGGCGCCGGTTCGGTCATACACGCTATTGCGCGGGAGCAGGATATTTGGAAGATGGGCGGGCTGAGAAAGAGGATGCCGTTGACTTTTTTGGTCTTCCTTGCGGCTACGCTGGCCCTTTGTGGTGTTCCGCCGTTCAGCGGTTTTTACAGCAAGGACGAGATATTACTTGTGGCATACGGACAAAGCCCCGGGCTGTTTGTGTTAGGGATGTTTGTTGCGTTCCTGACGGCGTTTTATATGTTCCGGCTGATCATGGTCGTGTTTTACGGGAAAGCGAGGTCTGCCGTAGTTGATAAGGCGCACGAGGGTTCGATAACCATGACCTGGCCGATGGTGTTTCTGGCGGTGCTCAGTGTTGTAGGAGGATTAATCGGCGTGAAGCATTACCTTGGCGCGGAGCTTGCGCATGGTTCCGTCGGGGAGTCGCAGTGGTATCTTGCCGTGTTTGCGCCGTTTGTTCATGCGCCGTTCATTGCGTTAATCGGTCTGGCCGCGGTAGTGCTGGGCTATATTTCGGCGCGGACGATGTACCTGGGCGCGGCGTCGGACCCGTTTCCTGCGGGGCGCGCGTTGCTTGCTCGAGTGCTCAGGCGGAAGCTGTACGTGGACGAAGTCTATGACCGGCTGAATGCGGTCACGCAGGAGGCGGCGGCGGTGTTCGCCGACTGGTTCGACCGCTGGATAATCGCCGGTGTATGTGTTCGAGGCGCGCATGGCACGACTGAGTTGACAGGCCGAATGCTGAGGCTCATGCAAAGCGGCAGTTTGCGGGCGTATTCATTCTGGTTCGGGTTCGGACTGGTAATAGTAATTTTGATATCGAAGAGTCTTTAACAAGAAATATTTGGATGTCACCGTTGTTACAGATAATAGGATGGCCGTTTCTCGGGATGCTGCTCCTTTTTTTTGTCCCTCGCGGTCGCGCGCGGATTGTGCGTGGTGTGTCGGTGTTCACGGTATTCATGTCGCTGGTGACGGCGTTGTATGTATTTATCCGGTTTAGTCCAGGTCAAGCTGGTTTTCAATTCGAGCAGACGCTGGACTGGATACCGGCGTTGGGTGTGAGCCTGCATGTAGGAGTGGACGGATTGAACCTGGGCTTGCTCGTAATGGCTGCGCTGGTCGCGTTTGCGTCGGTTTGCATTTCCCGGGAGGTGAAGACGCGTGAGAAGGAGTTTTATATATTACTTCTGATGATGACGGGTGGTGCCTACGGGATGTTTGCCGTGTTGGATTTGTTGTTTTTTTATGTCTTCCACGAACTGGCGTTGGTGCCGACGTTTATAATGATCGGCGTATGGGGACGCGGTGAGCGGAGGGTTTACGCCGCGTACAAGATGGCGGTTTACCTGAGTCTCGGCGCATTGCTTGTGTTGGTGGGGTTTATCGCGATTTACGTAGCTGCCGGTGCGGAGAGTTTCGATATTCCCGTTATCGCAGAGCGGTTGCAGTCTGCACCGCTGAGCGAGAGTACGCAGAGTTGGATATTCGCGGTGCTGATGTTCGGCTTTGGGATACTCGTGGCGCTATGGCCGTTTCATACATGGGCGCCGCAGGGGTATGCGTCTGCGCCGACGCCTGTGGCGATGTTGCATGCGGGAGTATTGAAGAAGTTCGGTTTGTACGGATTGATTAGTATAGCGCTTCCGCTGATGCCGGCGGGCGCTCGCGAATGGTTGCCGGTGTTGGCGTGGCTTTGCGTCGGAAACCTGCTGTACTGCGGTTTGGTCGCGATGCGGCAGAAGGATTTGAATCTGTTGATAGGTAACTCGAGTGTGGCGCACATGGGATTCGTGTTTCTGGGAATAGCGAGTTACCAGTTCCTCGGGATTACAGGTGCGATTGTGGTGATGATTGCACATGGATTGCTTGCGGCCCTGAGCTTCGGACTGAGCGGGCACTTGTATAATCAGAAGCCGGGCTTAAGGATCGGCGAGCATACGGGATTACTGAAGGAGGTGCCTTTTGTGGGGACGGCGCTTATAATGGCGATGCTCGCCGGTTGCGGTGTGCCGGGTTTCCTTAATTTTGTCGGTGAGTTACTCGTCTTTTTTGGTGCGTGGGGGGTGGTGCCGTGGATAACCGTAGTCTGCGTCTGGGCGGCGCTGGTTGTCGGCGCTGTGTATATGTTAAGGGCGATACGCTATATGTTGCATGGTACGGCGTCGAATTCGGGTTTGAACGATATCAACGGCGCATGGCTGCGGATGCCGTATGCGTTGCTGTTGGGGTGCCTGTTGCTGCTCGGCGTCTATCCCGGCTTGTTGCTGAGAGGTATTAAGCCGGCGGTGGATAATATACTGCCGGCGTCGGATGTAGCGCAGGTAATGAATCGGGGTGAGGTCGTCGATGCTATGCCGATCACCGTCGGTACAGAGGAGAGCGGGCTTAGCGAGATGGAGGGTTCGGAAAACGATTCGAAATAAATTATCTATTTTGGAAGATAATAGCGCATGGAATTGACTCTAATATTACCTGAGATAGCCGTCGTAGTAATAGGCGTAATCCTGTTGCTGATCGATTTATGGGCGCCGCCGGAGGGCAAGAGGCCGTTGATCGCCGCGGCGGCGGTTGTCGCGGGGCTGGTTTGTATATGTTTGTTTGTTTTTCCGCCGGCACTGGGAGAGGCGTTTGGGGGTATGTTTGTAATGGACGCCTTGGCGCTTTTTATGAAGCAGTTTTTTATGGCCGGCGCAGTGCTGATGCTGTTGTTTTGTTATGTGGCTTATGACCGGTTGGGCGGGCGCGTGTCGGAATACGGCGTGCTGGTATTGTTCGCGGTGGCGGGGATGATGTTTGCGTCGTCGTCGAATCATTTTGCGCTGTTTTTTGTCTCGATCGAATTGATCACGGTTTCGTTTTATGTGCTGGTCGGTTTTCGCAGGGAGAGCGTTATGTCGCTCGAGGCGGGGATCAAGTACCTGATACTCAGCGCATTTGCCTCGGCTGTTATGGTGTATGGGATTGCGCTGGTCTACGGAAGCGCGGCGACGCTGAGCTTTGACGGAATAGCGGCGGTCGAGGGCGGGCTGACGGACAACGCTGTGTTCCTGGTGGGATTATTGTTGGTTACAGCGGGACTGGGATTCAAGATTGCGGTGTTTCCGTTTCAGATGTGGGTGCCGGATGTGTACCAGGGCGCGCCGGTGACGACGACCGCATTTCTCGCGGCGGTTTCGAAGGCCGCCGGTTTTATTCTATTGATTCGGCTGGTTTTCACCGCGGCGCCCGAGACGTTCCGGCAATGGCAGCCGCTGTTAATGATAATAGCGGGTGCGACTATTCTTTATGGGAACCTGTGCGCGATACCGCAGCGGAATTTGAAGAGGCTGTTGGGGTATTCGAGCATTGCGCATGCGGGTTACATGCTGATGGGTGTGTCGGCGATGAACGCCGCCGGGCGTGTGGGCGTATTGTTTTACCTGGTGGCATACATGTTTGCCGTCATGGGGGTGTTCATGGCGCTGTATCTTGCGCATGGGAATCCGGAGAAGGACGACATCGAGTCGCTCGGCGGACTGCACTTGCGCTCGCCGTTGGTCGCGTTTTCTATGACGATCGGACTGGTATCGCTGGCGGGCATCCCGCCGCTGGCGGGATTTGTGGGCAAGTTTCTACTGATCGAAGCGGTTGTCCGTGACGGGATGAGCGCGACCGGCGGTGGGCATGCATGGCTGGTGGCGGTGGCCGTGATTGGGATTCTTATGTCTATTTATTACTACTTGGCGGTTGTCCGCTCGATGTACCGTAACGCGCCGGACGCAAGGGCCAAGCCGGTAAGCATTCATGTGATTGGGCGAATTTACCTGTATCTGTGCATAGCGGGGGTTGTGATATTCGGTATCCTGCCCGGAGGACTTGTTTCCTGGATCAAAGGTGTTATGACAGGGTTCGGTTCTTGATCATGCTTGGGCGGAGAGTTTCGCGTGGCTCGAGAAGTGTTTTAGTCCCTCGGCGATGCCGCATCCGAACGGTTGGCCGGTGATGAATCCGCCTTGTTCGCGGACGATCTTCTTAACGTAATCGGGTGCATTGGCCGGCGTGATAAGGTGCCGCGCATGTTTGTTATCGAGCATTGTGAGGTCGTTATAGTGGTCGCCGGCGACGATAATGTTTTCGGGTGCGGCGTTCCAATGCCTTGCCAGTGTTGAGAGTGCGGTGCCTTTTGTATACTTCGAATGCCCGAATCGCATATACACATCGTTTCTGACGAGCTCGAGCTGTGGAAATCCCGAGAAGAAGTCATTGAATCGCGCCATTATGGCGTCGGCATGTTCGTTTACACCGGTTATCAGGCAGAGCGGCGAGTACGCGTCCTGGTACGTTAAACAATCCTTGAAGTTGCGGCGTATCCAGTCGATGAACTCGAGGATACGCCCGTTTGCCGAGGAGAAAAGTTCATTGCACTCGCGGCGGCAGGCGTTGTTCCATTCCTCGAATGGGTGGTATTCGTCGTTGTTTTTGAAATAAATCTCGCGTTCGACGACGACCACGGCGTCGGGTTGGATGTCTAGATTCGCATGTTCGAGCTTATCCAGGAGTGCGCCGAGTTCGCGGCCGGTATTGATTATCCATTTAATACCTTGCCCTTGGAATTCGCGGATCGAGTCTTCGAGGATACGAGGGATGGGCGGTGCATCCTTTTCATTGAAGAGCGTTCCGTCGAAGTCCGTTGAGATAAGCTTGATTGTATGTGTCATTTATTGATCCCACGGATGCGGTTTTCCGCGGTTTTCTTGATAATTAAATAAGCGGTTATTTGTTAGTTCAATGATTTATCGGGTATGAAGATTTTCTGGCCTATTTTCAGGACATCGGGATTGAGATTCGGATTTGCGTCGACGACCTGGTCGACGGTGACCTTAACGCCTTCGTTGCGGTAGGCCTCGACTATTGCCGAGAGCGTATCGCCTTTCTTTACCACGTACTCGTAGCCGCGCATTTTTTGCGAGGTCTCCGTTGGTTGGAACTCGACCGGCGGCGCCTTGGCAAGCTCTTCTAATTCCTTGAGGATAACCTCTTTGTCCTTGGCGCGTTGCTTGTCCAGTTCCTCCAGTGCCTTGGCTAGTTTATCCACGTCCCCGCGGGTGGCGTAACGGGAGTCGAGTTTGGTCGTCTTATCTTTGAGTGTCTCAATGTCCGAGCGGAGTTGGCTGATCTTTTCTTCCAGTGAATTAATGCGTTTTTGCTGTGCGGCGATGGCGGCGAGGATATCCTCGATTGACGCATCGAGCCGTTGGAACCTTTGTTCTGTTGCGTTCTGCCGCGCTATTTCGGCGGCGGTACGTCTGCCGGTTTCATCTTGGGCGCAGACAGTTGCGCTGTATGAAACCAACATCACGAATATGGTGAGGATGATCGATAGTGACCTTTTCATGAAAGTAAAGATAAGAAGGGTTTAGCCGCCGTGCAAGAGGAGTTTTTTTGCGAGAGACGGATCGGAGAAAAATTCGGCGGCTCATGTGCCGAAGGCGGTATCCCAGTCCTTCCAGACGGGTTCGTATCCGAGGCGTTGTATGAGTTCTGCGATTTCTCTAGGTGACCTATGATCGGCGATTTCGAATTGTGCGGTGGCATGGTCGGCCGTGGCGGCGGCGGGGTGCGCCGGGGGGGATTGGTTGACAGCGGGTACCGGTTCTGGATACGTCTGTGAACCGGCGCCGGTATAACCGCCGGGTTCGGTATGGCTGCCGGCGCTGATTAATGTTATGCCGATACGGATCAGGCCGTCGCGGAGTCGTGGCTTTTCGCGTGTGGAGAGGACGAGTCCGACGTCTGGGAGGAAGAGTCGAAGTGCGGCAACGAGCTGGACGAGTTCGCTGTCCGATACGGATGTCAAGGGGCCGTGTCTACCTGCGTGCGGGCGGAGGCGGGGGACGGATATGGTCAACTGTGACTTCCAGCAATGCTTGAGCAGGTATTCGGCGTGCGCGGCCAGGAGGAGCGCCTCGGCTCTCCAATCCGCTAGTCCGAGCAGGGCACCGATACCGATGCGGCGGAAGCCGGCTGCGCCGGCGCGTTCGGGTGTTTCCAGTCGGCGTTTAAAGTCGCTTTTCGGACCTGATGGATGCATTGTTGAGTATGTTTGTTGGTCGTATGTTTCCTGATATATAGTCAGGCCGTCGGCCCCTGCTTCGACCAGGCGCCGGTATTCGCTTGTATCCATAGGTCCGACCTCGAGGCCGATGCTGGAGAAGTGTTTCTTCATTCTTTGGACGCATTCCTCGATATACCCGGAAGCGACCAGTTTGGGGTGTTCGCCTGCGACGAGGAGGACGTTTCTGAAGCCTTGGTTGTATAGTTCAGCTGCCTCGCGTTCGACTTCGTCGTAATCCAGCGTCCGGCGTCTGATCCGGTTCGAGTGCGCGAATCCGCAGTACCGGCAATTATTGATACATTCATTGGAGAGATAAAGCGGCGCGAACAGGCGTATGACTTTACCGAAGCGCCGGTGTGTGAGTGCCATTGCGTGGCGGCACATCGTCTCCAACTCACCTGAGGCGGCGGGTGAGATTAGAGCGGCGAAGTCATGGATTCCGAGGCGCGGTTTTTTCAATGTTTCCCGGACTTTTGATATTGATGCGTTGAGTCCGGTTTCCAGCCAATCGTTCCAGGGCAGGGCGGTTATTTCGTCCGCAAAACTCATAAGTAAATATTAACTGAGACTTGTAGTGAGGCAAGGGGCATTAGAACAAAGGCGGGGTTTGCGTATAATTTTGCTTGTTCATGAGGTAAACCGACCTTTTAATCCCAGTTGTGCCGACCAAGACGATTGCTGTAGCCAACCAGAAGGGCGGGGTGGGGAAAACGACCACCGCCGTAAATATCGCGGCGTGCCTGGCGGACTCGGGAGAGAACGTGTTGCTCGTGGATTTCGATCCACAGGCGAACGCGACCAGTGGGCTCGGCTTCGAGAAGACCGAGGGTGCGAGCATTTATGAGGCGCTGTTGGGGCGCGGCGGATTAAAGGAGAAGATTTTACGCACTGCGTACGAACATCTGTTTCTTGTGCCGAGCGAGGTTGATTTATGTGGCGCGGAGATGGAGTTGGTTCAATTCGATGATTATCTATACAGGCTGAAGCATGTTCTTGAACCATTGCGTGACTCCGCCGAGTTCGATATCATAATAGTCGATTGCCCGCCGTCTTTAGGGATTTTAACGTTGAATGCCTTCGCGGCGGTTGAATGGTTGTTGGTGCCGTTGCAATGTGAGTATTATCCTCTGGAGGGGATTACGATGGTAACCGACTTGCTTTCACAATTGATGCAGTCCGGGGTGAATCCGGATTTGAAACTCCTGGGTGTGGTGCTGACTATGTACGATGGGCGTACGCGGCTTTCGCAGCAGGTAGTGAGCGAGGTGCGCGAGCATTTCCCGAAGGCCGTATTCGAGACGGTGATCCCGCGCGCCACGCGATTGGCGGAGGCGCCAAGCTTCGGCAGGCCTATAATCGACTACGATCCGTATAACGCCGGCGCGGCGGCGTACGAAGTGCTCGCTCAAGAAGTCCTGGTTCGGCTGAGCGGAATGCGAGGGGATTCCGGCTCCGGAGAGTCTTGATTAGATAGCTTTTTGTCATAATAGAGAATTCGATGAAAACACGTTTCGCTTTTTGTATGAAACTGGGTGTTGTTTTTTGTGTATTACTTGCGTCGTTAACGTGTGTTTTAGGTCAGACAAACAACGAGACGCCGCCGCCTGAGCCGCCCGTGATGGATATCCCGGAAGCGTCGCCCGTTGACGAGGTAGCGGGCTCTGTCGAGGTCGTTGGCGATACCGGTAGGATCACATTTGGTTTGGATGAGGTCGGCATTCTCGAGGGCCGCTTCCTCGGCGTGCCGTTGTGGCAGTATGCGGCTTCGGCGGTCTTTATTATATTGGCGTTTGTTGCGGCTATTATTTTAGACCGTCTTCTTCTGAAGTTTGTCAGGAAATTCGTTCGGAAACTCGAATCCAGGGTGGCGGATGCGACAGTGAAATTATTCGAGACGCCGGTGAGGCTGATTATCTTTGTGATCCTCCTTCATGCGGGTCTGAAAGCATTCGATTGGCCGGAGTGGTTGAAGGTGTACCTCTTAAACGGGCTTAATATAGTGATAGGTATATCGTTGACTTTCGTGGTTGTGAGGGTGTTGGACATGCTCCTGATTCTGTGGCGGAACCGCTCGCCGTTGAAGGACGACAAGGCGTTCAATGATCAGATGTTCCCGCTTATACGGAAGTGCATCATCGGTTTTATCATAGTTACCGCCATACTGGTTATAGCGCAAAACCTGGGATTCAGCATTACCGGTGCGTTGGCGTCGCTGTCGATAGGCGGGCTCGCTCTGGGTCTTGCGGCACAAGATACACTGGCCAATCTGTTCGGCGGGATTTCCGTTTTCCTGGATAAACCATTTCAGGTCGGTGAACGTGTTCTATTGGATAAGAATGTAGACGGCGTTATCGAGTATATAGGGCTTCGGAGCACGTGGATCAGAAATTTAGACGGGCACCTGGTAAGCGTTCCGAATAAGACGGTTGCCAACGCGACTATAACGAATATCGCCAAGAGACCGAACATCAAGACCGTGATGAATATCGGAATTACCTACGATACCCCAACCGAGAAGGTGGAGCGCGCCTATCAGATTTTGGAGGAGGTTTATAAGAAGCATCCCATGACCTTCGATGTCTGGATTTCGTTTAACGCCTTTGCGGAGTCATCGTTGAACTTCCTGGTTATCCATTGGTGGAATTCGGTTGATTACAAGGCGTACTTGGAGGGCATGCAGACGTTTAACCTCGAGATCAAACGCCGTTTCGACGCCGAACGTATCACCTTCGCGTTCCCGTCGCGTACTATATTCATGAAACAGGATTCGGATTTCCTGGTTCGTAGTGTAACCGCCGGTGTGTCAACCGCTGCGCATGAGAAGAATCCTGAGGCCGATGATAATTAGGAATCCTCCGAATGCGCGGCGCAGGTTGCCCGATGAAAGCTGAGACGTGAGCCACGCGCCGAGGTACCCGCCGGCGATAGCCGTCGGCGCGATTGAGAGCGCCAATGTTATGTTTACATCCTTTTGATCCCAATGTTTCAGCATTCCCACTATGGCGGTTGGGATAATTATCGCCAGTGAAGTGCCTATGGCGATCTTTATAGGGACTTTCAGAAAAAACATCAGCGCCGGCACAATCACAATGCCCCCGCCTACGCCGAACAGTCCGCTGATCACTCCGCTGATCAGACCGATTAAACCTGCTAGTAAATATTGCATACAAATGATTTAATGCCTTGTTAATGCGATATGGACAAACATTTTTTTCGTGCGGCGCCGGAAGATAGGGGTATCGTTTTTTTAAACTGTTGGAATATAATGTTGGTAAATATTGGTGTGATTGATAATACTGTATTCCAATTGAAAAAAATTGAACGATAGAAGTCTTAACTTGTTGTTTTTTATGGCCTTGTCGTTGTCCGCCGGCGTGCCGGGATTCGAAAAGGCTTAAGAATATTATATAATATCAGAGTATGAAAAGAGACGAATCTCGAACTATTAGTTCATGTGGCTATGTATATTTTTTGATTTTGGTTGTCGGCGTTTTGTTTATTCTCGCTGCGGGCGCCGATGTGTCGGTGATGGGTGAAACACCGGCTAAAACGCCGGATATCGGCGATTCCGTAGCCGCGGAGACAGCGCAAGCTGTCGGTGACGAGCCGCCCGCTGAGAATTCCGGCGACAAGGAAGCAAGTAATGTCGGTGAAGAACCGCAGCCGGCCGATCAAGCTGAAGAGGATTCGGAAGAAGCCGCCGATCAAGCGTGGGAGGAAATACTGCGGTTGAGTGTGCCGCCCGATTATCCGGAGGATTGGAACGATAATCCCCCGACGTACAAAGAACTCGAGGAGTATAACCGGCGCCAGGCGGAATTAGCCGCATTGGCGGCGCGTAAGGCACGGGAATTCTATAACAAGTACCCGAAGGATAACCACGCGAACAATGCGCGCAGGCGCGAGTTCGAATTGCTGACAATAGCCGAGCAGCTGGGGAATACAAATGTCCTCGAACGCCTGTTGCAGATGGAGAATAAACGGCTTGAAAGCGGGCAATTGAGCGAGGACGCGCGCTTCGAGCTGCTCGCCCGGCGCGTGCAGCGTAAGGCGATGAAAAAGGTGAAAGACGGGATGTCATCGGTCGCCGCGGAACTGGAAAAAGGTGTTCGCTCGCTGCAATCGGATTTCGGGAATCGTCCCGAGATTTATGAGTTTCTCATGATCGTCGCCGACAACAGCGCCCCCGACAAGGCGCGTCGGTTGGCGAATGAGATATTGTCGGGCGAAACTTATCCGGGCGTGAAATCCGAGGCGCGCGCGTTGCAGCTACGCCTGGACCTCATCGATAAGCCGTTGAATATCGAATTCACGTCGTTGGATGGAGACAAGATTTCCGTTGCGGAGCTGAAAGGTCAAGTTGTGTTGGTCTATTTCTGGGCCACTTGGTATGGACCGTGCCTGGAAGATATTCAGAAGTTGAACGAAATCTATAATGAATACCACAAGAAGGGTTTTGAAATTATCGGGATTAATATCGACGAAGATAAGAACGCGCTCAACGCATTCCTTAAACAGCAAAAGGTGGAGTGGCCGCAGTTTTTTGACGGAAAAGGATGGGAAAGTAAGTTCGTGCAGAAGTATAGGCTGAGCAATATACCCGAGATGTGGTTGCTGGATAAAAAAGGGTGCCTCCGTTACTTGAATGCGGGCGAGGATTTGATAAGCAAAATCGAGGAGCTACTTTCGGAAGAATTCGAGAAACCTGTAGAAGAATCGGATACCCAGGCGGAGGATACCCAGGCCAAGGATGATCAGGCCAAGGATGATCAGGCCGTGGACTCAACAAATACGGATTCAACAAATACAAATCACCCAGAAAAGGTTGAACAATGAAGAAGCATATTACTATTGGCGGAGCTGTTGGATTATTCATTTTTTGCGCGATCGGTTTTGCGGTATTAACAAGCGGCTGCGGGCCGAAAGAGACCGGTGAGCCGGATAAACCTCGAGTGGCGCTGATAATGAAATCCCTTGCCAACGAGTTCTTCATGACCATGGAGAATGGTGCGCGCGATCATCATAAAAGCCATAAGAATGAATATAAACTAGTCGTAAATGGGATCAAAAACGAGCTGGACGTGAGCAAGCAGATCGATCTGGTCGATCAGATGATAGCCCAGCAAATGGATGCCATAGTGATAGCGCCGGCGGATTCCAAGGCGCTGGTTCCTGTTTGCCGCAAGGCGGTAAATGCCGGGATAGTAGTTGTTAATATAGACAATAAATTCGACGACGCCGTGCTCGATGACCAGGAATTGGATATTCCGTTTGTCGGTCCTGATAACCGCAAAGGCGCGAGGAAAGTGGGTGAATACCTGGCAAACCGGCTCGATGAGGGTGATAAAGTGACCATTATCGAGGGCGCGCCGAATACGTTTAACGGTATCCAGCGTAAACTGGGATTCGAAGACGCCATGAACGCTGCGGGTATGCAAATAGTCGGTTCGCAATCGGGATACTGGGAAACCGATAAAGCGAATAAGGTCGCCGCCGCGATGATTACCGAGTATCCCGAGCTGAAGGCCATCCTTTGCGCAAACGACAGCATGGCGCTCGGCGCCATATCGGCGTTGCGTGCGGCCGGGAAGACGGACGAGATCAAGGTGGTCGGATTCGACAACATCTCCGCGGCGCAACAGTTATTGGAGTCCGGCCGGCTTCTGGCAACGGCCGATCAGCACGCGGACATGCTCGCCGTTTACGGGATCGAATACGCGCTGGAGATAATTGAAACCGGGCAGAAACCCCAAGACCGTGAAACGCCGGTCGACCTTATAACGGCCGAATCAATTTCCGCCGAAACAGATGATACGACGCAATAATTTGCGCGGTTATACGGATCGAAATGGATTCACTCTTATCGGTTTCGAATATCTGTAAGACCTATGCGGTGCAGGTGCTTTCGAATGTGGATTTCTCCCTGCGCCGCGGTGAGGTGCACGCGCTTGTCGGAGAGAACGGCGCCGGTAAGAGCACGCTTGTTAAGATCATTTCCGGCCTGATCCGGCAGAGTGCGGGGTCCATGGAATTAAACGGACGCCCTTTTGCGCCGGGATCAAGGATGGACGCGGAGCAATGCGGCATCCGTACCGTACTTCAGGAGCTTAATTTAATAGGGAATCTTACCGTCGCGGAGAACCTGTTCTTCACCGGAATCCCCAACCGCTTCGGCTTGATCAGATACCATGAATTAAACAAAGCCGCCGCGGTGCTGCTCGATAGATTCGGCCTGACCGGCGTGAATCCACGAATGAAAGTCAGCGCCTTGGGGATAGGCAGACAGCAGCTTTTGGAAATAGCGGCCGCGATGTCATGCGAGTCACCCATCCTTATAATGGATGAACCCACCGCCGCGCTAATGGACCCGGAGGTGGAATTACTTTTCAAACACATCAAGGAAAAACGCGACAACGGCTCGAGCGTCATTTACATATCGCATAGGATTGAGGAGATAAAGCGGATAGCCGATCGGATAACCATTCTTCGCGACGGCTGCATAGTAGGCACGTATAACGCCGCGGATATCGGGAATGACGAAATAATCAATCAAATGGTCGGGCGGAGCATGGATCAAGTTGTCGAGCGTCGTTCGCAGGCCTCGGCGCGGATTGCGCTAAAGGCGAAAGGACTGACGCGACGTCCGTTCTTTCATGATGTGAGTTTCGAGCTGCGCAAGGGCGAAATACTCGGTTTCGCCGGCCTGATGGGGTCGGGCAGGACCGAGACCATGCGCGGTATTTTCGGCGCCGATCGTTTCGAGTCTGGGGAGATTTATCTTGATGATTCTCAGCAGCCTGTATCGATTAAGTCACCGCGGCATGCGGTTCGAAACGGTATCGCCTTGTTGACCGAGGATAGAAAGGAGCAAGGTCTGTTCTTGCCGTTGTCCTTGCGCGAGAATATTACGATTACCAATATCGGCGCCGTGGCGTCGCGTATCGGATGGATTAACCATGAACATGAACACGCGGAGGCCGATGATTGGATAGGGAAGCTCGATTTACGTTGTAGGTCGCCGGAGCAGAAGGCCGTGGAATTAAGCGGCGGAAACCAGCAGAAACTGGTCATCGCAAAATGGATGTTCCGCGATTGTCGCATCCTGATTTTCGACGAGCCGACTAGGGGCATCGATGTGGGCGCGAAGGTCGAAATCTACAAGTTATTGAATAACCTGTCCGAGCGGGGTAAGGCGATTATCATGGTTTCATCCGAGCTAAACGAGTTAATGGCCTTGTGCGACAGGATAGCGGTGATGTCCGCCGGAAAACTGGCGGGGGTTTTTGATCGCGGTTCTTGGTCGCAAGAAATTTTAATGGAGGCGGCGTTCAGCGAATACTTAACCGGCGAACGGCGGAATCCACAATCTCCCCTCGACGAGGGAAAGGATGAGACCGGGCCGGTGAATCACGAGACATCGAATCTATCATGAACAATCCCGAAGACCGATCGAAGCGTAAACAAGGTTCAGCGCAGGGTGGATTGAACGCGGTGCTGGCGGATTACGCGGGCATGCTTGTCGCTGTTGCGGCGTTGATAACGCTGTTTAGTCTTACGACCGAACATTTTTTCAGTCCGGAAAACTTCAGGACGATAGCGAATCAGATTCCGGCCGCGATAATTGTCGCCACCGGCATGACGTTTGTCCTGATCATTGCCGGGATTGATTTGTCGGTTGGGTCGGTGCTCGGTTTCTGCGGTGCGGTGCTGGGAGCTGCGATAGTTAATTGGAACGTTCATCCGCTGTTGGCCGTTTTATTAACCTGCGTAGCGGGCATGGCCTGCGGTGTGTTCAACGGTTGGGTTTCGAATAAATGGTCGGTACCGTCATTCATCGTAACCCTCGGTATGCTGGAGATAGCCAGGGGCGGCGCGCACCTGGTGACCCGGTCGCAGACGCAATATATCGGGTCGGCCATCGGCGGGTTGGCGGATGCGTCGGTTGCGGGGATTTCGCTGCCGTTTATTATTGCGCTTGTTATCGTGGCGGCGGGGCAGCTTGTACTTTCCAGAACGGTATTCGGGCGTTACCTGATAGCGATCGGGACGAACGAGGAAGCGGTGCGGCTCTCGGGTATTGATCCGCGGCCGATCAAGGTGCTTGTGTTTGTCATCAGCGGTCTTCTTGCGGCCGTGGCGGCGGTGATCGATACATCGCGATATCAATCCGCGAATCCGAACGCCGGTGATGGATTCGAGCTTCAGGCCATAGCCGCCGTTGTGATAGGCGGTACCAGTCTTATGGGGGGACGCGGCCCGGTGGTGCGGTCTTTTTTCGGAGTATTGATAATCGCCGTGCTCAACGCAGGCCTCGCATCGCTCGGGGTCAAGGACGAATATAAACGATTGATAACAGGACTGGTGATCGTTGCAGCCGTGGTGCTGGATCAATACCGCCAGAGATTCACCGCAAAGAGTTAATACTGAGAAAGAATGACTATGAGGGGGAAAGTAACTGTAGTAGGAAGTTCGAATACGGATATGATCGTGCAGGTGCCGCATCTGCCCGCGCCCGGAGAGACCGTCCTCGGCGGGGCCTTTTCTTCTGTCTGCGGCGGAAAAGGCGCTAACCAGGCGGTCGCCGCAGCACGCGCCGGCGCGGAAACGGTTTTCATCGCGCGTCTCGGCAGGGACGCCTTTGGTGATGCGACGATAGACAACCTCCACACGGAAGGGATCGACACACGGTTCATCGTGCGTGATCCCGATGCGCCCTCCGGGGTTGCGATGATCGTTGTGGACGAAGCCGGCGAAAACAGTATAGCCGTTGCGCCGGGTGCCAACGCGAAGCTGTGTCCGGCCGATATCGATAATGCGCGTGAAGCTATCGCTGCGTCCGATTGTGTGGTCATACAGCTGGAGATACCGATCGAATCCGTTGAGTACGCCGCGCAGATCGCTTTTGAGAGCGGCGCGCGCGTAATACTGAATCCGGCGCCGGCGCGTGATTTATCGAATGAACTATTGCGGCGCGTTTTCCTGCTGACGCCGAACGAGTCTGAGGCCTCGTTTTTGGCGGGGATCGATGTCGTGAATCAAGACACCGCGGTTGCGGCGGTGGATAGACTGATGGAACGTGGTGTCGACGGTGTGGTAATCACGCTGGGCAAGCGCGGCGCTGTGTTCAAGAGCCGGAACGTGCCTTTCGGCCTGGCGGAGGCTTTTGAGGTCAAGGCGTTGGACACAACGGCTGCCGGCGATGTGTTCAACGGCGCGTTGGCGGTGGGCCTTGCCGAGGGCAGGCGCCTGCGTGATGCGGTGGCGTTTGCGAATGCCGCCGCGGCGTGTTCAGTAACGAAACTCGGAGCTCAGCCGTCCGCGCCCGAGCGTGAGCGGATTCTCGAGCTTATGCAAGCGCGTGCGTAAATTTGCATTATGCCGGGAAGATCGGTGAATTCAGGAGCGCTTCTATTACCTCGGAATTCCCTGAACGCATTAGGACGTTGAACACAAATAGGATTATCATTATTACGCAAAGGACGATCTGTCCCAGCGTCCCGGTAACAATACCTATCACCGCGCCGAAGCCGGCGCGAGAGGCCTCATCGGTAGTGCGCCCGGAGATTAATTCAAATAACATTGCGCCTATGAACGGCCCCAAAATGATCCCCGGTATGTTGAAGAAGAGTCCGACTATACCCCCCACGACCGCGCCGACTATACCATACCATGTGGCGCCGAATTTCTTTGCGCCGATCATCGTGGCGATATAATCGAGGACGAATGTGAAAACGGTGAGAAGCAGCAGGACAACAAGCATGATGTTTCCGACACTGTCATTGCCGAAGTATAGGCGATGCGCCACCGCGGCGATCAGAATCAGCGGCGATGCGGGTATGCCCGGCAGGATATTACCTATGAGTCCGATGCCCATGATTAGGAGTGTGATGATTAGTCCGATGATCTGTTCGATTCCCATGCCGTTGATATTAAGATTGCAGGCTTAGAAAATCCACCGCGTTTTTGAAATCATCGGGCCACGGTGCCTCGAACGCCATTCGCGCGCCCGAGCGCGGATGGGAAATGGCGAGTCTGGTGGAATGTAACATCACACGGCCGGCGGAAAAGCCGGTGGTGCTTTCGAAGCGTTGGTTTGCCTTTTTCCCGTATGTCGTGTCTCCCACCAGTGGCGCGCCTATGTGCTTGAAATGCACGCGTATTTGATGTGTACGGCCGGTGTGGATATGGGCCTCGAGCAACGATGCGCCTTTGAGCGGTCTCAATAATTTGAAGTGCGTAATCGCCTCACGACCGGTTCCATAGGAAATCGCCATTTGTTTGCGATGCGACGGATGCCGGGCGATGGCGGCGTGGATGCAACCTTCGTCGTGAAGCGGGCGTCCGCATGCAATCGCATGGTACGTCTTATGCGTGCGGCGCTCCGAGAATTGTTCCGCCAGCGCAAGATGCGCTGCATCGTTCTTGGCGGCTATCAGGCAGCCGCTTGTTTCTTTATCGATCCTGTGGACTATGCCTGGACGCGCCACGCCGCCTACGCCGCTCAGTTGTCCTGCGCAGTGATGCAGAAGCGCGTTAACCAGTGTATGCTCATCGTGGCCGGCGGACGGATGTACGACAAGCCCCGGTTGTTTGTTTACCACTACGATATCGGCGTCCTCGAAAATTATGTCCAGTGGAATATCCTCTGGTTGCGCTTCGGCGGGTTTGGGTGGTGGCCAGTATACGTGCACGACCTCGCCTTGGCGCGGGTGGTAGGACGGTTTTGTTTGCTGTCCGTTCAGGGTGATATGCCCGTCGAGGATAAGGCGTTGGATAGCGCCCCTGGATGCCGGGGGATAGACCTTCTGTAAAAAAACATCGAGACGCTCGTCCGTGGCCGTGTCTATTGTGAACGTTTCGCTCCTAGTGGTAACGTCATCATCTTCAGGGTGAGAGTCGTTGTTTATCCGGTCATTCGACATAGCATTTTCTGCATTTTTCCAATGCCTGTTTGTTGCCGATGATGGTGAGCCTATCGCCTTCCTCGAAAACGGTGTTGCCATGCGGGGCTATGATTTCTCCGCCTCTCTGTAATATCGCCACCAGACATCCGGTCGGCGTATGGACTTCGCGCGGTGTTTTTCCGATCAGCGTCTCGGACTTGTGTTCCCTCTTGACTTTGACAGATACGAATCTGCTGTTGTGAAGTATGGTTTCTTTCAATTCCTGTTCGCTTTTTGCGTTAAACCACTCTTCATTAAATGATTCTTCTTCGACCCTTCCTGCTACTTGAGCGAGGATGCGCAGGTGCTGACCGGGATTGTCCTCGGGGCTGACCAGAAAGAACATGGCATGGACGTCGTGTGCCTCGTCATCGCCGAAGGACGATTCGCTTTCGCACTGGATTTCAATGCCAGGGATTGATCTGACGAGTGCCATTTGCGGGCGGTCTACCTTCGGTGAACGGAAGTGCGGCAATGCGATTCCTCTAACTACCGGTGTTGCGCCGATTCGAGTGCCCTCGAGGAATTTTTCTTCTAACTCGGTCTTCGGTATGTTCGTAGTCTGCGCCAGAGCGGTGGCGGCTTTTTTGACGATTTCTTCGTGGCAGAGTTTTTCCTTAATATCTATGACCCAGCTTTTTGTGATGATTTCCTCGAACGAGTCTTCTTCGCGCACGCCTTTCTCCTTGAGTATTTGGCGTAATTCGGAGTCCAAAGGTTCGTATCTCGCTTTTCCGAGGCGTTCGAAGATGTGGTAGATGGCGCCGCTCCTGGTAACTCTGCTTCGCGCATAGTACCAGTACCAGAGGAATCCCGCTACTAGAAGCCCCAACGAGAACAGAATCGAGAATAAACCCATCTCGCCGATAAGCCATACCGCGCTGAGAATCCCGAATATCTGCATCCACGGATAAAGCGGAGAAAGGAATCCGGGATCATAAGACTCTATCTTGCTTTCCCGCATGATTATTACGGCAAGGCATGTCGTGCCGTAGAGCATCAACTGAAATGCGCTCGCAAGCTTCGCTATCTTCGTCGGGTTCAGGAATACTATGACGCCGAGTATCAGGAGCGTGGTCAGTATTATCGAGACGGTGGGCGTTCCGAAGTTGTTTATCTTCTTGAATACATGCGGGAATATTAAGTCCCGGCTCATCGCCAGCGGATATCTGGATGCGCTCATCGCGCCCGCGTTGGCGACGGATATGAATGCCAGTATGGCGCCGATCGATAAGAGCACCGTTCCGAATTTGCCGAATATCACGCCCGCCGCGTCAGCGACGGGTGTGAGCGTGTTGGATAATTTGTCCATGGGTAATGTCCCCACCATGACGGCGGTGCCGAGGATATAGATAAGGATTGCCGCGGTCAGCGCGAGTATTACACCACGGGGCAGGTTTTTTTCCGGTGAGCTTATCTCTTCGGATAACGATGCCACGTTGGTTATGCCCACATAGCTGATGTATACCATGCCCGCTGTGGAAAAAATACTGACTGTGCCCGCGTCGAAGAATCCTTCAAAATGACCCCATTCAATGTTTGGGATGCCGCCGCCGATGAATATGATCAGGAAAGAGAGAAGAAAAAGGACGAGTATCGCTTGGAGTTTTCCGCTCTTTTTAACGCTGAAGAGGTTCACGGCGCCCAGGGCGATCGCTAAAAAAACGGCCAGCGGTTTGACGTTAATATCCGGGAAAAACACGGCTATGTATGCACCCATCCCGATCAATGCAAAGGCGACCTTCAATATCAATGCCAGCCATGAACCGATACCGCCGATAGTGCCGAACATGGGGCCCAGTGCTCTGTCTAAGAAAAAATACATGCCGCCCGCCCGCGGCATCGCGGTGGCGAGCTCGACCATGCTCAACATGGCGGGCACCATTGGTATCGCGGCGATGAGATAGGCGAGCACGATCGCCGGTCCCGCCTGGTGCGCGGCCAGTCCGGGTAAAAGAAAAAAACCGGCGCTGAGCGTCGTGCCCGCGGCGATCGCAAACACGCTCAGTAGCCCCAGTTCTTTATGGAGTTGTTTCTTTTTACTCACTGCTATCTTGTTTTTTCATTATGGCACCTATACTCAGATACCCTACTTTCACGGACAATCAGATCAGATTCGAATTTTCGCAAGTATTTTTAAACACCGTTAACGAAACTTTCAGTTAGGAAATTCGGATAGCGCCGTTTTTCTTATATCCGGCGCGGATTCCACGCTGGGCTTGACACCTTCATATCGTTTTTGCATTCTTCTCCCCATGAAAGCGCGTATTCAGATCAGCCATAACAAGCATGTACCTCCGCCGTATGAAAAAGGTGTGAAAGGGCTCTTACTGCAGAACATAGAAGACAGTTTTTCAAGGATAACGCTATGAAGATAGGTATGAACATGCTGCTCTGGACGCCGTTCGTGGATGAAGAGCACTTCCACATCTTTGAGACACTCAAGAAGACCGGCTACGACGGTGTTGAGATTCCGGTCTTTGCCCCTGATGCGGCGCATTATCAGCGTGTCGGCCGGGCGCTCAAGGACCATGGCCTGGGTGCCACAGTCGTGTCGATCATCCCGAACCCGGAGCAATGTCCCATTAGTGACAACCCAAATCACCGCCGGGCGGGCGTGGCATATCTTAAGGAGATCGTTGACTGTTGCGCGGCCCTGGATGCTGAGGTGCTATGCGGCCCCCTGTATCAACCACTAGGTGTGTTTTCGGGCGACGGCCCTACGGAGCAGGAAAAGGTCTTTGCCGCGGATGTGCATCATGAAGTGGCCGAATATGCGCAAAAGGCGGGGATCGATATCGCGGTTGAACCGCTAAATCGGTTCGAATGCTACTTTGCCAACACCTTGGATACCATGGCCGAGCACGCCCGGCGTGTGAACCACCCGGCATTGGGCATTATGTACGATACCTTCCACGGTAACATCGAAGAAAAAGACCCCGCCGCAAGTATCGGCAGACACATGGAACTGCTCAAACACATACACATCTCCTCCAACGACCGCGGCACGCCGGGCAACGGCGTCATTTCCTGGAGCGATATTTTCAGGGCGCTACGCACCGGTGGGTACGATCGCTGGCTTACTATCGAGGCCTTCGGGCGTAGTATGCCCGACCTGGCAGCCACCACCAAGGTCTGGCGTGACCTGTCCGCCGGTCCGGAAGAGGTGTATACGGTGGGGTTCAATACCATCAAGAACGGCTGGGAAGCAGCCGCCTGAAGTATAGCCTTGAATGCTAATGAGCATGAATAAGACAATAACAATTAGGAACACTACAGAATCTGAAAGGAATGAATTATGAGTTCAAATCATCTACCAAAACTTCATAATGCCATGTGGCCCGGCCTGGTCGGCAAGGGAACCGATCCAGGCCAGGAACCGCCAATCAGTCTCGAGCGTATGCTCGAATTGACAGCCGGCGCTAAAGTCAACGACCAGACCTTCGACGGCATCGACTACTTTCTCTTCCTGCCGCATACCGATCCCAATGCAGACGACGATGAACTCAAGAAGACCGCCGACCTGATTCAAGGATACGGTTTTAACGTGGGTTCGTTGGTCGCCCCGGTTTGGCCCGGCACTATCGGCGACTCCGCCATGGGTGATGCCGAGTCGCGCAAGAAGTTCCTCGACGCCGTGCGCGCGGGCTGCCGTATCGCCGGCGTGTTTAACGAGCACGGTGTGCGCAAGTACGGCGTGATCCGTATCGATTCCGCCGAGTTCGGCGTGGAAAAATGGCGTGAAGACCCGCTGGCAAACACCAAGAAAATCGCCGACACATTTCGCGAAGCCGCCAAGATCGCCGCCGACCACGGCGAGCGTCTTGCGGCCGAGGGCGAGATTTGCTGGGCCGGCATGCATAGTTGGAAGAACATGCTCGATCTCCTTGAGGCCGTGGACATGCCGGATACATTTGGATTCCAGGCCGACCTAGCGCATACCTATCTATATTTAATGGGCTATAATGCTCCGGAACATGCCTTATTAAAACCCGGATGCTCGGAAGAGGAATTCTACGCCGCCTATGAGACCATGGTGGATAAACTGCGGCCATGGACTATCGACTTCCACGTGGCCCAGAACGACGGCGAGGTGCACGGCGCCGGTTCCCATGATAAGACGGGTAAGCACTGCCTGCCCGGCGATCCCAACGGCAAACTCGACATCGTACGCTGCGCCGGATACTGGCTCAAGGACGCGGCCTCACGCGGGATTCAGCATATCTGCTGGGACGGGTGCATGTTCGAAAATGCCACCCTCGAGTCGCCGGATACGTGGAATGAGATTCTAGACGTGATGACCAAGGTGCGTGACGCACATGGATGGACGCTATGACCGGAGGTATATAGGAGTTTGTTGTCGTGAGTTACTCCGCGTCAAACATGAAATCAATGAACAAAACTTAAAACCGGCCAAGCCGGAAAATATCATTAAGGAATCAAGGAATTACTAATTATGACTAAGAAACTCAATATCGGCATGATCGGCTACGGATTCATGGGACGGGCACACTCCAATGCCTATTCACAGGTCAACCACTTCTTTGACCTGGATTACCAACCCGTACTCAAAGCGGCATGTGCCCGGAACGAGGCCGAAGTTAAGGCCTTTGCCGGGAAATGGGGCTATGAGTCCGTGGAAACCGACTGGCGCGCCCTTGTCGCACGAAAGGACATAGACGCCATTGACATCTGTACACCCAATGACCTGCACAAGGACATCGCCCTGGCCGCCGCCGAAGCCGGCAAGATAATCCTCTGCGAAAAGCCCCTGGCCAGAGACGGCAACGAAGGTGAGGTCATGGTGCAGGCCGTAGAAAAGGCCGGGGTGCCCAATATGGTGTGGTATAACTACCGGCGTGTGCCGGCCGTTACCTTGGCTAAACAACTCATTGATGAGGGACGCCTCGGCCGCATCTTCCACTACCGGTCGGTGTTTCTGCAGGACTGGACCATCTCCGCAGACCTGCCCCAAGGCGGTCATAACCTTTGGCGCCTCGATGCGGGCGCGGCCGGCAGCGGCGTTACCGGTGACCTGTTGGCGCACTGCTTTGACACGGCCCTGTGGCTTAACGGACCAATGGAGGACGTCACCGCCATGACCGAGACGTTTATCAAGGAACGTATGCACAACCTTACTGGTAAGATGGAAAAGGTCGGCATCGATGATGCCTGTGCCGTTATGACCCGATTCGCCAACGGCTCCCTCGGTACCTTCGAGTCTACGCGCTACGCGCGCGGTCACAAGTCCAAGTATACCTTCGAGATCAACGGCGAAAAGGCGTCCATCGCGTGGGATCTGCATGACTTGCATCGCCTCAGCTACTTCGATCATGGGGACGACTCCGTGGTGCGCGGCTGGCACTCGGTGCATGCCACAGACCATGACATGCCCTACATGGGCAAGTGGTGGGTGCCGGGTCTGCAGATAGGATACGAGCACAGCTTCATTCATCAGGTCGCGGACTTCCTGGATGGCTTGGCTCAGGACAAGGTGACTTCGCCGACGTTTAAAGACGCCCTGGCTACGCAATACGTGTGTGATGCAGTTCTCGCCTCAGCCCAAAGTCAAGCCTGGCAGACCATTAAAACCTAAACAAAACCTAATTCCGGAGACACGCTTATGTCCACTGAAACATTGGCCGCCAAGGCCATGGAACAAGGAAAAGGGGTCGTGCGACTGAGTCCTACTTGGGTGCCGCGCTCCTTCTGTATCCCCGGTCGGCGTATAAAGCTTCATCCCGACGACTATTACGCCCTGGGCGGGGAACGCGGTGGGATAGATGAGCGCTGGTTCGCGTCTACCACACCGGCGGATAACGGGCCCCTGACCGGCCCAAACGAGGGCCTGAGTTTTATAGTGATCGAAGACGGTGACGCCGCCGAGCGGTTACTGTTGCGCGATGCCGTGGCCGCACTCAAAGGAGAGTTTATCGGTCAGGCACTATGGGAAACTTACCAGAGTTGGCCCATGTATTCGAAGTTCTTCGATAACCTCGCCGCCTTGCCGTTCCACGTGCATCACCGTGACATCCACGCCCGGCTCACCGGCCAGTCGGGTAAGCCGGAGGCCTATTACTTCCCGCCCCAGGTCAACAACTACGGGGGCGACTTCGCTTATACCTTTTTCGGACTCAATCCCGGTACCACCAAAGAGCAGGTTCGCGACTGTCTGACGGCCTTTACCAAAGGAGATAATAAGATCACCGCACTGTCCCGGGCCTATCGTCTTCAAGTGGGCACGGGCTGGGATGTACCTCCCGGTGTGTTGCACGCCCCGGGCAGCCTCTGTACCTACGAACC
>JAIPKD010000103.1 GCA_021733835.1 Verrucomicrobiota bacterium
GCGGATTCAGGTGCAGGTAGCTGCTCAATTCGTACGCCCACGCACCGTCCTGCACGACCACGGCCCGATACCTCCCTTGCCACAGCGTGCCCACACATTGATGACGTGCGTTGAACCACGCCGCATAGCTCGTGTTGAATCACTGCATGCCCCGGCTCAGGTTCGCGTCCGGCGTCTGAAGCAGAAGGTGATGATGGTTATCCATCAATACATAGGCGTGGATTCGAAACCGGTAGGTTCATGCAGACCGCCCAGAATCTCCAGAAAATGCTCACGGTCGCGATCGTCTTCGAAAATAACCCGACGATCCCAGCCCCGCCCGAAGACATGGTACCACCCATCCGGAATCAGAACTCGCGTAGGCCTCGCCATGTTCAGAATCAAACACTAATGCCGCACAACGTCAACCGCGTTTGTGGATTGTAGAACACTGACCCCTTCTATTACAGGTGGCTCAATTTTGGTGAGCGCTATAGCCTTATACCGATAGGCGCCGATCGACGAGCTCTCAACGGTGACGGAGGCACCCACCGCGGCTTTTATTTTGCTATGGACCGTGAGTTCATTCTTCGATAGATTGAAAGTAATTGGGGGAACTTCCATCATTAAGTTTCTTATCAAAAGCATCAATCGTCTCCACAATTTTCGCCGGCGTAAATTTCAGAACCTCCTGCATGGTTTCGCCAGTCGGTAACCCTAATAATTCTCCCTTTCTGATCAGCCAATAACGCGCCTTTATCAAATTCGCTTCAGCCTCGACATTATTTCCGAGTCTCTTCTCGAGCACATAAAGGCGACAATATGCCAAAAACAACATACCAGCTCGACCTCCAGGCTCCAAATATTCTTTACCTTCGATTATCGAATCAATATCCTTCTCCAGGCTTTGCCTGGCTTCATTCGCGTTACCTGTTAAATAGATGGCATATAGTTGGTCGCTTCGTTCCGAGAAATCGTAATATTTTTTAGTTTGGCGTTCAATTGAATCGGATTGCTTGAATCGACATCCATGTAACGCACCCAAAGCAACAATGAATATGGGTAGAAGTAATAATAACGAAGGCACTTTCATATATTGATCCGAATCATAATTAGTCACATGGTTTGTTGTTCTTTTTCCACTCCCGAAGCGCTTTCTTGCATTGCTTCTGTCCAGCCTCATAAGCCTCTTTTGCATCTGAAAATGCACCCAGATCAAGATCACTCGAACCTTCGTACTTAGTCCAAGTTCCAAACTCTCCTTTTTCAGGCACATCAACCCATTTCGTGCCTCCTAAGGTCAGTAAATATCCCAGTCCGCTGCGACATATACACTTTTGGTATTCAATCCGTGTATATGGCTGATATCCATAATGTTCCCCGGCCTCGTCAAAAAGGTCTGCGGCCCTCTGGGCCATATCACTGGCACCTGATTCCATACCCGATTCCATCGCTGCGCGCGTGCCCTCCGCAATGGCTGCTGATGCACTGCTAAAAGACGCTGCAGCCGCTGTACCGGCTCCGTAAATCAACCCGAATTTTTCAGTATCGTCCGCAAGAGAAACCAGTTGAGGAAGAACGTCTGGAATATCGGCGGGAGTGCCTTGTGGTACAACCCTCACTACACACTTAGCATTTCTTATGCATCCAACAGTACATAACCCTGACCAGTCTATATAGTTTGGCGACTTATTGCTCACATAAACATAAACATCCACCCCACCCCTCTCCCCAATAGGATCCCTATTCAGCCACCTCCCCAACACGGGGTTATAATACCGATACCCATAATAAACCAGGCCGGTTTCGGTGTCGTGGTACTTGGTCGAGAAGCGGATGGGGTTGTCGGACATCGGGCCGGTTGACCGGATCAGCTCGCCGAACGGACCGTATTCGTACTCGGCCGAGACCGTCCCGTCATCCGCGTCAACCAGCACCATGACGTTGCCGTTCCCGTCATAGGCAACGAAGTGAAAACCCTGGCCGGTGTCATCTACACCAAGTAAGCCGCCTACGCCACCTGCCTGCGCTGCGTCCCTGTCTGCCGTGCCGGCACAGGCGGGCGTCGCGGCAGGCAGGCCTGACTGACCTGCGGGTAAATCGTAGACGCCGCTTAACTCGTTAAACCTATTCGTTTCCCGTCGCACAATCATCCCACGAGATTTGTCTGATTTTGAAGAATTTTCCGCTGATTGATTCCCACAGTCAAGAATATTTCTAGTGTTGTTTAATATGGAAATGCCTCAATATCTTCGCGGTGTTTTATCCTTCGCGTACTTCGCGCCCTTAGCGAGAGGCATTTTCTTTCTCGCAAAAACGCTAAGACCGCCAAGTATATCCACGAATAATTGCGTGAACTGTGAACAGGGAAAGGGGAGACGCAATGTCGGATTATGGGGTAAGGATTCATCAGGATTACGGATATTAAAGTAGACCCACCTCTGTATCTCCTCCCGGGAGGAGAGCTGGGTTTGGGTTACCCACCCCTTTCATCTCCTCCGGTGGAGGGGATCATTGTATAGTTCCCCTCCTTGGAGGGGTAGGGGTGGTTTTTCCTCCGCTCAACACCTCAACAGCTCAACAGCTTAATCACTTAAAACCGAAACTTATGCGTTTTGTTAGGCTTTCTGCTATAGATATTGCATCCCTACGGGATTTATTAGGATTATAGGGTACGGATTACGAGATAAGATCGAGGATTTGCCCCGTTAGGGGCAAGCCCTCAAATAGGAAATTCTAATTCCCTTGCGCTCGTTGCGGCCTTCGAGAGCGGAACGTGTTAAATTCGGGTTTGGGTTTACAATTTCCGATGACGTAATTAGGATATTCGAGTATGTCGCAGATTTCTGAATTTGTTAAAGAGGGCGCGTCGAAGATAACACCGGCGTTACTCAAAGACCTCCATAGAGTTATTCCGATGTGGAAGGCGGAGTTTACACAGATCAAGGCGCCGAAACAGCCGCACTTGATCGAGCAGCTCATTCTACTTGCCAACGCCGTGGAAGATTTCTTGGACAACGACTACCACGACCTCCCGTACATCGCACTGGCGGAAGCCGCCTTTGCACTTATTTATGTCCAGGACAAGATAAATATTATACCGGACTTTGTCGCCGACATCGGCCGCGCCGACGATTCAAGCATAGTCCGCGCGGCAATCATTCACCACGAGCAGGCATTCGAAAAATACGCGCTGGTAAAAAAATTCAATTGGTCGCGCGTGGGCACGAATCCATAGCCGTCTCCGGCATACACAGGTATTCGAAGAATCCTTCCGTAACTCACGACGCCATGAGCAGCGAGGATACATCCGTTAACGCCCTACCACTTACATACGCCGCACTTCGATGCGACGCATCGGCAGGCCGCCATATCGGCGCACAGGTTTATGTATCTCTGAGCACGGAAACCATCGCCGATTTCGCATACGGCGAGGCGCGTCCGGGCATATCGATGACCACGGATACGCTGATGCTCTGGCTTTCGGCATGTAAACCCATAACAGCCGTCGCCGTCGGCCTTTTGCTCGAAGACGGATGCATCGAGCTTGACGCGCCGGTGTCGCGTTACATCCCCGAGTTCGGCAAAGAGGGCAAGGAACAAATCACGATCGAACATATTCTGATGCATACGGGTGGATTCAGGGGCGGCGACAAGGTGTCTGTAGACCTTGAATGGCGCGAGATCATAAGCGGTATTTGTTCGGCCTCGCTCGAGTCGGATTGGACTCCCGGAAACAAGGCAGGATACCATATCTCATCCGGCTGGTTCATCCTCGGCGAATTGGTTCAGCGGCTTACAAACACAACGTTTCCGGAGTTCGTGAGAAACAGGATATTCCTGCCGCTCGGCATGATGGACTCGTGGATAGGTATGCCGCCGGAACGTTATAAGTCTTACGGCACGCGGATAGGTCTCATGCATCACACAACAACAAAGTCGCCGCGCCCGTTCGAAGACCCGGAAAAAACTTGCACCCAATGCCGTCCCTCCGGAGGCGGCTACGGCCCAATCCGTGAACTCGGCAAGTTTTACAAGACCTTGCTTAACATACTTCAATCAAACAACACCGGGATACTGAATCGCGAAACAACACGATTATTGACATCGCGCCGGCGACAAGGGATGTTCGATCACACATTCAAGCATGTCATGGACTGGGGACTCGGTTTTATGATTAATTCGAACCGCTACGGCGCTGAAACCGTGCCGTACGGATTCGGCGTGCATGCCGCCGAGGACGCATTCGGCCATGGCGGCGCTCAATCATCGTGCGGCTTCGCCGATCCGGCGCATAACCTGGTCGTGGCATGGGTACTCAACGGCATGTGCGGGGAGAAACTGCATCAGGCGCGCGTCCGAAAAATAAACTCCGCCATATACGAAGACCTCGGCCTTGCATAAGAAATCATTCACCACTGCGGACTGAATTCATCCAGCCTGCAACGGCCTCCTTCGACAACTCGGCGGTACGCAGCATCTGCTTTACGAACGGCGGTTTAAACCAGGGAAACATCCCCAGCAAATCATAGGTAACGAGTATCTGCCCGTCACAACCACGCCCCGAGCCGATACCGATAGTCGGGACACGAACAGCGGCGGTTATTTTCTGCGCCGGTTCGGCGAGCACGAGTTCCAAGACTATTCCAAACGCACCCGCCTGTTCCAGCGCCTTCGCATCCGCCAGCAGCGCATTGACCTCAGTCTCGACACGCCCCTTGATCTTGTATCCGCCTTCTTCACGCACGTGTTGAGGAAGCATACCAAGATGCCCGAGAAACGGGATACCCTCCTCGATAATAGCGCGTACCTGCGGGATTATATCACGCCCGCCCTCGGCCTTGACCGCCTCGGCGCCGGCGTCCATGAGCCGGCGCGCGTTCTCGAGCGCGCTCGACGTATTCGCGTAACTCCCGTACGGCATGTCCGCGACAAGCAGCGCCTTAGGCTTGGCCCGTGAACATGCGCGCACATGATGTTCCATGTCCTCCATCGTGACATACGTCGTGTCCGGATACCCTAGCACCACCATGCCCAGGGAGTCACCGACAAGGATCAGCGGCACGCCCGCCTCGTCCAACATACGAGTTATCGGATAATCATAGGCCGTAAGCGAGGGGACACGTTCGCCGCGCGCCTTCATGGCTATGATTTTATCCGGTGTAATCTTTTCTCTATCAATCATTTCAATCCCTCAAGCGTTCATAAAGTCCGGGTCGATCTTTTCCGCCCATGCCTCGAGTCCGCCTTGAACATTTCGCACATCCTTGAATCCGCGTTCCTTCAAAAAGTCTGTCGCCCACCGCGACCTATCGCCCGTTTGGCAATAGACAAACAACGTCTGCTCGGGATCAAGCTCGGAATACCGTTTTCTCAACAGGCCGAACGGGATCAGCAATGCACCGTCCAGGTGCGCTATCTCGTATTCGAATGGCTCGCGCACATCCAAAATGCGGGCGGAGAAATCAACCTTGTCCATCTCCCGCTTCAATTCGTTTACCGTGATCTCGTCTTCGGCCCGATCGTTATCATCCGCCGTTTCGACCGGCGAACAGTAGTCCTGAATTTCCTCTAATTTGCGAATCCGCGGATTTTGTCCGCACAATGGACACGACGGATCGCTCTTGACACGAATCTTACGAAAATTCATCCCCAGCGCGTCCACGACCAGCATCCAGCCAAGCAGATTTTCGCCTTGTGCCACGATCAATTTCAGCGCCTCGGCGGCCTGGATACATCCTATCAATCCGGGCACCATCCCCAGCACGCCGTCTTCCAAGCAGCCGGGAACGGCATCCGGCGCCGGCGGGTTGGGATAAAGGCACCTGTAACACGGCCCGCCGGAGGCCGGCGAAAAAACGCTCACTCTTCCATCAAATCGGTAAGCCGCGCCGTACACTTCCGGCTTCCCGGACAACACGCAAGCATCGTTCACAAGGTAACGCGCGGGTAGATTATCCGTACAATCCACCACTAAATCGTACTCACCGATTAAATGATCCGCGTTCGCCGTCGACATCCGTTCGGAGTACGCGGCGATGTCCGGGTACGGATTCAATTCCCGCAGGTACTTACGCGCGGATTCGGTTTTCCATCTGCCCGCTTCTTTTGTGGAATACACCGGTTGCCGGTGTAGATTCGATATTTCGACCACGCCGTCGTCCACAAGCCCGAGGCGACCAACCCCCGCCGCAGCCAGATATGTCGCCACCGCCGAACCCAGACCGCCTACGCCTACACAAAGCACGCTCGCCGCCTTGATCCGCTCTTGGCCCTCCTTCCCAAAGCCAGGAAGGAGCATCTGTCTGGAATATCTTATGAATTCGTGGGGGCTCATTCTATCTTTCTTCAGCCTTCAGCAATAAACTAATTAATTTATCTCCGGCGTGTATCTATTTCAAGAACTTCACACAAAACCTTGCAACCATGATTCCCGGCGAAGCCTTGCTTAAAATACTTATTGATTTAGAATTCAACTGTGGAATAGAAATGCACGAAGCAGAGATGATGCCCGCATTTATCCGATAATGAAGGACCTGACACAGATATTCGATAATGCGGTGTGGCCGGTTTTCATAATCGATGAAACCGCCGCCATCCGTTGGGCGAATAAAGCGGCCGCTAATGTTTTTCGCATAGAGGTATCGAAAGGCGACAATTCCTTTAACGAGTTGTGGGCCGAAGATAACGAGATGCCGGTCGAGCTTTTCATCCCTTTTATCCGGCGCGGCGGCAAGCTTGACTCGCCTATTAAATTGCTCGATAAAAACTCGAAACCCGTCGAACGCAAACTCCTCATCAGCCCGGTTAAATCAGATGATGAATTCCTCGTACTCCTTCAAATCCCAGACATAGGCGCCGACAGCTCAAAAAAGAAAACCAAAGCAGAACCGATTAATTCCATCCCCGCAAAGATCGAACCCGGCATTTCTCAAAAGCAGACATTGGACTCGGCGCGGCAACTAATCCGCACGGTCGTCCTGGACTTCAATAACGCGCTCACGACCATCCTCGGACATACAACACTTATCCTCAGCCAGTTGGAACCGAAGCACAAATGGAAACGCGCTCTCATGGAGGTGGAAAAATCGGCCGAGCGCGTCGCGGAAATCGCAAACGAACTGGCCACGTTCAGTCATCAGGAAAAGGAATCCCGTGTCCTGCCCGCCGGTAATATCAACACGCTCATTCAGCGCGCCGCCGAATTATTTCAATCGACCAAAGGCCCGGTCATCGAGTGGAACATGCAGCTGGAGCCGCGACCGCTGGCCGTTAAATTCGATGAGGCCAAGCTCCAGCAAGCGTTTATCAAGATACTCGAAAACTCGGTACAGTCCATTCCCGAAAAAGGCCGCATATCGATCAGCACACGGAACCTGCTCCTAAAATCCGCCAAGCAAGAAGGTTCCATCTACCTCGAACCCGGAGCATACGTCTTCGTGGAAATTTCCGATACCGGCTCAGGTATCCCGGCCGAGGCGTTACCGCGGATATTCGAACCGTTCTTCACCACAAAACCGAACCACAGAGGCCTCGGCCTCGCATGGGTTTACGGCGTCGTATCCAACCACGGCGGCTGGATAAATATCTCCAGCAAACCCGGCGCCGGTACCACCGTCAATATCTATTTCCCCGCCACTGACCACTATATCAAGGATGAACTTATCTCGGAGCCGTCCGCGCTCCGGGGCGACCAGACCATACTCATCGTCGACGACGAGGAATTAATCCGGACAATGACGCACACCATCCTCACCGAATACGGATACAACGTCGTCTCCGCGGAAAACGGAGTCGAGGCCCTTGATGTCTTCTCGCGCCTCGGCGGCAAAGTAGATCTGGTTATCACCGACCTAGTAATGCCGCAGATGAGCGGACGCGAGCTCAACGAG
>JAIPKD010000104.1 GCA_021733835.1 Verrucomicrobiota bacterium
ACCAACGGCGTAGCGACTCCTTCAACGACGCCTCTCCATGCAGCAACTCCGCCGCCGCAGCGTGCGCCGCCTCGTGGACGGGCACGAGTTCGCGTCTGTGCGACTTCGGTAATCCCCGGAGGTATGCGTCTATCTTCGGTTCGACGAGGCCGGGAACAATACGATCCAGCATTCCCGGCTGAACGGACGGCAATAGCTCGACAGGCAGCCGCACAGTAACTCCGTCCTCCTCCTCGCCGGGCGCAAACGCATAATGAATATCCACTCTCGTATTACCCAGCATCATATACGCCGGAAACGCCTTGTGGTCGAACGATAAGTCCGTATCGCCGATCAAGTCCGCCTCGGACACATGGAGGAACCCCGATCCCGAACGCGCATGTTGCTTAATAACACGGTTCAAATCCGCCAACGACGAAACAGACTGCAACCGCGCCTTGTAAAAATCGAATAATGCCGCGTCCGGGTCCAAAACATCATAGCTCCTCAGCCGCGTACGCCATGCCTCAATCCTGTTACGCACCTCTCGATTGTGCTCGATGAAACCATACGCAACCGGTAAACGCTCCTCCACCAGCGCGGATTGAATAAACACCTCCGTCGCATGCTCCGGCGAGACACGGCCGTAGTCCACTTTGCGCTCGGTCACCCTGAGCCCGCGGAAGTTAATCATTTCGGTGACGAGCACCCGCCCCTTTTTCCTGTCCCAGTACGGATCGCGATAAGACGACTTACACAGATGCGCGCCAAGCTCGGCTATCCAATCAGGCTTAATCCCGGCAACGGTGTGCGCAAATACACGTGATGTTTCCAATATCTCGCCGGCGACGATCCACTCCGGCTGCCCGCCGTGAGTAGCCGCCTCCGGCGCATCGCCGCCGGACGCCTTTTTCTTCGGCAACCCTTTCTTGAACAACGCCGATCCCGGGAAAACCATGAACTTCCTGTCCATCGTCCCCTTGTAAAAATTCAGCGACGTCTTCTGCGCGGCGTGCCCGATCAGTCCCGTCAGGATCGATCTGTGGATCGCGGCGTAACTCGCCGGTTCATTGTTCAACCTAAAGCGCCCGCATTCCTTCAGCGATTGCCGCAACTGATTGTACGTATCGTTCCATTCGCGCATGCGGATGTAGGACAAAAAATTCGACTTACAAAACTTGCGCAACTGATTCTGCGTCTTCAATCTGTCCCACGTGTCATGGAACTCATTCCAGATATTCAATAACGCGAGGAAATCCGAGGCTTCACTCCGGAACCTCATGTGCGCCGTGTCCGCTGCGGCGCGCTGCTCGAGGGGACGCTCGCGCGGGTCCTGAATGCTCAATCCGGCGGCGATAACAAGCACCTCGGCCAACGCATTCTCTGTACGCGCCTGCAAGATTATCCGGCCTATCGCCGGATCAACCGGCAGCCGCGCCAGCTCCAGACCGAGCCGCGTCAGTTCACGCTTTTCATCCATCGCGCCAAGCTCTTCCAGGAGATTATACCCGGCCCTGATCGCCTGCGGCTGCGGCGGATTCAGAAAAGGGAAGGTCTCTATCTCACCCAAATGAAAGGCCTTCATCCGCAATATGACCTCTGCCAGGTTCGACCGCTGGATTTCCGGTTGCGTGAACCGCGGACGCTCGAGGAAGTCGTCCTCCGAATACAACCGAATGCAAACGCCGTTTGCCAGGCGGCCGCAACGGCCCGCGCGCTGATTCGCGCTGCTCTGGGAAATCGGCTCAATCGGCAGCCGCCGCGTACGCGTGCGCGGACTATACCGGCTCATACGCGCAAGGCCCGTATCGATTACATACCGTATCCCCGGGATCGTAAGCGAGGTCTCGGCTATGTTCGTTGACACGATTATCTTTCGCCGCGGGGACGCACCGAAAATCCGATGCTGCTCTCTCGAAGAAAGACGCGCAAACAACGGGATAACCTCCGCACGGCCACGGAATTCATCCTCGAGCCGATCGCGTGTCTCGAGAATATCGCGCTCACCGGGCATGAAAATCAGGATGTCTCCGGCTTCCGGCGCGTCATCGCCCAATATAAGCGATACAGCCTCCACCGCCGCATCTATATACGTAACCTCGCCCGCCTCCTCGAAAAACTCGTCCAGCGGCGCATGCTGTGTCTCGACAGGATACAACCTGCCCGAAACCTCGATGATCGGCGCATTGTCGAACGCCCTCGAGAACGCCTCGGTGTCAATGGTCGCGCTGGTGATAATTATTTTCAGCTCGGGCCGTTTCCTTCTGAGCAGCTTCAAATAACCAAGCAGGAAATCGATGTTCAACGAACGCTCGTGCGCCTCATCAATGATCAAAACCTCGTACTCGCTCAGCAACGGATCACCCTGCGTCTCGGCAAGCAGCATCCCGTCGGTCATTATCTTTATGTACGCCTCCGGCGCCGTGTGATCCGCAAAACGAATCTTGCATCCGATCTCCTTGCCGTACCTGACTCCGAGCTCCTCGGCTATCCGGCGCGTGATCGAAAGCGCCGCCACGCGCCGCGGTTGCGTGCAACCGATACGGCCATGCACACCAAGCCCCGCCTCAAGGCACATCTTCGGTATCTGCGTCGTCTTCCCCGATCCAGTCTCACCGGCGATAACCAGCACCGCGTGCTCATGTATCGCCCTGACAATCTCATCCTTCCTGGCAATGATCGGGAGCGCCTCCGGATAACTCAAGGCCGGCAACGATGCACCGCGCAAATCACGCGCGCTAACCGAACGCCGCGCATCCCTGAGAAAACGCTCCAACAATCTCACGTCCACTCGCGTACCACGACCGCTGCGCGAAAGAATCTTGCGCAGCTCGCCCTCTATCCGGATACGATCCTTATACAGGCAATCCGACAACACCCCCCGCAACTCGTTAATCCTGGTTTCTATATCCATGAAATTCGATGTGTCCTCACGTCATCCGGTTCCATCCGGGCGATTTACACCAAGAAGCACCTATTCTCCGCAAAATGAATAAACCATGAATCAATCCCACGCTCAAGACCGAACAATTATCCACTCTTTGACTCAACCTCCTTGCAAAATCGAAAAGTTCCTTTCTCTTCCACGTCCTTATCAAAAGGCCGCTTTTCTCACACATTACCCTCTGCGGTTTTTGCATGCTCGGCAAAATAGCATCCCCCTCGCAATTTCCGCAATGAGTACAAAGGAAGGCAGCCAAAACATTTCAACCCTATGAGATTCATTGAATTAACCGGAATAATAGACATCACGATCGCCGAACCCACGCCAATCACCTTATCCCCCTCAGTTAAAGCGCTTATTACCAAGATGTTACGCCTATTCCTCCCCTTATTATGCAACGTTTTTCCGGCCGAATCACCGATTCAACGCGAACCCGCCGAAAAAATATTCGAATTTTTTTTGCTCGTATCTTCCTGATTATTAATGGTTTAGGGAAATTCTGCAAATTTTTGACCCTATACCCGCTTGACCTTGTCCCGGAGTTATGGTCTATTAATGGCGAGCTGAAAATTTAGGGCGGGACACTTATTTTTCGGGCAAACGGATTTTTTGATCTTTGATGATAAAGAAAGCTTTCGAGTGACGGGGCAGTACACTCCGCGCTCGGATCTCCCACGAGATTCCCCTGATGTACTGAGTTCGAAAATTCCCCGGGCTCCCACGCCACCCCCTGGTAGAGGAGCCCGGTTTTCATTTATACGGCCGTTTACAAGTTGCATCTGTGTTCTTTTGCGTCTTCGTTACGGAAAAACCCGATTTATCCAACACCCAACCAGGTATTAAGAACCGCATTAAAACCCTTTAACCCGCATTTTAACGGCATACAGCGTATCCATTGCGGTAATAAACAGCGTATCCATCTCAGCACCACCGAAACATACATTAGCCGTCCATCCTTCATCGACCGGGATATGCGCAATCTTCTTTCCGTCCCTGTTGAAAACCGTGACGCCGTCACCGGTCAGATAGACATTCCCCTTGTTGTCGATGGTCATTCCGTCCGAGCCCATTTCTACGAAAAGCGTTTTATTGCTCAGCGTGCCGTCCGGCTGAACATCGTAAACATAAGTCTTTCCGGCCCCGATATCGGCAACGTATAGCCTTTTTCCGTCGGGAGTGCCGATAATCCCGTTCGGCTGCTTGAGATCGGTTGCGACGGTTTTCAACTGACTTCCATCCGGCGAAACGCTGAACACATACTGACCCTTCTGTTCCATACCGTCACGATCCCAGTACTGTCTGCGATAAAATGGATCGGTAAAAAAAATGGTTCCGTCCGGGGCTATCCAGAGGTCGTTCGGCCCGTTCAGGAGTTTGCCGTCGAATTTCTTGATCAAAACCGAGGTCTCACCGTCCGGGGAGATCGACCAGAGCTGGTTGTTCTCGTCGGCGCAGGCGAGGAGGTTTCCATTCTTATCGAAGAACAAACCGTTCGCCCTTCCCGCCGGCTTCAGAAAGGTGGTCAACTTACCATCAACCGACCATTTCATGATCCGGTTGTTCGGTTGATCAGTAAAAAAGACGTTGCCTTCCGAATCGGCGGCCGGGCCTTCGGTAAATTTGAAACCATCGGCGAGTAATTCGACCTCCGCATCCGGCGCAAAGAGAATGGTGCCATTGAATTCAACCGGTTTCTGTTTCTGCGCCGATTCCGCGTAAACGGCGGACACTGATAAAATCGCTGCGGCAGTCAATGCCGCACCCGATAGGACACTGATAATATTTTTCATAGTAATCGTAGATTAAACCGGGGTTTATACAACATCACGAAATAAATAGCGACATTTATCAAAATAAACTATGTCTCTGATATGCGCACTCGCGCTCCGAAGACAGCGGCTTCGAGTGCCACGGCTTCATCCGATTACGAGGTGCCAACGTCTTTTCGAGACTGCTGCGGCCGGCTTTCAGCACAGCCGCACTCCGAAGATTGATCATGCCCAATATTACATGGATTATCGCAATTTATCACTAGTTACGGACGGCATATCAAGAATCGACGCTGTATCGGCGCAGTTTATTATACAGCGTTTGACGTCCTATTCCCAAACGCCTTGATGCGGCGTTTTTATTCCCGTTTGTTTCTTTTAGCACCTGGATAATAGCGTTTCTCTCCATCGCCTCCAGGAGCGTCAATCCGTCTTCGCGCCGGACGAGGCCGGAGGTATCGATTGAGAGGTTCTGGGGTGTAATATGCGTCCCCTCGCTCATGAGCAAGGCGCGCTGAATCTGGTTCTGTAATTGCCTCACATTCCCGGGCCACTCATTTTGTGTAAGGGCTTGAAGCGCCGCCGAGGTAAATCCAATCACGTTCCTACCCGCCTGCGCAGCGAATCGTTGGAGGAACGTATTCGCCAGCACCGGGATATCCTCCCGCCTTTCGCGCAACGGCGGGAGGCTGATACAAACGGTACTTATGCGGTAATACAAGTCCTCCCGCAATTTACCTTGGGTGATGGCATCATTCACGTCGCGGTTGGTGGTTGCGATTATTCTACAGTCCGCGTGATACGTCTTATGCCCTCCCACCGGCCGGTACTCCCTGTCTTGGAGCACTCGAAGTAATTTGGTCTGAGTATCAACCGGCATCTCGGACAACTCATCCAACAGCAGCGTCCCACCTTCCGCCTGCCTGAACAAACCGTCTCTATCGCTTAACGCGCCGGTATACGCGCCTTTAACAGAACCGAATAGTTCACTCTCGATAAGCTCACGCGGCAGCGCGGCGCAATTCACCTTTATAAAGGGCGCCTTTGCCCGCGGGCTCATGGCATGGATCAGATCGGAAAACACCTCCTTGCCGGTTCCACTTTCGCCGACCAGCAAGACCGGCACCTCGCTCGGCGCCACTCGTTGAACCGTGCGCAATACATCTTTCATCGAGGCGCTCCTGAACACAGGCATATTCCCGCCGCTGAGCTCGGAAAGCGCGCGCCTCAGCGAGGACGCCTCTTCACTCATTTGTTTGCGTTCGACAGCGCGGTCGATAGAAAGAAGAAGGCTTTTGGGATCGAACGGTTTCTTTTGGAAATGATACGCTCCGCGTTTGGTCGCTTCAACGGCAGCATCGATAGAGGCGTAACCGGTTAATACTATCACTTCGATGCCGGGCCATTTCTCCTTGATCTTCGAGAGCAGATCAAGTCCATCGGCATCAGGCAGCTTGAGGTCCAGCAGTATCAGGTCGGGTAAATCATTATTGCAGGCAGCTTCCATCTCCGCGGCGCTCCCCGCCTCGGTTATAGAATATCTGCTGCGCGACAGAATATCCACCAATACCTGGCGGACAACTGCGTCGTCATCAACAATCAGTATCTTCGCATTCATGATTGTTCATATTCATTTCAAATCCAAACCAGGGAATCGCCGTCTTATTACACCGATCAAGCGCGACTCCTCCTCGGGCCGGATCAATCGCCGCGCCGCACGCCGCCGTACGCCGTCCAATAATGCCAGCCAATCATCTTCGGATGGCGTATCCAGCACCTCCCATCTGTCGAACCTCCTGCTACGATGATAAAAAATCCATCCATCGCCCGACTTCACGGCGCGCACTTGCACCTTTTCGCCGTCCTCATCACGGCGTTTCCACTCTATCTCACCTCTGGCCATAAACAATCAATCGGGCAACCACAGTGACGCAACGGCCATGGCGGCAATGCCTTCTTCACGTCCGACGAATCCCATCTTTTCATTCGTAGTAGCCTTGATCCCCACGGCGTCCTTCCCGACCCCCAAGACTTCCGCAATGACTCCCCGCATTGCATTGATATACGGAGACATCTTAGGCTTCTCGGCGATTATCGTCGAATCGATATTTGACACCTTTCCGCGCCGCTCTGAGATCAATTCGGACGCCTTCTCAAGAAACACCCGGCTCGGCGCGGACCTCCATTCCGTATTCGTATCAGGGAAAAAACTCCCGATATCCCCCTCCCCAAGCGCACCGAATATCGCGTCGCAAATCGCGTGAATCAGGACATCCGCATCCGAATGCCCTGCCAGCCCCCTTGAATACGGTATCCTAACACCTCCAAGCACAAGCGGACGACCTTCAACCATTCTGTGAACGTCATAACCTATCCCGACACGAACCATGACCATGATAATACTATCACTTCATTCAGTCCGCCAGTGGAAAATATATAAAAGGTCGTGAACTTGAATCTGATTCAGGTTTGAATTAATCCCGGCGACCGGTAGGATACTATTCAATCGGTAAGTTCCGGATACAAAAATCGGCCTTGAATTAAAACTAGAACTCAAGGCCGGCTCGTATTGGAATCCCGTTAGAATAATTGAAGCAAGATCACCGGAGTGTCATATGAAAAAACGAACACTATTCATCACTGCAGCAGTCGGAGTATTATCTGCATACCTGAGCACAGCCGGCGCCGCCGACGCATCGGCCGGTAAATACAAACCCACCTGGGAATCACTGGAAAAACACTCTGTCCCGGAATGGTTCCACGACGTCAAGTTCGGCATCTTCATCCACTGGGGAGTGTATTCCGTCCCCGGCTGGGCGCCCAAAGGGAATTACGCCGAGTGGTATCCGCGTAACATGTATAAAGAAGGCAGCCCGACATATCAGTATCACGTCGAAAACTACGGCGACCCGCACGAATTTACCTACAAAGACTTCGCGCCAATGTTCAAAGCCGAAAAATGGGACCCGGACAGATGGGCGGACTTGTTCGAAAAAGCCGGCGCCAAGTACGTCGTTCCCGTAGGCGAGCACCATGACGGATTCCCCATGTGGGACAGCGACCTCACCGAATACGACGTGACGGACATCGGCCCGAAACG
>JAIPKD010000105.1 GCA_021733835.1 Verrucomicrobiota bacterium
CAAATTATGAAATTAGTCTGACCGAATTACGCGGGCTTACCACCGAACGAATTCGGCCTGTATCACAAGAAAAAGACATTCGTATTACAGGAGATGTTAAAATCAATGCGTCCCTGGAGATTCGCCATGCCAACATAATTATGCTGATCCTCGACAACCTACTGCGCAACGCGGTTCAGGCATGCCCACCGCAATCGGAGATAGACCTGTCGATTACAAGCGGCGATGATGCAATAGACTTTACGGTAGCAGACCAAGGCCCGGGCCTTCCGGAACACGTGATAGAACATCTGTTTCTTCCATGTAAATCAACCAAGCCCGGCGCCGGCGGTATCGGCTTGGCCATAAGCAAGCAATTGTCGGCGCACCTGGACGCGAATCTTGAATTCACCGGGAACATTCCAACCGGATGCAGGTTCGTTCTATCGGTACCAAAGAATCTTTTTAAAGACTATAACAGTTAATCTGCAACGCTAATAACATGCTACGTTTTATAACAAGTAAACATACTGCAACGGCTGTTTTATCAGTTTTAGTATTATCCGTCATAGCACATACCGTTGCCGCAACATCGATCCCGCTTCTCTGGCGCTGGTCGAATCCATTTCCACACGGGAATAACGTGGTTGATATAACGCGGCATAACGGCGTATGCATCCAAGTAACCGAACGCGGCCGCGTCTACTCAAGTATCGACCTTGAGACATGGCGTCCGCTGGAGACCGATACACTTCTCTCACTCCGGGCGGTTACTTCTTTCGGCGATAGACTGATTATTACGGGCGAAGCCGGCACTGTCCTATACGCCGATACACTCGACTCTATTAAACACGGACAGTTGATAGATGGGACGACATACGATTGGCTTGAAGGCTTGGCGGCATCATCGAACAAGGTGATATCCGTGGGTGACAATGGCGCTATTTACTCCAGCACAAACGGCATTCATTGGAGCAGCATAAACTCGCCCACAACCGAATGGCTCAGGGACGTCGCTTTCGGTCAACCCGGATTCGTCGCGGTCGGTGAAAACGGCGCCGTCATCACCAGCAACATGGGAGAATCCTGGGCTATTCAATCTTCCGGAACACAGGAGCACTTGAACGATATCGAGTGGATCGGACACTCTTTTTTCGTTGCCGGTAACAATGGCACCGTCATGAGCAGTCCGGATGGATACGCATGGAGTCCGATAGATACAGGCGCTACCAATTCCCTTTACGCGATTGCGGGTGCCTCAACAAGCAGTATGGTTGCCGCGGGCGATAATGAGGTACGCGTGAAATCCGGAAACACTTGGCAGAACGCGCTCTCAGTCGAGTTTCCGCCGCCGCGCGAGATTTACCTCAGCGCCTTGGCGAGTACCAATTATTTCCTGTTATCCGGATACACGGGCACAACCGTTGAAGGCTTTAATACAAACGGCGCCGAGACAATATGGTTCACGCTGGAGGATTCACCCAGAAATTGGATTTGGGACGTGTTGCGTCTCCCTGAATTTTACATTGCCGTCGGTGACAGATCGACAATCTTGACCAGCGACAACGGGATCGATTGGACTATCGAGTATCCGGATAAGTCTACAAACTCCGTCTTTCTCGGTGTCGGCGGTGATACGAATATGCTCGTCATCGCAGGCAATAAAGGCACGCTCCTCACCAGCTATAACCAATGGACCAATGTCGTCGTTACCAATACTGTGGGAACAAATGAGATATCAACCAACGTCAACATAAACACGCTTGGTATCCTGTGGAACACCGTAACCTCTCCAACTTCAAATGACCTGCAAGGTGTCACGGTTTTCAACGACAAATACTACGTCTCCGGCGGTAACGGAACGATCATGTCATCGGTCGACGGCACAAATTGGACTACTCATCCGACTCCGACCGGCGCTTTCCTCTCAAGCTTAGCTACATACCCGGGCGGTATCGTCGCCGTCGGGGCCGATGGCAGCATACTTTCCAGCACGAACGGACACGATTGGCGCCATGTCGACTCCGGAACGACCAACTGGATTTATCGCGTCCGCCGGCTTCATGACAAGCTTATCGCGGTCGGTCAAAACGGCCTTATCCTGCAAAGCACCAACGCCGGTACCTGGTCAATGATTGAATCGCCGTCGAATGCTTGGCTCAATGACGTTACGCGCGTCGACGGCACGTCTTTCATCGCCGGCACTCAGGGAACAATGTTAACCAGCACAAACGGGATTACATGGCATGAACAAAAAACCATAACACGTAAGTCCCTCTATAGCCTCGCTACAAGCAATGACCAACTTATCGCGGCAGGGATCGAAGGCGTAATCCTTCGCACACGACTTTCTCAGCCGGGTTCGCCGGTTGATATCATCGACTTCTCACGTTCACAAGGTACTAATAACATCGGGGGCAAACGGGATTACAATGTCTTCGTATTTGAAGGTGAACCGGATCAGCGGTTCTCACTCGAAGCCGCATCTTCTTTGACGAACCGGGAATGGATGGAGTTGAAAACTCTGGAAATACTGGACTCCTCGGGGACATTGCTTCATTTAGAACCTGCGACAGACGATGTCTCAGCGCGCTCGCAGTTTTTCCGAACGCGAACACCGCCTATCGAAGAATAGTTATTAAAAACGCTTTAAGGCATATTATCGGCTTTGTAACGTCATAGGGCGTTATTCGCGCTATTGCGCAATCCGATCCTGTTCAACCCCCACTTGGCATGCTCGGATACTATTTCATCCGCATCGGCCGCATATCGCATTAAGCCTGGGGCGACATCGTCCAGGCCGGAGTTCCCGGCGACCACACAGAGGTTTCTTAAAAACCGCCTTCGCCATAAACGCGCCAGCGGCGTATTCTCCAGTAACCTGCGCAATTCTCCCTCGCTTGCATTAATCAGCATGACAATATCCGGATCGTCGAACACACGTCGATGCTCCGGCGCCATGATTCGCCCCGGTTCCGCAAACCGGTTCCATGGACAAACAGTCAGACAGTCGTCACATCCGAACAACCGATTACCGATCAGGGGACGGAATTCTATCGGTATCGCCCCCTTTGACTCGATCGTATGGAATGACAGACACATCCGCGCGTCCAAGACAAACGCGTCCGCAAACGCATTCGTCGGACAAGCGGTCAAACAACGCGAGCATGTCCCGCAGCGGTTTTTTGCCGGCGTATCGGGTTCGAGTTCCAGTGAAGTCAGTATCTCGGCCAGGAACGTCCAGTTGCCCAGTTTTGGGGAGATAAGGTTTGTATTCTTGCCGATGAATCCTATACCCGCCCGCTGGGCCAGATCACGTTCCATGACCGGCCCCGTATCCACATAACAAAGTGATTCGGCATCCGCCTGCGCCAACTTTCTTATAAAATCCGACAACACCCGGAGCCTCTCGCCGAGCGCGTAATGATAATCAGTAAACCTCGCATACCCGGCTATGTACGCCCGCCGGCGTTGCGTCGACGCAGCAGAATGCCCTGTGTCACGACTTGATTGATCACCCTTTTCAATCCCGGACACCGTGGCCGGCATCTTGTTCCAGCACTCTAAGTGGTACCCCGCTGACAGGACAATCACGCTGCGCGCCGCAGGCATGGTTTTGCGTAAGTCCAGGCGTCTTGACAGCGTTCGTTGCATATAAGACATCGATGCATGCCGATCCGACTGCAACCATTTCTCAAGATACACCCCCGATTCCGGCGGATCAGCCGAAGTAAAACCGCATGCATCGAATCCTAATTCAAACGCGCGTTTACGAATCTCCTCTTTCATGGTTATCGGCGACCATTTTGAAGTTTTGAATCACTACCTGTGAAACCCTGGACAACGAACGCCTATCGACATTTAAAAGCACATCCGCTTTTTTATAATGAGGTTTTCGGGCTTCCAGGAGCGACTTAACCTTATTGATCGGCTCGGCTTCATCCAATAGAGGTCTGGTATTTTTCTTGCCGACGCGCTTGCAAATCGTCCGTGGTGATGCCCAAAGGCAGACCACCAACGCATGTTTTTTTAGTGATTCCATATTCTCGGGGTTCACGACCAATCCGCCCCCCGTAGAAATAACTGTGTCCGACACTGTTTCCAGCTCCAAGGTGATTTCATATTCGAGTTCGCGAAAACGCTCTTCACCGTCTTCAGCGAAAATGCACGGGATAGTCTTTCCACAACGCGCCTCAATAAGCTCATCCGTATCCATGTACCCGAAACCAAGTCGCTCCGCCACAATTCGTCCCACAGTAGACTTCCCTACCCCCATAAAACCTATCAGCGCCAGATTACGGATTTTTCGATTCATCTGCATATAATTTACTTTATCGAAGTCCCCTACGGAACACACGGAATTATTAACCACGGAATGCTCAGAATGCACAGAAGCATATAACGACTGGAATAGAAATGACTGAGACAAGAAATAACTTCTGATCTCAGGCCGCCGACCTCCGGCAATATCCCGTCCTTACGGGACTTACTCTTTTTGTTGGTCTTTCTGCTATAGACATTTCATCCCTAACGGGATTTTGTAAGCCGTGGCATTTGGAGCTGCTGCGGCTGGGTTCCCTGGCACACTCGTGCTCCGGGTTGTACGATTCAAATTTTATCGTGTGTTGGGATTTTTCGTATTTCCTAATTAATTAAAATACCTTAGAATAGCAATTATGCCTGATACGGCGAAATTCGGTGAAACAGTCTACAAAGGAATACCGGTATCCTCCGGTGTTTCTCACGGTAAGGTATTAATCCTAGCACGCTATGAGAATAAGATACCGAAATATTCCATATCCGACAACGAAGTTGCTCGGCACATTGAAAAGATCGAGAAAGCGCTGGTAGCCACTCGCGGGCAGATACTGGAAATCCAGCGCAAGGTCGGTGATTCAATGGGCAACTCGGACGCCGGTATATTCGAAGCGCATATATTATTCCTCGAAGACCCGATACTCTTGGAGAAACTCAAGGACAAGGTCGAAGTCGAGCACACAAACGCCGAATGGGCTTTTCACGAAATATCCGAACGCTACATTGATACATGGGAGAAGATCGATGACGAGTACCTCCGCGAGCGCTCCAAGGACATGCGCGACGTATCAACACGCGTTTTAAACAATCTCCTTGGGCACTCGGACGAAGTCGATTTCACCAACCTCACCGAACCACACATAGTGGTAACCGACGATCTGACACCGTCCATGACCGTGCAGCTCGACAGGAGCAAGGTACTCGGTTTCGCCACAACGATGGGCAGCATGATCTCGCATACCGCCATACTGGCGCGCGCCCTCAAAATCCCCGGCATCGTAGGAGTCCCTGATATACATAAGATTCTGAAAAACGATGATTACATCCTTTTAGACGGATTCAACGGTCTCCTCATTATAAACCCGACGGATCAGACACTATTTGAATATGGCCAGTTGGTACGCAAACATTTCGCGCTGGAAGAATCTTTGATTGAAATCCGCAACGAGCCGGCGGTAACTCAGGACGGTCGGAGCATAATCCTATCCGCTAACATAGCGCATTCGGATGACGCCGATGCAGTGAAGGATGGCGGCGCGTTCGGCGTGGGACTTTTCAGAACTGAATACCTCTACCTCCATCGCGATACCCTGCCCACCGAAGACGAACAATACGAGGTATATCGTCACGTCGCAGCAGCGCTTAATCCGCAGCCGCTGATTATACGGACGCTGGATCTCGGCGGCGATAAATTCATTTCACACCTGCAACTGCCGCACGAGATGAATCCTTCTCTCGGCTGGCGCGCGATCCGTTTCTGTCTCGAGGAAAAGGCCGTGTTCCGCGCGCAACTGCGCGCCATTCTCCGGGCCAGCGCCGAAGGCAATATTAAGCTCCTTTATCCTATGATCTCCGGCTTGAACGAACTCCTCAAGGCCAACGAACTGCTTGAAAAATACAAGCAGGAGCTCTTGTCAGAAGGCGTCGAGCTGGATGAAAACATGGACGTCGGCGCCATGATAGAGGTGCCGTCGGCCGCAATGACCGCCGATATCCTCGCGAAACACGTGCAGTTCTTCAGTATCGGCACAAACGACCTCATCCAATACTCACTGGCCATCGACAGGATGAACGAAAGAATCTCTCATCTATACGAGCCCACGCACCCGGCCATACTGCGACTTATCAAATATACCATCAACGCATCAAACAACGCAGGTATTTGGACGGGGCTATGCGGCGAGATAGCCGCTGATTTATTGATGGTACCCATCCTTATCGGTCTCGGCATCGACGAGCTAAGCGCTTCACCGCCGTATGTTCCGAGAATCAAATCGCTGGTTCGCAACTTAAAAATGAGCGACGCCGTCGAGCTGGCCGATTTCGCACTTGACGGACCTCCCACGGATCAGGTACTCCGTAAATCAAGAGAATTGATAATGGCCTCAGCGCCGCATCTTATAGAACTCCAGGAAAAGAAGAATCAGTAGAAAACTACGCATTATGAAAATACTCGTTCTCGCAGCCGGATACGCAACTCGACTTTATCCTCTGACGCTAAACCAGGCAAAACCGCTCTTGCCTGTCGCCGGAAAGCCGATGATCGAATACGTCCTCGATAATATTTCCGCCATCAGGGGAGCCGACCATGTATTCGTCGTGACCAACGATAAATTCACCGCGCATTTCCAGGAATGGGCCGATGATTACAAAAAATCATCGCCTAAACTCGAGTTCACTATCGTCAATGACGGCTCGACGGATGACAACAACAAGCTCGGCGCCATTGGCGATATACACCTTGTATTGACAAAAGAGGCTGTGGACGACGACCTCATTATCGTTGCCGGCGACAACTTGTTCAGCGAAAACCTGCGAGGGTTCGGCGAATTCTGTCTGGAGAAGAAAGCGCCGGTCGTTGCTGTTTACGACGTCGGGAACCTTGAGGAAATAAAGAAGTATAACTCGATTAGCATCGACCAGGAAGGCCGGATTAAGTTCTTTGAAGAAAAACCCCAGGACCCGTCATCCACACTGACCGGCATAGCGCTCTATTATTATCCAAAGGAATCCCTCGATCTAATACGACAATACGTGTCCGAAGGTAATAACACAGATCAACCCGGACGCCTCATCGAATGGCTTTACAAGCGCACTCCCGTGTACACATGGAAGATTCCCGGAATCTGGTTCGATATAGGCTCTAAGGAAACGCTCGAAGAAGCGGACAGACTGTTTTCGGGCAAGTAGTTCTGAGGTCTGAGGACAGGATTACCATCCTCGTGCGCGGATGGTTATCCCTTTTTATCCAGAGTTGTTATATATTTCCGTCTATTCGGTGGTTGCTAATTCCGGCTAGTGGTAAATTGCTTAAAAAGCTAATAAAGTCGACAATTATCAGAATAAACCGTCCTTGATATGCACAGTAGCGTTCAATCCATCGGAGCGCGGCTGTGTCCGAAGGATCAGCCGCAGCGGCCTCAGTCACGGTCTTATTCGATTACTAAACGTACGCGCCTTTCAGAATCCCGCTAGGGATGAAATATTACGTCCCTAAAGGGACTTAATGGATTTATGTGACGGGTGTGGCTATAAATATTTTGCCCCTAACGGGGCAAATCCTTGAGCTTATCTTGTAATCCGTACCCCATAATCCTAATAAATCCCGTTAGGGATGAAATATTTATA
>JAIPKD010000106.1 GCA_021733835.1 Verrucomicrobiota bacterium
GTATGCGGTGAGGGGTGGTTTGGAGACCGGAAAAGACCTGGCTCCGCTGGCATTGAAAACGATCAATGTCCCCGAAACGGCGCAATTGGAACGGCTGCTCCGACGTTTGCAGGAGAAAAAGTTGCACGTTGCTATTGTTGTGGATGAATTCGGCGGCACGCTCGGTATGATTACCCTCGAGAACATCCTCGAGGAACTTGTTGGATCGATTCAGGATGAGTTCGATGACGAAGAGCCGTTGGTGCGAAAGTTGAATGAAAACACTTGGATTCTATCCGGATCGCTGTCGTTAAGACGACTTTATTACATACTAGGCTGGAGATTTCCCGATACGGAGATAACCACTGTTAATGGTTTCGTCACACAGAGACTCAAGGGATTCCCTAAGGCCGGGGATGTGATTGATCTTGGTCAACACAAGCTTACGGTCGAGGAAACCGAGGGGTTGCGGGTGTCGAAGCTTAAGTTGACCAAAGCGGATATTCCAGACGTGAAATCTAGTAACAAATTGCGATAAATGTAGCCCCCGTTTGCGCTCACTGTGTCCTTTGCGAGAGAAAACGCCTCACGCCAACTGCGCGAAGACCGCAAATAAGTTTTGATTCGAGACTGCTGCGGCTGGCTTTAAGCACAGCCGCGCTCCGATTCCGGTAAAATATTTCATCCCAACGGGATTCATGCTTACGATATTCAACGTTTTGGATACGGCGGTTTATTTGGTACCACAGGTTTATGTTTTTCCAGAAGCTCCAGTGCCTTTTCGATGGCGCGCTCGAGCTGAGGGTCACGGCCCTTGGCCATAAGTGATGGATCATCTATCACCTTGATGTCCGGTTCGATTCCATGCCCTTCAATGATCCATTTACCTTTGAGGCTGTATATCCCGAATGTGGGTACTGTGACCGAGCCGCCGTCGATGAGCCTGGGCGCGCCGGTCATTCCGATCAATCCGCCCCAGGTGCGTGTCCCGATAATCGGGCCCAGCTTCGCTTTACGGAAGTAATACGGGAACGCGTCACCGCCGGAGCCGCTCCAGCCGTTTACGAGCATGACCTTAGGCCCGTCGTGGGCGACCGGCGGCCATTGCCAGTCCATTCCGTCTCGGACACCCCAATAATTGTAGACTGGACGGTTTAGGAGTTCGATGAATCTATCGGGGATTTGTCCGCCGCTGTTGAAGCGTTCGTCAATAATAAGCGCCTGCTTGGTGAATTGCGCCCTGAACTGCCTGACCAGCTCATTCTGCCCGTTCCTGGATGTGTCGGGAACGTAGATATATCCGACCTTACCGTCCGTGGCTTCATCGACTTTGCGTCTGTTGTCTTCGATCCATGCCAGGTTTCGCAGGCGGTATTCGCTGTTGAGCGTCTTTACCAACACCTCGCGCGCGCCTTCACGAGTGGGTTTGTCGTTTACGGTAAGCATTACGGTTTCATTTGCCATGCCCTGGAACGCGGCCCAGGGGTCTGTGTTTGTGTCTATCGGTAGTCCGTTGACGGCGAGCAGGTAATCGCCTTCATTGACGTCAACGCCGGGTTCAAGTAACGGCGAACGGACTTTACTGTCCCAGGACGCGCCTTTGACGATGTTTTTGATCTTGTACGCGCCGTTTTCCATGGTGAAGTCGACGCCGAGGTAACCGACGTTACGGCGCATAGGGTGTTCCGTATCGCCGCCGCCGCGGTATGTATGCGAGGAATTCATCTCGCCAATCAGCTCGCCGATGAGGTAGTTCACATCCCATCGCGTAACGGCGTCTTCGAGGAGACGTCCATACCGCTCGCGCATTGCGTCCCAATCAACACCGTGCATATCGGGATCGTAGAAGAAATCCCTTTCAATCCTCCATGCGTCCATGAAAATCTGGCGCCATTCTTTTCTCGGGTCGATATTAGTCTTCAATTCGCCGGTGCGCAGTTTCTTTCTCATGCTTTGGCCGGGGCGTACATCGATAATCGAAAAAGCGCCGTTGTTGACCGCGAGCATCTTCTTATGGTTCGCCGAGAGCGCGAACCCATCGGCGTCGCCGAGGATGGTCTTTTCTTCACGGCCCTTCAGATCGTAGAACTGAATTGGACTCTGATTGTTTGATTCGCCTGTACGCGGAGTACGGCGGTAGATTAATTTTCCTTTGACGGCCGCCAGGTCATCGAAGTGTCCAGGCGATACCGGTAGAACGACTATTCGCCGTTCGAATCCGTCCAAATCTATTTGGAGGGTTTTCTTTTCCGGTTCGGCTTCTTCCTCTTTCTCGTTTTCCGCCTTTTCGGTATCCGTCTTGCCGGCTTTCTCCACGTCCTTTGTTTTATCTTCTTTCTTACCCTTATCTTCCTTTTTGTCTTTCTTATCATCGCAGACACTCAAGGTCGAACCGGCTGAAGCGAGTACTGCGTCTTCATTGTCGGGATCGCCGTTTTCATTGTCTTCGGCGTCATCGGGGTCTCCGTTATCATTTTTCTGATCTTTTTCCCCGTCTTCCTTTTCGGCCTTTCCCGGTTCTTCATCGTTGCGTGGTGCAAGCGGTGATGCAACGTCCTTTCTTAGCGGAACGGCGGCGAGGTTCATGGTGTTGGCATAAATCCAGGTATTCTGAATATCGCTGTAGGAGGGATCGAAGTGCCGGCTTGTTTGGAAATACAGGAAGTCGCCGTCCGGATCGATTGCGGGATTGAAGTCGGTGTAGAATCCCGAAGTAACCTGATGCCGTTCGTTGTTCTCGAAGTCGTATAGAAAAACGGCTTGGTTATGGTTTGTGAGGTTTCTTGAATACGCCATCCACCGGCTGTCCGAGGACCAGCTCACCTTGAAATCGTTTAACTCGCCCTGGTATTTGAATAGCCCCTTATCTATCTGCTCGGTCTCCTCGGTCTCGAAATCATAGACCATGATCCGCATCGCATTGTCTATGAACGCGATCTTTTTGCTGTCGGGCGACCATTGTGGATGGTAACGGAACTTTTCTCCAAGGGAAGTGAGTTGTTTCTCTTCGCCTGATCCGTCGGACTTGATAATCGTCAACTCGTATTCGCCGGAGGCGTCACTGAAGTAAGCTATCCATTCACCGTCGGGAGACCAGGCGGGGAAGCGTTCCGCGGCGCCGGAAGTCAGTGTGAGGCTTCTTATGATTCCGTGTTCTTCCGGGACGGTGAATAACTCGCCGCGCGCTCCGAAGACCGCGCGTTTGCCCGACGGCGATATATCGCCGCTGCGAATGAGGTTTGACACGTTTTCCGTCCTCGGTTTGAGTGTTCTTTGATCGGTGACGACGGAGATTGATACTGATTCGTACTCTTCGGTTTTTAGGTCGAGCAGGTAGAGGCGCCCGCCGCATTCGAATACGATATCATTTGGTCCGGCGCTGGGGAAATGGACATCGAAATCCTTGAAATTCGTTATACGTCGCGTTTCCTGGGTCCGCGTGTCATACGCCCAAATATTCGCGCGCTTGTTCTTGCCGCGATCGGAGAGGAAGTAAAGCACAGCGCCGTGCCACATGGGTTGTGCGTCGTTGGCGCGATTGTCGGTGATATTTTTTGCGGACATTGTCTCCAGGTTGAACAACCAGATATCCGGAGCCATGCCGCCGCGATAGCGCTTCCATGTGCGGAAATCCCTACTGATCGGTGTGTACGCCAGCAGTTTCCCGTCCGGTGAGATATCGCCAAACTCACCGTATGGAATAGGAAGCTGATCGGGCAGGCCGCCATTGTCCGATACCTTGAAAAGCTTGTTGAACCTATCCTTTTCGCTGGTCATCCTGCTGGCGAACAGGATCGATTTGCCGTCCGGGTACCAATTCAGCATTCGATCCGGCGCGCCGTGGTGAGTGATCCTCTCGGGTACGCCGCCCGTTATGGGGATGATATAGATGTCCTCGTTTCCGTCGTAGTTACCGGTGAACGCGATTTGTTTGCCGTCCGGCGAGAAGCACGGGAAGGATTCGGCGCCTTCGGGTGAGCTTAGATGCTGTGCCGTGCCGCCTTCTTTAGGCGCTATCCAAATATCACCCGCGTACTCGAATGTAATGTGCCGCGCTGAAACATCCGGATACTGCATCAAAAAGGCATTGATATGCCCCGAATCCGATTGCTCGGGCGCTTTATCTGATGCGTGCATCTGAGGCAGCGAGATGAACAGACAGGTTAAACCGATTGTAAGTGTTTTGTGTGTCATAGTGTTCGCGAATGTCTTTAATGTATTTGCAATAATCGAATTAAGCTTTAAGCCTGAGTTCATGTCAAACACAAACAGCAGGTATTACCCATGAAGCCCGGCATCTTTTAGAATTGAAAATCTACTGAGATTGCATTAATAAAATCAACGTCCGATTATCGACGCGTGAATATCGATATTTTATGTATTCCATTTCAAAATTCAAATAAAGTAATCATTATGAGGCGCAGACAATTCATTAAATTGACCGCTACGGCGGCCGTTGGTTTTCAGATTGTTCCCAGTGAAGTGATCGGTTTGGGACAGACTCCGCCCAGTGAGAAACTCAACATCGCCGGGATCGGCGTGGGCGGTCAGGGCGGCGGCGTGCTTAACGATATGAAGAGTGAAAACATCGTTGCTCTCTGTGACGTAGACTGGCGCAAGGCCGCGCATACTTTTAAAGCGTTTCCCAAAGCCGAGAAGTTCAAGGACTATCGTGTAATGCTCGAGAAACGCAAGGACATCGATGCCGTAATGATTGCCACGCCGGATCACATGCACGCGCCGATCACGATGGCGGCATTGGCCGCCGGCAAGCATGTCTACGTCGAAAAACCTATGGCACATAGTATCCAGGAGGCACGGGTAATGACGCAGACAGCCAAGGAAACAGGGTTGGTCACGCAAATGGGAAATAACGGCCACGCCGGTGAGGGTTTGAGGTTGACCCGCGAATGGATACTCGCAGGCGCAATCGGTACCGTTCGCGAAGTACATGGTTGGTCCGACCGCGCGGGCGGATGGTGGAAGCAACCCGTCAGCCGCCCCGACGATACACCGCCCATACCGCAGGAATTGGATTGGAACCTCTGGATAGGCGCCGCCTCCGAGCGACCGTACCATCCGACGTATCATCCCTTCGCATGGCGCGCATGGTTCGATTTCGGTACCGGCGCCCTCGGCGATATGGCGGTTCACAACTTAGACCCCGCCTTCTACGCCCTTGACCTCGATGCGCCGGTTGCCGCCGAATGCCAAAGCAGCCCGCTCGGACGCGAATCGTATCCGGCCTGGCAAATCATTACATTCGAGTTTGCAGCGAAAGGCGATCAACCGCCAATGAAGGTCTTTTGGTATGACGGTGGTAAAAAACCGCCCAAGCAGGCGGACCTGGGCGATGAGATGGATTTGGAAGACAACGGTATATGCTTTGTCGGCGATAAGGGTACGATGGTATGCGGCGGTTGGAGCGGCCCGCCGAGACTGTTTCCTGCGGAGCGGCGTAGTGAATTCCAGCTCCCCGCTAAGACCATTCCACGCTCGCCCGGACACAGGCTTGAATGGATACAGGCCTGCAAAACAAAGAATCCGAGTCATGCGAAGGCCGGCTTCGATTACTCGGGCCCGTTTACCGAGGCGCTGCTTGTCGGAAACCTCGCCACCCGCCTGCAAAAACGCATCGAATGGGACGCCGCCGCCATGCGCGCCAAGAATTTACCTGAGGCCGATAAACTGATCCGCAAGAGTTACCGAAAGGGATTCGGCCTGGTTTAGAAAACACCGGCGGGTTCTTATCAGAATAAGAATCTGCGTTCGTAATGCGGGCATTCGGAGTGGTGCTTGCCTCAGACGGATGCCCGCATCGATAAACCGGAAATTCAACCATGTCTTAAAAGAATATGTTGACAAAAGGAATACTCAATCCATCAATTAACAGCCTCCTGAGCAGGGTTAGACACACAAATGCGCTGGTGATCGCGGATAGGGGATTCCCGTTCTGGCCCGAGATAGAGACTATAGATATCTCACTCGTCGACGATATCCCGACTGTATTGCAGGTGTTCAAGGCGATTCGCGAGCGATTCAATATCGGTGAAATCTTAATGGCACAAGAGTTCATCGAGGAGAATGATGAGCGGACGCGGACGCGTTTTGCCGAAGCGCAAGAGGGCATACAGGTCGTATTCGAACCGCATGTGGAGTTCAAGAAGCGAGTGCCGCACGCGATCGGATTGATCAGGACGGCGGACACGGTGCAGTACGCGAATATGCTGCTTGTTTCCGCTTAAACTCCATATTTCGAGAACAGCGTCGGGTATTTATTCCTTGTTCGGACTGCAATAAAGGACTTTTACCTTTTCGAGTGTGATGAGTCCGCCGCTCATCATTTCTTCGAGAGCGGGCAGGAAGGCGTTGATCTTTTCTTCTGTATCGACGATCTCGATTACGAGCGGGAGGTCCATCGAAAGCCTGAGGATTTTTGCCGTGTGCAGTGTGCTGGTACGACCAAACCCCATCGGCCCACGCAACACCGTTGCACCCGCCATATGAACCTCGCGCGCCTTGAGCACAATCGCCTCATACAACGGCTTGCCGCCGAATCTGTCTGATTCACCGATGAAAATTCGTAGCAATAATGCGTCTTTCGGTGTACTCATCATTAATCCTGTTAAATTCGGTTGAGATGAAATCCGGTGTAGTAACCTAAAAATACGCCGAGGAGGCATAGGACAAATGAGCCGGTCACGTTTCCAACGGCCGGCAGTAATTCACCTGCGCGCATCAGATTCAATGTCTGCAAACTGAACGAAGAAAAAGTGGTGAATCCCCCGCATATCCCCGTCATTAAAAACTCGCGCGTAGACGGAGACATTAAAAACCTGCTTTCCGGCTCGTTCATCGCCGCAATAAGGCCGATAATAAATGATCCGATTACATTGACAACTATCGTTCCCCACGGAAATGTCTCGCCGAATCGCTCAGCAATAAAGCTCGAGCATAACAACCGGCCCATGCCTCCGAGGGCGCTGCCCGCGCCTATAATAAGGATATTCCACATATGTCTGAACCACGTAGACCGGTCTCAATCCCGGTATGTATATATTTAACTACACCTGGGAATACATGTACAAACAACTTTTGCTAATTTATAGATAAACCGTGATACAGAAATCCTTCCAGCCTAAAGGTGGTTTTAACTAAATGGCTAAAAAATATTACATTTGTTACGCGATTTTGTTTGCATGAATCGAATTTTTGTGCTCTTATCGAAGTCAAATTCATCAAAGGAACATAAGATGAAAAGTGATCCCTTTTCTTGGAGGTGGCGATCGATGAGCAAGGTCTCTACGGTTCGCTTTTTTTTCACACTTATTATTGCGTCAATGACGGCATTATCGGCGTATGGCGCTGTCTTTACGGATGATTTCTATATCCAGGAAACTAATCGAGCGTTCGAAGGCGAGGAAATAATAGTTGACGGTGCCGGCCTGACTATCGATGGTGAACATTCCTTTGAAGGACTCACCATCACCAATGGGGGTGTTGTAACGCATTCGGTGAGTAACAA
>JAIPKD010000107.1 GCA_021733835.1 Verrucomicrobiota bacterium
ATCCTCGCCTCTATCCTCTCCCTCATATCCCACGGTATCATCCCCTGCCGCCCCTTGAGCTCCTCCAATACTCGGTACCTCCTGTCCTCTTGCCCGTACAATACCCCAAACCTGCGTATCAGTTCCTCATCACTCAATGGCTCCTCCTCTACCGGTACACGCACCACTATGTGAAAATGCTGGCTCATTATACAATAGGTGATCATTTCCAGACCGCAGAAGTCCAGCTGCCGCCACATCATCTTCCGGAATACCTCCTTCTCATCCTTCTCAAGCAGCCACTCTCCTCCCACTACCCTGTTGATGCAGTGGTATACCGCCGCATCTGCCCTTGCCTTGATCCTCGGTGTCCTCATCTGTTGATGCCTTTACATAGTCAGTTAATGTTTAGAGATATATTAAATGATATTTGTTTTATGTCAACAGGCTGAATGTTGTTATTTATTATTATTCAGGCTTTTCTTCAACGACAATACTGAATCAGAGGTTTGCATTTAGCGATGCAATCGACTAAAAAGCCTGTGCAATGTAAAGGATGCTGATATTGGAGCATATCTAGTCCTTAAATAAGCGCATTATATAGTGAATGTGAATAAAAAAAGCTCGAAATGCCTATAGCTGAGTGCTTTAATTCACTCGGCAAAAGTTAAAAAAAACAAAACTATGACATTTCGATGGGCGAGGATGGTTTAACCATACAACCGGAAGGAATTGTAAATATCAACGCCGGCATGATCATGTTGACATGCTTTTTATATGCCGCGATAAGCGCAAAAATGCGAGCGACGACCAGCATGGTTGTCGGAACTATATTGATTACAACGGCCTTATGCATTTTCGGTTTGACCAACGAGGCTTGGTTTGCAGTTTTTGCCATGGTTATTTTCAGCTCGGGCGAAATGCTTGCCAGCCCGAAATTCAGTGAGTTTCTCGGTAATATAGCTCCACCGGATAAGAAGGCCATGTGGATAGGATTCTCACAAGCGCCCATACTGATTGGATGGACTATAGAGGGCAAGGTGGGTCCGCAATTATATCATATTTTCTCGTCGAAGGACGTTTTCGCACGGCAAATGCTCATAGACCGCGGAATGCCGCCGGAGATGGTAACCGCAGAGAACCTTCCGATCGGTGAGGCATTTAATAAACTAGTGGAATTCAGCGGTCGGAGTCCCGAAATTCTCACCAAATCGCTTTACGAAGCCCACAATGTCGGAGTCACTTGGTTTGTATTCTGCGGTATAGGTGTATTATCAGCGACAATGATATATCTATATGGGCGTTGGATTCGCACTCTCAAAAAATAAATCATGCTCTATCCGAATCCATGCGCGTAAGACGCCGGCAAGCGCGAGATTCAATATCAGACACTTGACGACGAGGAAGCCACGCATTATCCGGCGGTTCCGGTTACTCGGCCATAACAGCGGCAACGGCACAGACTTTTACGATATCGTCCACCGAACATCCGCGTGAAAGATCATGCGTAGGTTTTGCCATGCCTTGAACAAGCGGGCCTAACGCCTGGGCGCCGCCGAGGCGTTCGGTTATTTTGTACCCAATATTGCCGGCATCGAGGTCCGGGAATATCAGGCAATTCGCTTTTCCCGCCACTGGCGACCCCTTGCACTTGCGCTCGCCGACGGACGGAATTAGCGCGGCATCCACTTGCATTTCACCATCGACCACTAAGTCCGGCGCATTTTCTTTGACTAAAGCAAGCGCTCTGAGCACTTTTTCCGTGTCTGGGGAACTTGCCGAGCCTTTTGTCGAGTATGACAACATTGCCACACGCGGTTCTGCGTTCACAAGTTGATTGAACGTCTTTGCCGAGGCCGCGGCGATATCGGCAAGCTGCTCTGCGGTCGGCATTTCCACCATACCGCAATCCGAATACAGCATAACCCCGTTTTCGCCCCACTTCGGGTCCGGGTGGATCATAAGAAAGAAGGATGAGACCGTTTTTAGTCCTGGTCTGGCCTTAATAACCTGGAGGGCGGGACGCAGGTTGTCGGAGGTGGTATGCGAAGCCCCGCCCACATATCCATCCACGCGCCCCTCTTTCAAAAGCATTGTACCGAAGTACAAGTAGTCCTTGATAAGTTCTTCGGCCTGTTCTTGAGTCATTCCCTTAGCTTTTCGCAGTTGGTAAAGCTTTTCGGCCAAAGGTGCGGAAACGGATTTATCCGACGGCGAAATAATCTCGCAGCCCGAGACGTCCGCACCGGCGTCCTTTGCGTCTGAGGTAATCTTGTCCGGATCACCCACCAGCACTACATCCACAATCCTCTCGTTTACAAGGACTTCGGCGGCCTTCAACGTCCGCTCATCTTCGGTTTCCGGCAAAACGATTCTTTTTTCCAGATTCCTGGCGCGTTCAACTAATTGTTCGGCAAATGACATAAATAATCTCCATTGAGTTAAAAAGTTACTGACTATTCTGGATATCACCAACTATCAATTCCGTTTCCTTAGCAATCATCAATTCTTCGTTGGTAGGAATGACATACACTTTGACATTTGATGAATCCTTGGATATTAGGGCTTCTTTGCCTGATCCGTCGTTGTTTTTTTCCTCATCAATTTCGATCCCCAGGAATTCGAGTCCGCGGCAGGTCTCGTTTCTGACGACAGCCGATCCCTCACCTATACCGCCGCTGAACACGAGTACATCCAGACCTCCAAGTGCCGCCGCATAGGCGCCGATATATTTTTTCAACCTGTAACAAAACACCTCAAACGCCAGCCGTGCATTTTTGTCCCTCTCCGATTTCTCCAGGAGTGTTCGCATGTCGTTTGACAAGCCGTTGGACAAACCGAGCAGACCTGATTTCTTTTGGAGAAGCTTCATTATTTCGGATAACTCATATCCTTTTTCGACGAGGAAAGAGATGAGCGCCGGGTCTATATCGCCGGGACGCGTACCCATCACCAGCCCTTCCAGGGGAGTGAATCCCATCGATGTATCGAGCACCTCACCGTTCAACACCGCAGCGATGGAGCATCCGTTCCCCAAGTGTGCCGTAGCAATCTTTGACGGCTTATCATCCAGCCCGGATAATTTTCTGGCCCTGGTATGTATAAAACTATGGCTTGTGCCATGGAATCCATATCGTCGAACCCCGAACTTATCATAAAGTTCTCTCGGTATCGCGTACATGAACGAGCTTTGCGGCATTGTCTGATGAAATGCAGTATCGAATACGCCGACCTGCGGCGCATTGGGCAAAATCTCGCGACAGGCAAGGATACCCTTTAGATTCGGGGGATTGTGCAGAGGCGCAAGCCCGCTCAATTCATCTATTGTCTTCAACGCTTCGTCGTTCAGGAGCACAGACTTAGAATAAGATTCGCCGCCATGCACTACACGGTGCCCCACGGCATCGATCTCTGAAAGCGAACCAAGGATATCCAGTTCCGGTTTCACAAGCACTTTCAACAGGTAGTCCAACGCCTTTATGTGATCTTCCAAATCCAGCTCCTCGTCGTGTTGCCGGCCATCGGGAAACTTTATATGGACCGCTCCACCCTTCTCTCCAATCCTTTCAATCAATCCCTTGCAGATTAACTCTTCACAACCCGAATTCCTGAGCTGGAATTTCACGGACGATGAACCGCTGTTTAATACTAAAATTTTCATGCCACTAAATTCAGACTATTGTATTCCTGTTGTTGGTTTTTCCTAAAGACTAACACCATTTCCGCTTCGCAAAAAAGACACCGGCACGGCCTTATTCGACACCGGACTCAAATCTCGCGGCACCGTTTTTCATCGGAGACCATACTCGATTTGACATCGTTTCTGGAAAAAACGGGGTAATAAGGTCAAAAACCTTATCCCGATTCGTTCTCAAGATTGATTTCTACTGAAAAGTTCGTCAATACAAATAAGCGCATCCGTCCGTTATCACTTTTTCTTATGCAAAATATGTTTACTGAATAGCAAATGTGGTGGAGTTATACGCGCTTCTCGATGCTATGTTGATGACGTGGTAAGGAAAGTACAGACACATAAAAGGCCCTTTGAAACCGAGCGGGATCATTCCGAATACTTCATACATGACGGTAGACTTCGGTGGATTGAAAGGTGTTCGATCGCTTCCGGGAGTCATACGGTTCGAGGCTACACCTACAGACCTCTTGCATGAGTTAATTTTTTGACCTGGATTAGGCATCCTTATGCCGGTCGCGCTGTCTAATCTTTATTAATGGCAACCTTAACATGGCAGCTAAATAAGCATTTGTATTAAAAAAAACTTTCATCAGCAATCATTAAGAAGTTTAATCGCCGACTTAGAGGCGTCAGGCTCAATGAAATAACACAATCTGAATCGATAAATGAAACGCACAATCAAATACGAAGCCGACAGAGTAAAAGGATTCGGCCGCGAGGTCATGAGCGTCCCCGGCTGCGAAGAGCTGGAGAATTGCATCCAGTGCGGCACATGCTCGGGGGTTTGCCCTTTGAGTATATACATGGACCACTCGCCACGGCAGATCATGGCGCTTACGAGGTCGGACTTTAAAAACGAAGTTTTGACCAGCCATACGATTTGGCTCTGCGCATCCTGTTACGCATGCTCCGTGGAGTGTCCGCGCGAAATCCGGATCACCGACATAATGTATGAACTCAAGCAGAGGGCCATACATGAAGGCATTTATCCTCGTCGTTTCCCCATACCGGTGCTTGCAAAGGAATTTTCCAAGATGGCGCATGACCTGGGTCGCGTTACCGAGAACTTTTTGGTCGTCAAATTATTCCTGAAGACCAACTGGATGGCGGCGATTGGTATGTGGCGGCTTGGACTAAACCTCATTCGCACCGGCAGGTTCTCACTCAAACGAGAATCAATCCAGCGCCGTGGTGAGTTGGCAAAAATGCTTGAATCCGTAGAAAACGAAAAGGAGACAGCCTGATATGAAGTACGCATATTTCCCCGGTTGTTCGCTCAAGGGAATGGGGCGAGCCTATGAAGAATCGCTGCTACCGGTTATGAAGAAGCTTGGGGTGGAATTCAACGAGCTTGAAGATTGGAATTGCTGTGGCGCTACGGCGTACATGGCAGTGGATGAAGTCAAGGCATGCGTCCTTGCATCCCGCAACCTGGCTATCGCCGAAAGGGCCGGCAACAAAGAAATGGTCGCGCCTTGCAGCGCCTGCTATCTTGTTCTCAACAAGGCAAAACACTACTTCAATGAATCCCCGATAATGGCCGGCAAAGTAAAGCGCGCCTTGAAGACCGCGGATATGGAGTACTCAGGCGACGTGGACATCCGCCATCCGCTGGATATCCTGACCAACGACATCGGGATAGACGAAATCAAGAAGCACGTCACGCATCCGCTCAAGGGACTCAAAGTCGCCACTTATTACGGATGCCAAATCGTCCGGCCTTACTCCACATTCGACGATCAAAATAATCCACAGACAATGGACAGACTGATCGAGGCACTGGGGGCTGAAGTAGTGCACTATCCGCTCAAAACGAAGTGTTGCGGCGGCAGCCTCACCGGCACACTTCCAGAGGCCGGACTTAGGCTCTGCTATATACTCCTGAATGAAGCTATCAAGCAGGGAGCGGATGTGATAGCGACGGTCTGCCCGCTCTGTCAATTCAACTTGGACGCATACCACGACAAGATTAAGGCGCAGTGGGGCCCGGCGCGAATCCCTGTAGTTTATTTCTCACAACTCATGGGCTTGGCCTATGGGATGTCGGAGAAGAAGGTCGGCCTTCAAAGGAACATCGTAAAAGCGGATTTACGGCCTAAAGCGGCGGCTGCCGCATAATGAACATGATGTTTTTGAGATTAACCATACTTAACCAATCTGCCAAACAACCGATTAATTAACATGGCAACCAACAACGAAGAAATAAGAATTGGATTCTACGTCTGCCATTGTGGATCCAACATAGCTGGAATAGTTGATGTCGCCGATGTAGCCCAATACGTTGGCACACTCCCCAATGTAGTTCTATCCAGGGATTACAAATACATGTGCTCCGATCCCGGACAGGAACTCATTCAGAAGGACATCAAGGAACATAACCTCAACCGCATAGTGGTCGCTTCCTGCTCGCCGCTATTACATGAACACACCTTCAGAACGGCGACTGAAAAAGGCGGTTTGAACGCATTTCAATTTCACATGGTCAACATCCGCGAGCATGTGTCTTGGGTGCATACGGACAAAAAATACGCCACCGACAAGGCAAAGGCGCTTTCGCGCGCGGCGATCGGGCGTGTACTCCATCACAAACCGCTTGAAACAAAGCAAGTCCCCATTCATCCGGAGGTACTAGTCATGGGCGGCGGTATCGCCGGCATACACGCGGCCCTTACCCTGGCAAACGCCGGCAAAAAGGTATACCTCGTTGAACGCGACCCTACCATCGGCGGACACATGGCCAAGTTCGACAAGACCTTTCCAACCATGGACTGCGCCGCGTGTATCCTCACACCAAAGATGTCGTCGGTGGGCAATCATCCGAACATAACGCTCCTGACGTATTCGGAGGTCGCAAGCGTCGATGGCTACGTGGGGAATTACAAGGTTACCGTAAAGCGCAAACCGCGGTACGTAAAAGAAGACCTTTGCGTCGGATGCATGGAATGCATTGACGCATGCGTATTCAAGAAACCCAAGTTCCCGGATGAATTCAACCAAGGCCTGGGCAAGCGCAAACCCATTTACATCCCCTTCCCACAGGCAACACCGCAGGTCGTCCTCATCGATCCGGAAACCTGTCTTAACCTCAAAACAGGTAAATGCAAGAAAACCTGCATGGAGGTCTGCGACAGGAACGCCATCGACTTCTCGCAAAAGGAAGAAATAGTGGAATTCCTCGTCGGCTCGGTAATCGTAGCCACCGGATTCAAGACGTTCGATCCCAAACGCCTGCCGTCCTACGGGTACGGCACCTATCCGAACGTCTATACCTCTCTTGAAGTCGAACGCCTCGTCAATGCATCCGGCCCCACAAGCGGCGAAGTGGTTCTGCGTGACGGCAAGAAACCGGAAAGTGTCGCAATCATCCACTGCGTCGGCTCACGCGATAAGAAGACAAACCGCTGGTGCTCAAGGGTATGCTGCATGTATTCGATGAAACTGGCGCACTTGATCAAAGAGCATACCAATGCCGAAGTATACAATTTCTATATCGATATTCG
>JAIPKD010000029.1 GCA_021733835.1 Verrucomicrobiota bacterium
TGATCTGACTAATTTGACGGATCATGAGCGGTGGGCGCTGTATGCGCCATGGCTGGAACACAAGAATCCCGTAGTGCGCGCCAACGCGCTGATTTGCCTGATTAACCAGGCCAATTTTCTCTTGGACCAACAGATCGCCGCTGTGGAGCAACAGTTTGTAGTGGAAGGCGGGTACAGCGAACAACTCGCCGCCGAGCGTCTGACGGAGCGTGAGCGTAGAAGGGGGGGTGCTGATCCGACTGATCCGACGAATTCGACTGATCACATCCCCGACTGCCCGCAATGCGGTAAACCCATGGCATTACGCACGGCCAGGGCGGGAAAGAACGCAGGCAAGCAGTTCTGGGGATGTACGGCATATCCGGATTGCAAAGGGGTGGTAAACTTGTGACCGGCGCCGGCGGCTTGGCGCTTGAGAATGAAGATTACGTAAGATATAAAGTACTACGGGTGTTGAGATTATTAAGGAAAAGTGAAAGGAATCTACGCATGAAATTTTCTATTTGCAACGAGATATACCAAGGGATGGAGTTGGAGGATGCAATTCCGTTAATTGCAGAAGAGGGGTATGAAGCCGTCGAAGTAGCGCCGTTTACCGTGGCGGGGCATGTGGCGGATGTACCAGCGGAAAGGCGCAGCAGGATAAAGGACAAGGCCGAAGACGCGGGTATCGATGTCGCCGGCATCCATTGGGTATTGATCAAGCCTGAGGGCTTGCATATGACGCATATTGACAAGGACATACGGCGTCGGACGTCCGAGTATTTTTGTGATCTGGTGGATTTCTGTGCGGATATAGGGGGTAGGAACATGATCGTAGGCTCGCCGAAGCAGCGGAATGTAATGGAAGGAGTTGAATTCGGGCAGGCGTGGGAATGGGCTTTGGATACTTTCGAAGACCCCGTCAAACGGGCCGAGGATCGTGGAGTCACGATATGTATCGAGCCGTTAGCCGCGGCGGAGACGAATTTTATCAACACGGCCGAGGATGCGATAAGGTTTGTCAAGACGAAGCAGAGTTCCGCATTCAAGATAATACTTGACGTGAAGGCCATGTGTACCGAGTCAAAGCCGATCCCGCAGATTATAAAGGAATCCTGGCCTGAGTTCGCGCATTTCCATGCAAACGACAGGAACTTAAAAGGTCCGGGATTCGGTGAGGTGGATTTTGTGCCCATCGCCGCGGCGTTAAAGGAGGTTGGTTACGATGGATATGTATCGGTCGAGGTATTCAAGTTTGAGGACGGATATGCGGCTATAGCGCGCGCGAGCTTGGCGTACTTGAAAAAGGCGTTTGGTATCAGCTGCTGAAAACAACACCGGCGGCGTGTGGACGGATGTCTCGCACTGCAGATGTCTCTGCGGGGGTTTGCCGGATTCTCCCCAAGCACGCGTTGGTTGCGCTACAGCAATTATTTATCTTGGGTACGGGGTTTGCGGAATCTATTCGCTATGTCGTCGAAGATGGTATAGATGACCGGTACCACGAGCAATGTCAGGAACGTACCGGTAATCATCCCGCCAACGACGGCGATACCCATTGGCCGGCGGCTTTCTGCGCCGGCGCCGTAGCCTATTGCGATCGGGAGTATGCCCAAAGTAATAGTCAGACTGGTCATAAGTATGGGGCGGAGTCTGACCTTCCCGGCTTCAAGCATGGCATCACGCGCTTTCATACCGCTGTCTTTTCGCTGGTTCGCGAATTCGACGAGGAGGATACCGTTCTTTGTCACCAGTCCGATTAACAAGACGAGACCGATGATACTGAATAAATTGATATTCATGGCCGGGATACGCGGTACTATATGGCTCAGGGTTTTGACTATGCCGGGTGCGTCCGGCGCGTAATTCGCCCAAGCGAAGAGCATGGTGCCGAGAACGTTTACTTTGGCAAGGAGCCAAATAAGACCGAAGGCGCCGATTGCCGCCAATGGTACGGAGAACATGACCGTAAGCGGATGGATATAGCTCTCGAATTGCGCCGCCAGCACCATATAGATGATGATTATGGCCAGTATCAGGACGAAGATAGCGTCACTGGTTCCTTCTTTCAGGTCAGACGCTTCGCCTGCCCATTCGTATCTGAAGTCCTCAGTGAGTTCGCTTTTGAGTAGCGCCTCTGTTTTTTCCATGGCGGTGCCGAGTGGTATTCCGTTTGGTGTGCCTTCGATTGTAGCGCTTCGCAGGCGGTTGTAGTGGAATATTGCGTTGGGCGCAGCGCCTGTGGCGGTTTCGATAACGCTGTTGAGTTGAACGAGGTTGCCGGTCGTGGTGCGGACGTAGAGTTGTTCAAGGCTTGAAGGTGTGAGGCGGGAGATACGTTTGAGCTGTGCAACGACGTCGTATTCCTTGCCTTTGAGTTTTACGCTATTTATATCGAGTCCGCCGAAGAGGATTTGAAGGGTGCGAGATATGTTCTCGACAGAGACGCCGAGGGAGTTGGCGCGGTCGCGATTGATTTTGACACGCAGCTCGGGTTTGCTTAGCTCGAACATTGTTCGAGTATTGGAGAGGAATCCCGCTTTGTTGAATTTGTCGACCAGTTCCTGGGCCTTGGCGTTGAGTTTCTGAAGGTCTTGGTGTTGGATAACAAGGCGGAAGGTTTGTCCGAAACTACGTGTGAATGTCTTGGGAATAATAGGGAACGCCATGGCCCCGGGGACTTCATTGAACAGCCTTGCGCCTAGACCGGCGGGGCCCGCTACGATATCTTGAACGCTCCTGCTGCGGTCGTCTTTAAACGACACGAACATGAACGCCTCGTTGGGTGTGCCCGGCCCGTTCTGGGCGAGGCCTATAACGGTGAAGTAGTTTTTCGCTTCGGGTATGCTGTTAACAATCGCTTCGGCCTTCTTGGTCATTTGATCAGTGTACTCCAGTGTCGAGCCTTCAGGCGCCGACATGACGATAAGGAGGTGGCCTTTGTCTTCCACAGGCAGGAATTCCTTCTCCAAGGAGGCGTAGATATAGGCACCTGTGGCGAGGGCGATGATAGTAAGGAAGACGATGGTCGGCCGGTGGTGAAGTGCCCATTTGAGCACGCGAGAGTAATTATCGGCTACGGCGTTCCAGCCGCGGTCGAAAATCCTGAACAGCAGACTGTGTTTTTCCTTAACCTCTTCTTCGTGGGATTTGAGCACCCTTGCCGCCATCATCGGGGTGAGCGTAAGTGATATGAACGCGGAAATCAGCACAGCGCCGACTACGGCGACGGCGAATTCGACGAAGAGCCGTCCTGCGGTACTTGTCTGGAACGCCAGCGGCGTGAACACCGCTACGAGCGAGAGCGTGATGGCGATAATGGCGAAACCGATTTCGTCCATTGATTTAAGCGCCGCCTGCATGGGCGGGAGTCCTTCCTCGACGTGGCGATGTATGTTTTCGAGAACCACAATGGCGTCGTCGACGACTATACCGATGGCGAGGACGAGCGCGAGCATTGTGAGGATATTGATTGAGTAACCGAAGGCGTAGAGGACGATGAACGCGGCGATGATTGATACCGGGATGGCCGCGGATGGGATTAGGGTTGTTCTGAGCGATCGGAGAAAGATGAAGATAGTGAAGAGGACCAGCATAAACGCGATGCCCAGTGTTTCCCAGACTTCAGTGATGGACTTACCGACGAACTCTGATTCGTCATACGCTAAGGTTGTCTCGACGCCTTCCGGGAGTATGGGCTCGAGTTTTTCGAGCTCTGCCTTGATTCCTTCGGCGACGTTTATGGTGTTTGCCTTGGCTTGTTTCACTATTCCCAGGCCGATGGCTGTAAGACCGTTTGAACGCGCGAGGCTGCGTTTGTTTTGGACTTCGACGCCTGCGCGGGCCTCGCCGATGTCGCTGAGTCGTACCAGGGTTGTACCTTCGCGCTTGACTACCAGGTTATTGAATTGCTCCGGTGTTTTGAGCTCGCCGAGTGTCTGGATCGAGAGCTCGCGGTAGAGATTTTCGACACGCCCGCTTGGTAACTCGACGTTTTGTTGGCGCAGCGCGTTTTGCACCTCGGCGATAGTGACGTGGTGCGCGGCCATTTTTTCGGCATCCAGCCAGAGGCGAATTGCGTAGCGTTGTTGTCCGCCGATGAATACCGAGGACACGCCTTCGACTACCTGGAGCCGGTCTTTGATCGTGTTTTCGGCGAGGTCGGAAAGCTCGGTTTCATCCAGTACCTCACTGTTGAGCGCTATCCACATCACGGGTTGTGCGTCGGCTTCCTGCTTGGCGATGATTGGTTCATCGATATCCTCCGGCAGGCGGCCGCGCACACGTGAGACCCGGTCGCGCACGTCCTGAGCGGCAATCTCGATATCGCGTGAGAGAACGAACTCGATCGTCACGTTGCTCACCTGTTCGCGGCTTTCGCTGGTCAGGTTTTTTATGCCTTCGATACTGTTGAGTTGTTCTTCGAGGCGCTCTGTAACTTCTGTTTCGACGACCTCCGCGTTGGCGCCGGGGTAGACTGTGGTGACCGTTACTACGGGCGGATCGATATTGGGTAATTCCCGTACCGGCAGGCGCGAGAGCCCTATTATACCGAAGAGTATAAGCGCCAAACTGGTCATTACGGTGAGAACCGGTCTTTTGATGCTGATTCGTGACAATGTCATTTGCTGAACTCCGGGTAGTGATTGGCGGTTTTAGTCTGAAGATTTGTTTGCAGTATCCTTTTCAACATTCAACTCATCCAGGTAAACGCCGGCTTCCTCTGTTGGCGCGAGTTTTACGGGTGCGCCGGGTTGGAGTTTTTGAGTACCTTCGACGACCACCGTTTCGCCTGCGCTGAGGCCGTCGATGATTTCGGCCTTACCCGGCAGTCGTATTCCGACAGTAACCGGCCTGAGTTCCACCTTGTTATCGGCGGTAACCGTATAAACACTTGTTTGTTCTTCGCGCATCATCAGGGCCGTTTCGGGGATGACGATGGCGTTAGTGCGGATGTCCATTGTGATTTCAATGTTGGCGAACATGCCGGCCTTGAGCTTGTGGTCGGGATTGGGAACAATGGCCTTGACAAAGGCCGTGCGCGTATCTTCATCGATCCTCGGGTCAATGAAATAGACCTTTCCCTCGAATGATTCTTCCGGATACGCGGCGATGCCGATGTTGATTGTTTGGTCTTTATGCAGCTTGCCTAGGAAGCGTTCGGGGACGTTGAACTCGACCTTGACAGGGTCGAGGTCGACCAACCATGCGATCGTGGTTGTCGGTGAAACGACTTGGCCGACACTGATCTGGCGTTTGCCCATGAAGCCTTCGAAGGGCGCAATTATTCGAGTGTCATCGAGCTGGGCGGTGCGGAGCGCGAGGGTCGCCTTGCTGATTTCGAAGTTGGCCTCGGCCTGATCCAATTCCTGGGGCGAGATCGTACCTTCTTCCCTAAGTGCTCGGGAGCGCTCGAGGTTAGCCCGGCTCAATTTGAATTCCGCCCTGGCTTGCTCGAGCATTGCAGATGTTTCCGAGTCATCGAGTCGCACCAGTACTTGGCCTTCGCTTACTGATTCGCCTTCGTTGAAATTGAGTTCCGTTATCCTACCCGAGATTTCCGGTTTAATGTCGATGATTTCGTTGGGTGATATATTACCGACGACCGGCAGTGTTTCTGATAACCTTCGGGTTTCGGCGTCTACAGCCACTACATTGATGGGCATTGGTTCTTGGCCTGCGTTGTTCGAGCCTTGTGAACAGCCTGTGAATCCCGCTAACGCCGACGCCGTTATAATCGCTGATACCGTGAATTCTTTAAGACAGTGAATTTTCATTTTTTTGTTTTGTTAGAGGATGATTGCTTATTTAAAGCGCCTTCCAAGAACAGTGTGACTAAGTCCTTTGCCGTTTTCCGGTTCATTTTGACGGCATTCGGTTCGATGAACTGGAGCATTCCGTACATGTTCATCAGCCCGATATATCCGAGGGCGAGTTGTTCGGTATTAAAATGACGTTTCAGGATGCCGGACTTCTTGCCTTCTTTCATCAAGTTCATTAATAACTCGAAATTCCTGCGTCCTTTGGCCGCGCAATTTTCGTCCTTCGGATATTCATTGGGCGGCGCAAACAGTGACGCCAAGGCAAGGCGCATTGCCTCACGATGGTCTTCCCAAAATTCAAACATACCGCACATGATCTCGACGAGTTGGCTTTTGAAATCGCGGCCTTTGTGAATTCCATTGCAAATTACGCGATAGCGTTCCTCATGCATCCAGTCGATCAGCGCCTGGAAAAGCCCCGCCTTATTGGTGAAATAGTAATAGAGCATGGGCTTGGTTATCTTCGCCGTATCCACGATATGCTGTACCGACGTGGATGAATAACCGTTGTCGGCGAAGCACCTCAAAGCTGCATCGAGAATAGTCTTCCGTTTTTCTTCACCGGTTTTCATAAAACCCTACCGAACGGTAAGTCAGATTAAAGTAGGGGTCAAACATATTTTGAGCGGCATTATGGAGGTTTGAGGTTGTATCGGAGGGCCGAGTGGTATAGGCTCCGGATTAATCTCGGTGGGGAAATGTATCGTGGAAATGAGTGCCGACGTCTGAAGAATATGTTTGATATTGAACAATAATATCCAGTGGTTGAACCTTATTTGAATATGACATTATTCAGGCTGATCCTGATAATTACGTCGAGTCTCGCACTATTATCGATAGTTTCGATGTTGGCGCTCATTTGTATCAGGGGCTGGCGATTCGCCAAAGAGCGGCGCGAGCAGGCGAGGATGGATGAACTCATTCAAGGCGCCTTCGGTGTCATTGAAAGTGATGAGTCATTCGAGGCATTTAAGGAGGGCCTGAGACGCAGTGACCGGAGACTGCTGTTACGTATTCTTTCTGATATCCTCCCGAAGCTGGAAGGTGAGTATTCCGAGCGGATAGTTAAGCTGATGGAGGCGCTTGGTGTTGTGGAGGATAATATTAAAAGTCTAAAAAAGCGGCAATGGCACTTGCGCGTTCAGGCGTGCAGGGCGTTAGGGATGATAAAACGCCCTGAGGTGGTTGAAGGATTGAAGTATGCGTTGGAAGATAAGAATATCATAGTGAGACTTGAGGCGGCGAAGTCTTTGGCTGGTCTGGATGTTAAAGTGCCTGTGAAATATCTTGTGGATAAACTGGCGCCGGCCGCCTCGGATTATCCGCTCGGGGTGAGGGAGGTATTTCAGAAGCTTGGAATGGAGACCGGACTCGAGCTTTGTGAAGTTATCAGGGGTGATTATTCGGAAAACGCCAAGATTTTGTCCGCGGAGGCGCTGGGCTTCATCGGTAGTTTAAATAGTGTGCCGGTTCTGACGGAATTAGTAGATTCCGGATCACCCAAGGCGACGCTGTTTGCGCTTCAGGCGCTTGGGAGGATTGGAGACCCGCGGGGCGTGCCGGCAACGATGATGGCGATCCATAATCCGAACTGGGAAGTACGGGCGCAGGCGGCCAAAACGCTGGGAATGATCGGAGACCCGTATTCGGTGTCTGTGCTTGACGAGTGTTTAAATGACGAGTCGTGGTGGGTGCGATTTTACGCGGCGGAAGCATTATTTAAGATGGGGCCGAAGGGGATAACGTATTTGCATTTGGCGGCGGCGAATCCGGAAACGCCGGCCGGTACTTTGGCCAAGGGCTACCTTCGCGAGAAACTGTTGATGGTTGCATAAGATTTAGAATGGACAACTGGTTTATATATTTTCAGCAATTCATATACTGGGCTAATCTCCTGGTCTTTGCCTTCCTTGTTATTCAGGCGATTGTTTACTTAATTCAATTTATGTTCTCGGCGTTGGAGCTGAGATGCCAGTATAGGAGCTTTTTCGAGGGGGACTTATGGGAATTGTTGACCGGTGATATATCATTGCCTGTATCGATCTTGGTGCCCGCGTACAATGAACAGGCCACAATAGTTGAAAATGTCAGATCACTGATATCTCTGCATTATCCGAATTTCGAGGTGATAGTCATCAATGACGGCTCCAAAGACGGTACTTTGGAGGAGATAATCAAGGCATTGAAACTTAAACCTATCGAGCGTGTATACGAGGTTGTCGCACCGCATAAGCGGATTCGCGGACTTTATGGGAGCCCGCGATATCCACGGTTGCTGGTAGTGGACAAGGAAAACGGCGGGAAGTCGGATGCGTTGAACGCCGGGATCAATATCTCGAGGTGTCCGTTATTCTGTGCTGTGGACGCGGATTCGATCCTGGACCCCGATTCGTTGTTGCGTGTGGTGCGTCCGTTTTTGAGGAACCCGGAAAAGTCGATCGCCGTGGGCGGCCGCATACGGGTTGCCAATGGTTGTGTCGTGCGCGCCGGACAAGTGCTCGAGCAGCGGTTGCCGGGGGCTTTTTTGCCTATGTTCCAAACGATTGAATATACGCGCGCCTTCCTGATCGCGCGGTTGGCCTGGAGCAGGTTGAAATCGATGTTGATTATCTCCGGCGCATTCGGTCTCTTCAAACGCGACGCCGCGCTGTTGGTGGGTGGATATAGCCATAATACCGTGGGTGAAGACATGGAGATAGTCGTAAAACTCCACCGGTATTTCGCTGAGAAGAAGATGCCGTATTCGGTGGTCTATGTGCCGGACCCGGTATGCTGGACCGAGGTGCCGACTAGTTTAAAGATTTTGCGCCGGCAGCGAACGCGGTGGCAGCGTGGGTTGCTCGAGACGATGTTCAAGCACAAGCGGATGGTCTTTTCGCCGCCATACGGGATGGCGGGGCTTTTCGGTATGACGAATTTCTTTGTCATCGATGTAATTGGACCATTGATCGAATCGCTGGGATACCTGCTGGTGGTTATCGCCCTGGCCGGCGGTGTGCTTGGATTGAACTTCTTCCTGGCGTACCTGGGGTTGACCTTTGTATTTGGCATCTTTTTGAGTGTGGGTTCGATGTTTCTGGAGGAATTTACAACGGGCCATACGAAGAGACCGTCGGATTTGCTTAGGTTACTGGCTGGCGCGATTGCCGAGAATTTCGGGTATAGACAGATCAATAACTTGTGGCGACTAGAAGGGACGTGGCATTTTTTAAACAAGAAAAAGGGGTGGGGGGCAATGACTCGTGCGGGATTCCATAGGCCGACTACAAAGTCTTGATCCTGTGTATGGTTCGTGCATGCGTGATGAGGAGTTCAATTGGTGCCGGTGGTCGGACTTGAACCGACACGCCTTTCTAAGGGCCCGGGATTTTAAGTCCCGTGCGTCTGCCAATTCCGCCACACCGGCATGAAGTCGGCCTCGAGCATTCTTATACGTTCAAAAACCCCGCCGTAGGATTCAACCAATAATCATACTCGATCCAGCTTCGATAAAATACAGTAATATATGTGTCCAATGCAAGCGCGGTTTTTGTTTTGGTCATTTCTATACAGGACGACATAAAAAAATGCGCATAACACCTTTCTATGCTACATAGTAGTTCGATCATAATCCAAATCGAAATCGGGATCGAAATCGAGCATCATGGGACTTGGACGCGAGAAACTCAACGTCTACCGTCTGTCAATCGCATACGTGGCCTGGGTCTACGAGACGACCGATTCGTTGACCGGAGTGCGCCGCCCGGCGCGTGACCAGTGGCTTCGCGCCAGTCAGTAGATCCCGTTGAACATTGCCGAAGCAAACGGCAAGACGGCACAAGCCGACCGGCGGTGATACTTCGAGATTGCCTGCGGTTCGACATTGGAGTGCGCAGCGATTCAGGACGTTCTCGTGGCCGGCAACGCTTTGGACAAGGCCGAGAGCCGGGAACGTAAGACAGAGCTGGACCGCATGGCGGCAATGCTCAGCCGGCTTATTGGGAGGGGCTATGACGTTCGCGTCCACAGCTAAAGACGGAAGCGGACGAATTGATTTCTTCAGATAAATGTCGCTGTTTATTAGCTTTTAGAGGAATTACTCCTTAGCCGCCGGTTTCACGGCTTACATCGTATTCAATAGATAGAGCAATGCTCCGAAAATGATGGAGAAGAGGATTCCGAATAACAACGACATACGAAAAATCCTCTTTCGCTGTCGCCGGTTGCTCCTTCCCATACCCGGGAGGAGGTAATAGCGCCCCGTGCCTTTACTTCTACTTGTACCGAACATTGTCTGAAATCAATAAACTCTTGTATCGCTTTCCTTCCAGCTTAACTAAGTATAACTATCCATTACGACCGATGGTATAAAGAATTTTAATTATGTAACCGATAGGATGCAATAATTATTTCAATTCCTTGAAGCGTTCGCGGGCGGGCGGTCAATCCCGGCTGGGCGCGAGGTGTTTTTAATCGGCCATATTGACATTAGTATGTTGTGCGGATAGCCTGCTTTGCCATGTTTAGGTTGCCATATGAGCCGGCGCTTGCGCTGAGGTACCTGCGTCCGAAGAGGACTTTTGTATCCATGATTACGCTGATCTCGATAATCGGTGTTACGCTGGGCGTGGCCGTTTTGATAATCGTGATCAGCGTCATGAGCGGCTTTGACAGGGAATTGCGGGATAAGATCATGGGATTCAATGCGCATCTGAAGGTGACGCGATATAATGAACCGATGAGGAACTGGATGGGGCCGATGGAGCGCATTGCCACGAATTCGGATGTTCGTGGAGTTGCGCCGTTTGTTATGGGCCAGGTGCTGGTCGAAACACAACCGGAGGTAGGGAATCCCCTTGTGTCCGCGCCGTGGGTCAAGGGTATTGTGCCGGATATGGAAGGGCGTGTGACGGTATTGCCGGACAGCATTGTCGAGGGCGAGTATGATGTGAGCGGTTACGGGTTGCTGGTTGGACGCCAGTTCGCGGATTCCATGGGCTTGAATGTGGGTGATGTATTGGCGATTTACTCTCCCCGGAACTTGCAGAAGATGAAAGAAGTCGGCGATGACGGAGAGAGAGAGGTGGTGCTTCCTGATGATTATGTGGTTAAGGGAATATTCGATGTCGGTTATTTCGAATACAATTCTTCTGTGATAATCACTTCCTTAATGAACGCGCAGGATTTGTATGACCTGGATGACGCTGTGCACGGTCTGATGATAATGATAAATAATCCGTTCAAGGCAAACACGGTTAGAAGCGAATTGCTCGAGGGATTGGACGGACAGTTTAGGCTTGTGACCTGGATGGAAGAGAATTCGGGCATCCTGAACGCGCTGGCCGTGGAGAAGAACGTGATGTTTTATATATTGTTTTTTATAATGATTGTGGCCGCGTTCGGGATAACCAGTGCGTTGATTACGTTTGTGGTTCAGAAGACCAAGGAGATAGGGATGTTGAAGGCGCTTGGCGCCACCCGGTTTCAGATTACGTTTATTTTCCTTAGTCAGAGTATGATCGTGGGGATCATCGGCGTATTGGTCGGATTCGGACTCGGGATGTTGGCGTTGAGCTATAGGAATGAGTTTCTCGGTTTTATGAACAGGCTGACCGGATTCGAGTTATTTCCGGCGGCCATATACCACTTCAGCGAGCTGCCTGCATTGATAGTGCCGGGTGACATAGCGGTGATTTGTGGTGCGTCACTGTTCATTTGTATCCTTGCGGGACTTTTTCCGGCCTGGAATGCAGGCCGGCTCGAGCCTGTGGAGGCGTTGAGACATGAATGAGGATCAACGCCGTGGGCGCCTTTTTTTATCAGATTCCAAACAATGCAATGTGGAGTAGATAAGCAGATTTTGAAACAGCGTGATACACATTCGGCGGACGGCCGGGATTTGGGCTGTCCGGTATTAGAAGCGCAAAACGTGCATAAAACGTATACGCTAGGCCGAAAACCGGTCGAGGTCTTGAGGGGAGTGAACCTTGAGATTCGCGCCGGTGAGTTTTTGGCGATTCAAGGCGCGTCCGGCGCCGGTAAGAGTACGCTGTTGCATTTGTTCGGCGGACTTGACCGGCCGAGCGCCGGGAAGGTGATGTTCATGGGGCGTGATTTAACGGCGTTATCGAATTCCGATTTGGCGGGTTTTCGGAACCGCCGCGTCGGATTCGTATTTCAGGCCTATCATTTGTTGCCCGAGTTGGATGCTTTAGAAAACGTATGTCTGCCGGGGCGGATTTCGAGAAGGAATGCAATGGAAGTGAAGGAGAAGGCGGAGGAACTTCTTGCTCAGGTTGGGCTACGCGATCGTATGGAGCACAGGGCTTTCGAGCTTTCCGGAGGCGAGCAACAACGGGTGGCGATCGCCAGGGCGCTGATTAATAGTCCCGAGGTTATCTTCGCGGACGAGCCTACAGGGAATCTCGATTCGCATACGGGTGAGGAGATAATCGAATTGCTGAGCTCGCTACACTCCGAGCGCGGCGCCACGCTGGTCATCGCGACACACGATTCAAGCGTGGCATCGGCGGCGGAGCGTATTGTTCATTTGCTGGATGGTGTTATTGAAGCTGCCTGACTGTGTTGACCGGCGCGGTGGTCGTGGTCGATGAGGTGTTAGGCGCCGACATCGAGTCCGCCGGTATGAGCGTATTGGGATCAGCGGCGGTCGACGAGTGGATGTATTTCAATAAGTCGTTCTTGGTTGATAAAATCAGCCAATCATTACCCATTAAGCTTTTCTCGTAAGTTTCCATGGACTTGATGAATGCGAAGAAGCTGCGAGAGGAGGGGTTCTGATTGTAAGCGGAGGCATATATTTCCGTGGCATTGGCGTCGGCTTCCCCTCTGATTTCCTCGACCTTACGTTCGGCCTTGGAGCGGATAGTGAGCAAATCGCGTTCGCGCTGGCCGCCGATTATACTGGCTTCGCCTTCACCCTCGGATCGGTATTTTTCGGCGATCCTACGCCTTTCCGATGTCATACGGTCGAAGATACTTTGCTTCACCGACTCCTCGTAATTGATTCGTTTAAACTTAATATCGAGCAGCTCGATACCCCATTGTTCAAGCACGGGCGCGGCATTGCTTAAGATGTTTTCGGCTATTTTAGCCCTGCCATATGAGAACATTGGTAAGACGTTCTGTGTGGTGTTTGTTACATTTTCCACAGTGGTGATGTCGGGGCGTTCTATGGAGCGCACGATTTCCACCAGGTCGTGACTGGCTACGGAATTGCGAGTGGCGCTGTCGAGAATGTCGTCGAGCCTCGTCTGGGCGCCGCGTTCGTCATTGACCTTTTGGAAAAAGACCAATGGGTCCATAATCTTCCAGCGCGCGTAGGTGTCTACAAAGATGTAGCGTTTGTCTTTAGTGGTAATCTGATTTGCGTCGCCGTCCCACTCGAGGAAACGTCTATCGAACTTATGGACTTTTTGAACGACCGGCAGCTTGAAGTGCAGGCCTGCCTCTTTAATGGGATCGCCGACAGGTCGGCCGAATTGTGTTATAAAGACCTGTTGGTCTTCGCGGACAATGAATGTGCATAGCGCGAAAATAATTAGGGCTACCCCGAGAATGATCAGTATTATGAGTGACTTTTTCATAGTTATTCGGATTGTTGGTTGAGATTTAAGAGTGGGAGGATACCTGATGCCTGTTCGTCTATGATGATTTTCCTGGCGACATTGGTCATGACGGTCTCCATGGTTTCGAGGTATATGCGGCGTGTGGTGACTTCCGGTGCCTTTTGGTACTCACTGAATATGGCATTAAATCTTGAGGCCTCGCCTGAAGCTATGTTTGTGCGCTGCACGGCATAACCGCGGGCTTCCTCGATTATTCTTTCGGCTTCGCCCTTGGCCTTGGGTATGACCTTGTTATATTGCTGGAACGCCTCGTTGATCATCTTTTCCTTCTCCTGTTGCGCCTGGTTGACCTCGTTGAATGCGGGTTTAACCGGTTCCGGCGGGTTGACGTCCTGCAGGTTGACGCGGTAGATTTTGATGCCCATTTCGTATTGTTTACAAAGTTGTTGGAGTTTTTCCTCTACCTCGGACTCGATTTCGATCCTGCCTGTTGTGAGAATTTCGTTTATTGTTCTGTCGCCTACGATTTCGCGGACTACGGCCTCATTCATATCTCTGAAGGTATCGACGAGGTTCCTGACCTTGAACAGGTAGTCGAAGGGGGAAACGATCATGTATTGTGTAGTCCACTCGACGTTGGCGACGTTGAGATCGCCGGTGAGCATTTCCGATTCTTTTTCGCGGCCGGCTGTAGTGAAGCTTGATCTGACGTTGGCGCTGGTTGTGCGGAATCCGAATTCCTCTTTTAGCTGGCGTTTAACGGGCACGGGATAGACCTTTTCAATTCCCCAGGGGATTTTGAAATGGAGTCCGGGTTCTACGGTGCGCGTGTGTTTTCCGAATCTCAAGACTACACCTTCCTCCTCGGGATCGATGGTGAACCAAGATGTGGCGGCACCCCAAATCAACAGGATCCCAATAATCACCGCTGGAATGAACTGGAGCAGGCGTTTGTTGTCCAAGGTGAATTCCCTGAACGATTTTTCTAGGTCGCTGAAACGTTCCATAAATTTCCGTTTTGAAGGCGGCGTTGTAATTTTTTATATTCACGTCGCCGGATTATCTTTTAAAGCCAATATTAAACCCTATTCTCGATTGAGCAACCTTATTCTATCCGATTTTGATACAATATCCATAATATTCGCCGGAATGTGAAACGAATTACGGCCGTTTCCGGAATTCCTAAAGGTGATTAGGCGAACGTGAACGAGAACGTGTACGTGTATGGGGGGAGATGGAGAACTGCGGGGGTGGTTATTCAACTTTAAAAAACCACAAAGACCAAAAAAGGGGCGGTGAGCCGCTAGGTCCATGATCAACGATTTTCCCTGATAGTACGCAATCGTAGCTGTCCGCATGCCGCATCGATATCACCGCCTTTTTCGCGGCGGAGCGTGGCGGGGATTCCATGTTTTTCGAGTGTTTTCAAGAATTTCGATTGTACATCGGCCGGCGGGCACTTCCACGGGAATCCGGGAACGGGATTATATGGGATAAGATTGACCTTGGCGTGCGTTCGGCGAGCGATTGAAGCCAAGCGTTCGGCTTGTGACACCGAATCGTTTACGCCGTCCATGAGGATATACTCGAATGTCAGCATCCTGCCTTTTTTCTTTGCGTAGTGAAGGCATGCGGAGATCAATTCGCTTAGTGGATATTTATCATTAATCGGCATCAATCGTGATCTGATTTGGTCGGTTGCCGCATGTAGCGATACTGCGAGGCGGAATTGTGACGGTTCGCCGGCGAGGTCTTGGATTCGGGGCGCGATACCGGCGGTGGAGATGGTTATTTTCCTTGCGCCGATTCCGAGTCCCCATGGGGCGTTGATAATCGAGAGCGCCTTGATTAACGCATTGTAATTGGCCAGTGGCTCGCCCATGCCCATTATGACGATATTAAGGCCCGCCCGTTCCTTGGCGATATTTGTCTGCGCAGGCGCGTCCGATTCGCTGATAGTAGGTGATTCGACACAGTTTTCCGGACGGTCTATGGCTGCGATCTGTTCGATGATTTCGTGCACATCAAGGTTCCGAATAAAGCCTCTTGCGCCACTTGCGCAAAACCGGCAGGCGAGGGCGCAGCCGACTTGGGTCGATATGCATAGCGTGCGGCGGTCGCCGGGATCGCCATAGAGTGCGGGGCTGGCGCGGAGCAGGACGGATTCAATGAGCGCGCCGTCGTGGAAGCGCCAGAGGAATTTGATCGTGTTATCGGATGTCTTACGTTGTTCTACGAGTTTGATGGTTTGGAGCGTAAATGCTTCTTTGAGCGAATCCCGCAAAGATTTAGGGAGATTCGACATCTTTTCCCATGCGCCGGTCTTATGTTTATATAACCATTCCAGGACTTGATCGACACGGTACTGGGGATAGTTATTTGACTTTATCCAGCCGGCGAGTTCGTCGCGTTTGAGTGACTTTATATCGGGTTTGGGTGTGTTCATTTTGCCATGGCCGGATTGAGTTTATGAACCATGTGATTCATGAGCTTACAACGGCGCAGGTTAGCCGGATATTGTCTGTGCCGTTCAGCACAGGGCCTGTTGAGTGGTTCTTGATTGAACTAATCTTCCGGCAGTGGTTGTCCTTTTGTTTCAGGCGCCCAGACCAATGCTATGAGACCCAGCAGATAAATCGACGACATGATAATAGCGGCGGTGCGGAAGGTGATAATCGTGCTCAAGTATCCCATCAGGATCGGCGTCGGCGCCGCGAGATAACGCACGGTATTGTAGCAGAATCCGACACCCGTACCGCGGAGGCGCGTTGGATACAATTCCGGGAAGTAGATCGAGTACCCGGCGAAAACCGCCAATTGCGCAAAGCCCATTAACGGAAGCATCCAATAGGCGTCGGTCTCGGTTTCAAGCGAGTAAAATACGAATATGGTGCTGATTAGGCACAGGACGAAGGCAAAAAAGAACGCCTTGCGTCTGTTCAGGTACGAGGCGACAAGTGTAAATGCCAGCATCCCGAGAAATGCACCGACATCCTGCAGGGCCATCGCCTTGGCGCGGACACCGTCGATGAAACTTTGCAACTGTGGAATCGATGGAAGTGTGAATTCGATGAGTTCGCGGTTGAGCCTGGATATGTTCGCCTCTTCAGGTTCTTCAAGGTATTGATCCACTGATTTGCGGGTTCGCTTGGACATATTTTCGATATCGAAAGCGCCCTCCTCATAGATGCATCCACCCAGGATCGCGGTGTTGAGATCGGCGACTACGGCTTCGATGAGCGCGGTGTTTGTCAGGCTGTCTTGGGATGCGGCGTCCAACTGTTGGATCGTTTCAGGCGCCAATTGTCCCTTAATATGTACCACTGCCGGAGATTCGGCTTCCTTGATGGTTGTTAATAATTTCTGGGGCTCTTTAATTTCCGTTGGCTGGATCGGCGTGTCACTTAGTGCGTGTGTGACCAGCTCAGGTGAAAAAAAGCCTATCCCCCAAAGTCCGACCATGCCTGAGACTCCGAGGCATAGGCCAACTATGGTATGATGCCGCCACCGGCGGTCTCTGAAGAGTTCAATGGGCGAGCCGATGGCCTTCTTAACCTTTGCATCCTTGGACTTACGCTTTGCTTCTTTCCATGCCTCGGGTTCGCGGAGCCCGAATACGATCGGGATTACGAGGATGGCGGGCACGATCCCCACAAAAAACAAGACGCGCCAGCCTGAGAAGTCGCCAAGGAAATTTTCTTGTCCCGGATTAACCCACAGTGCAGCCATTGATCCGATCAGGTTACCGGTGGCCGAGAGCGCCTGAAGCGAGCCGAGTGCCATCGACCTGAAATTTCCGGGAACACTCTCGGCAACCAACGTGGTCGCCGCACCGAACATGCCGCCTACGCCGAGGCCGACAAGGAATCTGTATATGGTGAAGTCTATCCATGATTGCGCCAGGCCTGACACGCCGGTAAAAAGCGAATAAACCAATAGTGTCGTGACCATTGTTTTGACGCGTCCCACCTTGTCGCTCATCATTCCGAAAATGATGCCGCCGGTGGCCCAGCCGAAGATCATCGAGCCGGTCGCTATCCCGATGAATGTCTCCAATGCCGATTGTTCGTCTGCGCCGAGCAGTGAATTCAATGCGGACTCACGTGCGAGGACGAATATCCTTTGATCCATGCAGTCGAACAACCAGCCACAGGACGCAATGATTACGACCAGCCAGTGATAGAATGTTACTCCTTCGAAGGTGCCTTTTTGCTTGGTTTTTGGATTTTCCATTAATTTGTTCCGGCGGTTTGTTTTTTACGTTTTTTTGATACGGAGCGATTCTCAGGAACAAAGTCTCCTATGTCAAGCAAAGCGGCGCCGTTTTTTATGGCGGCGTTATTTAAATCTTTATTTTGCCTTCAAAGAATTGCAGGGAAAAAAAACCAGAACATCATTAAGGCGACCAGCACCGCGATTATCCACCAGAACCAGCCTATCCCTCGCGGTTTGACCATCGAGGCGCTTCCGAATTCGTTTTGAATGAATTCATCGTAATCAAATTCATCGTCCGGCAGGTCGAGTTGGTCGTAATAAGCTTCACCAGACCAACCGGTTTCTTCGCAAGAGCCGCACCCCGGACACACCCCCGCCTTTGGCGGAACAGACGCTCCGCAAACGGGACATATCTCCGGTTTCGCCGGTCTCATTTAGAAAAAAAACTAACCCATGAGCCGGCATAAGTAAATCCTTTTACTTATATGTTCTGCGTGGTTTTCATGGATAATTTAAGGGGCAAAAGATCGGCTGCCCTATCAATAAATGCCGCTTTTAACATATAATCAGAGAGAATCCCTGCTGTAGTATCCCTTATTGGACGATAATATTGAATGAATGGATTCGAATTGGGTATTGACGAGTTGAAGCGAATTCGGTTATATTTGATAAAAGCTCCTCGGTGTGAATATGGACGGAAACGAAAAAAAGAGAAGATGATGTTATGAAAAAGCATAGAGATTTAATCGGAGGCGGAGAACGGACGAGACGAAGCAGGGCTGGTTTTACGCTGATCGAGCTTCTGGTGGTTATCGCCATCATAGCCGTATTGGCGGGACTGCTCCTGCCGGCGTTGGCGAAGGCCAAGGAACAGGCCGTGCGCTCGACTTGTACGAATAACCAGAAGCAGGTATTGCTGGGGATTAGCATGTATGTGACCGACAACCAGGATCGGATGCCATGGTGCGGCTGGGGAACGGCAAACGAAGTGGCGGACGGCCGGAGAAATTGGCTTTATGTCACTGCACTCGTACAGGACGATCTGGCCCAACAGCGCCAGCAATTGAGGGGAGGCCTGATTTATAAATACTTGGGTGGCCAGGAGAAGGTCTATTGGTGCCCGCTCGATAAAACAAACGGCGGTATGTACAAGACGTTGTTCGAGCAGCGTGTCCAGAAACTGTCCAGTTACATTATGAACGGCGCAGTTTGTGGGTATGGCCAAAACCCGTACCCTCAAACCTTTAATATTACTGATTTTAATGCCGATGATATCATGCTATGGGAGACCGACGAACAGACGCCGTTCTATTTCAACGATGCATCGAGCTTCCCGGATGAAGGCATATCCGAGCGGCATAATGTAGGCGCTACCATAGGTTGCTTCGGTCTCCATGTGGAGTATATCAAGTACGACAAATTCTACGATGAGGAGACGCGTGGCCGTGGCCGAACGCCGAACAGGCTCTGGTGTATGCCGGGTTCTTTCAATGGTGGCCAAGAGTATAGATAAAATTTAGTTTGGATTTTCTAAATTAGTTGATTGATATGAAAAAGATAGTTTTAACACTGACTTGCATAATTCCGGTGGCGCTGTTTGTCGCCGGTTGCGGTGAAAAAGAGATTCCGGAGAAGGTGGAGGTCAATCAATTGGAAGAGGCCTTTGCCGGAGCGGAAACAAATGAACCGCCGCCCGATGTGAATCCCGAGGTTTACATACCACCCAAGCAGATCGCCGAAGAGGTGGTGAACCGGGTGCGGCAGAATAATTACGAAGGCGCGGCGGTCAGGCTCAATGAGTTGCAGCGGCAACGCGGACTTTCGAAACGCCAACGGATGGCGGTGCACCAGACAATGCGTCAGGTGCAACAGCGAATGGCCGCGCGAATCGCCGCCGGCGATAAGAGCGCAAGAGAAGAAGCCGAGTTTCTCCAACGCAGACTTGCAAGGTAACGGTAATCAGCCGCCGCGGCGCCGGTGTGTCGCGTTCTTAAGAAACGCTCCTTTCCTATTCTAACGGGAGGGAGCCTTTTTTATTGGGGGGTATTTCAGGAAATTGAACGGGAAGACTTGCGGTAGTTCGAACGAACGAATATCATAAACATCATGTTGCCGTTCTTATTGGATAAAGGCGGCCCGATGATATGGCTGATTCTCGGTGCCAGCGCTATTGCGATAGTGGTTTTTATTGAGAGATGGCTCCATTACCACCGGGCGCAGATTAACTCGACCGAATTCGTAAACGGCGTTCGTAACGTCCTGCGAAGGGCGAACATAGTCGAGGCGCTATCGATCTGCGACGCCACGCCGGGCCCGGTGGCGCGATTGGTTAAGACCGCGATTTTGAACCGTGACCGCGGTAGAGAGGGTGTCAGGGAATCGTTGGAAGAGACCGGACTGGTTGAAGTGCCGCGACTGGAGAAAAAGCTGAATCTTCTGGCGACGCTTGCGCAGTTGACGCCGCAATTGGGCTTGCTGGGTACGGTGCTTGGATTCATCAGGATGTTTTCTGCTCTTCAGAATGCGGGTGTATTCGCCACAACCAGCACCTTCGCGCAGGGCGTTTGGGAGGCGTTGATATGTACCGCGGCCGGACTGGCCGTATCGATACCGTGTAATGCCGGGTATAATTACCTGGTGAGCAGGGTCAATGCGATTGTGCTGGATATGGAAAAGGCGGCCTCCGAGATTCTCAATATACTGACCGAACCCAATGGTCCCAAGATGCAATGAGATTTCCGCGCCAGGCTAAGATAATCAAGGGCCCGTTAGAGACAGCGCCGATTGCGGCTGTGTTGTTTCTGCTCGTGATTTTCATGTTTATCGGGAGCTCCCTGGTTTTCATACCGGGGCTTGAGATAGAGTTGCCGAAGACCGGCGGGCGTGATTTGCCCGGAGTACGTGGGCCGGTCGAGGTAGTGGCCATGGATCGTTCCGGGCGCGTGTATTTCGACAACCACATGATTCAGGAAAGTAATCTGGTTTCGCGGTTTTCGGAGGTTGCGGAGAGAGTGCCGGGATTAACTCTGGTGATCCAGGCGGATCGTGAAGCCAAATATGAATCAGTGATCCGGCTGCAAAAGGCGGCTTATGATGCCGGGATGGAACGCGTTCTATTGGCGATCCAGTCCGGAGACAGGGATTGAAGGCGGTGAGATGAATGTCGGTTCCAACACATACGTCTGCGATAAATCGTTGATTACTTGGTCGGTCATCCTCGTATTTCTGCTCCATCTGTTTTTTCTCTGGTACTTTTCCAAAGGCCCACCAGGAAAAAAAAGACAGGTGCCGGAAAAACCCGAGTTCGCTATGCCGCTTGAATCTGCGTACGCCGGGGAATTGGAGGAGCTTGCTGAATTGAGAGACCCGTCCGTGTTCGCGCTTGCCGATATTCGTGGATTTTCCGGGCATGCATGGTTGAAAAATGACGAATTCGAACCGGCGCCGATCGACCTAACAGCGCCGCCGATGGAAGGATTCGTTTTGAGACCTGATGATTTGGGTAAGACATTTCCGGACGAGGTGGTGAAAGAATATCCGGAGCTGCTGAGTTTTATTGAAAAACCTGCGCCGGAATTGAATGAACCACTGGTGCCGAATGTTACGGCGCAGACCCAGACAGTGGTGAGGGTAGAGGGTGAGTTGAGCGGGCGCGAGGTTCTGACACGAACCGAGTACCCCGCGTGGCGCGGGACGGATGTCCTTGATTCCACTGTTTTTAATGTGGCGGTTGACAATAATGGAGCTGTGTTTTCGGTGCGCGCCGTTTCGTCCTCAGGTTCGGCCGCAGCAGATGCGAGAGCCATGGAGTATGTGAAACAGCTCAGGTTCGCGCCTGTTTTCGGGGCCGACGACGAGACTGCGTTGTGTTGGGGGCGGATGAATTTTCTTTGGGCCGTTCTACCACCGGGGAGCGGCGGGCTGAGTAATGAAGAAACAAGGGAATGAAATGACACCGGATACGATTTTTTATGTTTATGTGTTTTCTCTGCTTGCCGCGTTGGCGGTAATTTCCTTATACTCAGAGCTTCTTCGGCGGAGGTTCGAACCGACGCCAAGCGAGGATCGTATTTTCCGCTGTGAGAAGTGCGCTTTTGTTTATACGGATGATGCGGACGTAGACCGCTCGAGGTGTCCGCAGTGCGGGACATCAAACGACAGTATCAAGTTTTAAAATCGATGCCTGCCGTGGCGAATTTCGTGAATATCAAGAAACCTTAAATACAGATTTAAAGCTATGGGAATGTGGATCGGCCGTAATCGGAAGGCCCGTGTTACTTACGGGTTTGATGAAATCTCCCTCGTGCCGGGGGATGTGACTATTAATCCGAACGAAGTTGACGTTCGTTTTGAGATACCACGTAAGGACGGGAGTGCCCTGACCTTGCGGATACCTATCTTTGCAAGCGCCATGGACGGCGTTACGGATGTCCCGTTCTGCGCCGAAATGGGTAAGCTCGGCGGAATGGGCGTGATTAATCTCGAGGGCGTACAAACACGATACGAAAATCCCGGCGAAGTGATTGAGAAGGTGGTCAACGCAGACCGCGCCGAGGTTACATCCATTATCCAGAAGATTTACCAGGCGCCTATCAAGGAAGAACTCATCGCCCGACGCGTGAAGGAATTAAAGGATGCGGGCGTATATGCCGCCGTCAGTTCCATACCACAGAAAGCCGAGAGGTTCTCTGCAATCGCCCAGGAGGCCGGCGCGGACCTCTTTATCGTTCAGTCTACCGTATCCACCGTCCGTCATATTTCCAGTGAATATAAGACACTGGACCTGGCTGCATTAGTCGATTCGTTGAAAATACCGGTTATCGTCGGTAACGCAGTTACTTACAACGTAACACTTGAATTAATGGAATGCGGAGTTGGGGGCGTGTTGATCGGCGTCGGCCCGGGCGCCGCATGTACCAGCAGGGGCGTGCTCGGATTGGGGGTGCCGCAGGTGACGGCCACCGTCGATTGCGCCGCCGCCCGCGATAAGCATTTCAAGAATACGGGTAAATACGTGCCTATCATTACCGACGGCGGGATGAGTAAAGGGGGGGATGTCTGTAAGGCGTTTGCCTGCGGTTCCGATGCGGTTATGATCGGCAGCGCCTTTGCCAGGGCCAAGGAGGCGCCCGGCAAGGGAAACCATTGGGGAATGGCCACACCCCACGCCAACCTCCCCCGGGGTACGCGTATCAAGGTGGGTTTGAGCGGATCGCTCAATCAAATACTGTTCGGACCGGCTACGGTCGACGACGGCTCGCAAAACCTTGTCGGCGCCATAACAACGTGCATGGGGAACGTAGGCGCAAAAACTATCCGCGAGTTCCAGGAGACCGAGATCATTATCGCGCCGACCATCAGGACCGAGGGTAAGCTGTTCCAGACGCTCCAAAGCGTCGGTATGGGTACCGTTTAGAAGGGGTATTGTTCGACATGCACTCGATGGACGCGACTGTAAATGCTATTGTGTGTCGTGCGAGCGACCGTGTGCGTGGATGCGAAGGTAATGCATGAGCGCCGCAAAGTCATAAACCGCGTGGAGCATGATCACAATCAGCAGGCTGTCTGTGACCATATAAATCAAGCCGATATACACGCCCATTATTATCGTTATTAATGCGTACAACGGCGTTATAAGGTGAAACATGCCGAACACGATGCTTGATATGGCTACAGCGGCGAAGGCATTGGTCGTTTGCTCAAGTATTCCCTGGAGGAAACCACGGAACAAGAGCTCTTCGCCGAGGCCGGCGAGGATCGATATAGCGGCCAATTGCAGGATATTCCAATTACCGAAAAGCCGCCGCATTACATCGTCGAGAAATGCCTGTATTCTGCGGAACCCCGCGTGTTCCGATCCGAGAATCCATATGTACCCGGCGAACGGCAATAATGCGCTGAAAATGCCCAGAAGCGCCTCCTTACCGTTCCATCTCAGGTTTTCTGCGGGATGCCAGTCGAATACCCAACCCAAGATAAAGGATAAAGGAATAAGCGCCGCCTCGAGGGATGCGGCTATCCAGAACCATCTTTTACTGTCGGTGAACTCCATTATCGAGACTTGTTTCTAAAACCGTGACGGTGAGGAGAATTCATTGGAAGACCGGCTATGATCAGTGTGTGCTGTGCTGGTTTTTATTTTTAATGAATACATTTGGGTTAATTTTGTCATAGTATACAATAATTAACATGAAAAATGAAGCATCCGTTTTTCTGGCTGGTTTACTGGTTTTGCTTTTCGGTTCCGGAATCGAGTCGCCCTGCCTTGCAAATACATCAAGCGGCATGTCCGGCGAGGATTCGAGCCCAAGGGTCGATGCATCGGTGCGCGCCGTCCGAAAAGTCCTGCCGAGTGTAGTGAATATCGGTACGAAGCGGATAGTCTATTATCGTGATCCTTTCGCCGAATTATGGCGGGATTTCTGGGGTAGATACTATGGGCAATCACGCGCCGAGACGCAATACAGTATAGGTTCGGGGGTGATTATTAGTGAAGACGGGTATCTGTTGACGAACAACCACGTGACGCGGCGCGCGAATCAGATTTGGGTAAAGCTCAACGACGGCAGGACGTTTGAGGCTGAGGTGGTGGCGAATGATCCGGCCGGTGACGTGGCCGTGTTGAAAACCAAGGCCGACGATACGGAAAAGCTTCCCTGGTTGGAATTTGCGGAAAATGGAGACTTGTATCTTGGCGAGACCGTACTTGCGCTGGGGAATCCGTTCGGTCTGGGCGGTTCGGTGAGCAAGGGGATTTTGAGTTCGAAGAACAGGCGTCCTGCGGCGGACGGGGAACCGATGGAGATCGCGGACTGGTTGCAGACGGATGCGGCGATAAACCCGGGAAGCAGCGGCGGGCCGTTGATCAATCTTGACGCGGAATTGATCGGATTGAATGTGGCTGTGTATAGCGAGAGACAGGGTATAGGCTTTGCCGTGCCGGTGAGCAGGGTGAAGGAGTCGTTATCGGAAATATTCACTCCCGAGACGCTTGGTTCCCTTTGGTTCGGCGCCCGGATAATGCCTTCCGGTTTCGAGGTGGCCGAGGTCAAAGAGGCGTCACCTGCGGCGGATGCGGGACTGGAAAAAGGCGACGTTATTACGGGGGGCGGCGGCAAGGATGTGTCCAACTACGTCGGATTAATCATGGAGATAGTGAAAACCGCGAAGACCGGCCCTGTGGAATTGCAGATACGTCGCGGTAGTGAGAGTATGGTATTAAATGTCGGATTGAAACCGGAATCGGAGGTGTTCAATTCCGAGTTGATTTGGGAAAAGACGGGTGCGCACTGGCAATTGTTGAATTCCGAATTAGCCGAGGCGCTGGGTTGGAGTGCGGACTACGGATTCGTTATAACGGATGTTGAAGAAGGCGGGCCTTCGGATCAGGTGGGCCTCAAGCGCGGATTCCTGATCCAATCTGTCGACGGTAAGAAACCGGAATCCTTGGTGGAAGCCGCCAAAATACTATATGGAAAAGAAAGCGGCGAACCAGTTAAACTTCGAATAGCGGTCAAGTCGCAGGACGGGCCATTCGTCGCCGTCCGCAGCGGCACGACGGAAGTGAAGGTGAGATGAATATGCCCGGCGCATGTGCCGTTACGAAAGAAAATGTAGATTTCGGGGGAATGAATGAACGACGGGTCGATGATCAGAGTAGATAAACTGACGAAGGAATACGGCGGAAATCTTGCGCTGGACGCAGTATCGTTCGACGTAGGCAAGGGCGAGATCGTAGGATTGCTCGGCCCGAACGGCGCAGGGAAGACCACGACGCTGCGGATTCTGTCATGTTATCTTCCAGCTACCTCGGGGTATGCGAGTGTGGCTGGGCACGACGTGTTTTCAGCCTCCGAGAAGGTGCGTAAGTGCATAGGTTATATGCCCGAGAACAACCCGCTTTACCCGGAAATGCGCGTCAGGGAGTACTTGCAATTCCGCGCTAAGATAAAAGGGCTTCGCGGACAAAACTGTGACCACCGCGTTAATACCGTAATGGAGGAATGCGGTGTGGCCGATGTGCACAGGAAACTGATCGGGCATCTTTCCAAGGGCTACCGGCAGCGGGTGGGATTAGCCGATGCGCTCGTTCACGAACCGGACTTGATCATTCTGGACGAGCCTACACAGGGGCTTGATCCGAACCAGATTCGGTCGGTGCGCGAGCTTATCAAGGAACTGGGAAAAGCGCATACGGTACTGCTCTCGACGCATATACTTTCCGAAGTCGAAATGACATGCAATCGTGTGTTGATACTGCATAAGGGTCGTATCCTGGCCGCCGACACACCCGAGAATCTTCAGGCGGTAATGAGCGACAGCAGTCAGGTTATCGCGGAGATAAAGGCGCCGCTGGGCCGGCTTAGGCTTGAATTGGAGGATTTGCCCGGAGTCGGATATGTTGATATAACGGCGTCGGACGGGGATTACTTCCGTTGCTCGATCACACCGGTGGGTGGCGCCGATTTGCGGGAGGAAGTCTATCGATTGGCCCGGTCCGAGGGTTGGGACTTAAGGGAGTTACGGCGTTGCAGGCATTCGCTCGAGGATATTTTTATTCATATTACAAGAAGAAACGGAGAGGAAGAGGAGTAATGGCGGCATTTTGGGCACTGTTTAGGCGTGAGCTTGCCGGTTTTTTTGTTTCGATGACCGGGTACATAATAATTGCGGCGGTGCTGTTTTTTCTCGGATTCAGTTTTACGGAACTCTTGGAGAGTCTGAACGTGGAACCCACGCATGTGCCGGTGACGGAGTTGTTTTATAATACGTGGTATTTCTGGCTGATCATGCTTTTGTCGGCGCCGGTGATAACGATGCGGTCTTTTGCCCTCGAGAAGTCGTCGGGCACCTACGAGACCCTGGCGACTGCGCCGGTGACGGAACAGCAGATGGTATTGGCGAAGTTCGCCGGTGCGTTGGTTTTTTTCTTTGTTATGTGGCTGCCGCTGGCGGCGTGTGTGTTGTTGACCAGGTATTACACGAACGATCCTGGCGGCTTGACCTGGGGCGCGCTGCTAGGCACGTATGTGGGGATAATACTGATAGGCGGTGTGTTCCTTTCAATCGGTTGCCTTACGTCCGTCCTGACGCGGAGCCAGATAGTGTCGGCGATAGTCAGTTTCGTATTGTGTTGCTCGCTTTTTGTTTTGGGACTGCGCGCGGTTTTCGATGTCGGCGATACCCAATTGAACGCGCAATTATTGAGTTATATTTCCATGGTCGAGCACATGCAGGATTTTGTAAGGGGTGTCATAGACACGAGGTATGTGGTTTTATATCTGACGCTGATAGTTTTTCTGATCTTTATGACGATCAAGGTTTTGGAAAGCAGGCGTTGGCGATAAGAAGGTTTAAATGGATATGGATGGAATTGAAAAGCCGAGTTTCAGTCCGAGACGCCGATTCTGGGCGGCGGTCCAGGTGGTGATTTCCGTCGTGGCGCTCGGCGCGGCGTGCTTTCTGGTCAATAAGATATCGGCGAATCATTATGTAAGGACACACTTGGCGTCCGAAGGCGAGGAAATGCTCTCGCCGTTGACCGTAAGGCTCCTTGATTCGATAACCAACAGGGTGAAAGTAATCGTCTTTTTCGATAGTAATGACCCGGTATTCAGCTCGGTGGAGGCGTTATTGCGCGAGTACCGGTTGAAATGTCCGAACCTCGAAGTCGAGTATGTGGATTATTTGAGGAATCCGGGCAGGGCGCAGTTGGTGAAGGATAAGTATAAACTTTCATTTGTCAGCGCCGGCAATAATACATATTTCAAGAACCTGGTGTTGTTCGACTGTAATGGCCGGACGAAGCTGGTGCACGGGAAGGAATTGTCGGATTACGACGTCAGCGAGGTGTTATCAGGAGAGAGTAGGAGGGTGAAGCGCAAGAGTTTCAAGGGCGAGATGCTTTTTACCTCCGCCTTGTTTAGTGTGATAGACTTGGAACCGCAAAATGTCTATTTCCTCGAAGGCCATCGCGAGATGGATTACCGGAGCGAAGGCGAATCGGGGTATTCGAAGTTTGCGGATATACTGCGTCAGATGAACCTGGAATTGGAGCGTTTATCTTTACGTGGTACTAATCGAGTTCCGGAAGACTGCAACTTGTTGGTGGTAGCGGGCCCTCAGGATACGATCGCACAGGCCGAGCTGGAGAAGATAACGGCTTATTTGAACGGCGGCGGAAGGGCGTTTATACTTATTAACAGTCTTTTCAAGAAGTCCGGACTGGAAAAACTGCTGCCCGAGTTCGGCGTGCGCCTCGGTTATAATTTCGTCCTCGATGAAGAAAGTACGTTTACAGGCCAGGACATGCTGGTGACGAATTTCGTGGCGCATCCCATTGTCAAGCCATTATTCAATTCAGGCGTGTATATGGTCTTGCCGCAATCCGTGAGCAAGGTGAAAGGTTTATCGGGGGCAGACACGGCAAAGGTCGAAGAGATTGCCTTCACGAGTGACTCCGGGATTGCGGTGACCACGGACTCGCAATCGGGTGGGTACGAAAATCCCTTTCAGGATTTCCGCGGTCCTATCCCCGTGATGGCGGCGGTCGAGAAAGGCGGTGTTCAAGGGGTGAGTAATAGCCGGGACTTAGCGCGGCTGGTTGTGATAGGTGATTCTTTGTGTATGCGGAACCAGGCGATCGATTCGGTGGCCAACCGTGATTTTGTGGCGCTGGCCGTGAATTGGTTGTTGGAAAGAGGACGAATGATGGGTGGTATAGGGCCGCGACCTGTCAAGGAATACAGGTTGACGATGACCCAGTCCCAGATCGCCGCGGTGCGATGGTTATTGCTGATAGGCGGGCCGGGAATAATACTCGGGTTCGGCTTTGTAGTCTGGGTGCGGAGGCAGTATTGATATGATACATATTCTTACATATTCGGCTTTGATATTGAGATGAGTTCCAGAACGACATGGACATTGGTATTAATGGCGGCGGTTATTTACGGCTTGTATTTATGGGACGTAAAGACAGTGGACAAGAAAAAGGCGTCCGATGCCGAATCCAGGCCGCTGTTGCCCGGACTTCAACCAGTGCGGGTGGAGAAGATCGATATCGTCTATCCCGAGGGCATAATCCGCGCCCAGCGCAGCGGCGATGGGTGGCGTCTGATCCATCCGATTCAATATCCGGCCGAAGACCTGAAGATAGATAATTTCTTGGATTATCTCTCGAAGCTGGAGCGCGGTGTTTTCCTATCGAGCAGTGAAATAGCCGAAGAAGAGGGCGGGATCGAGGCATTCGGTCTCGGCGACAACGCGCCATCGATTACGCTGTATCAACCGAAGTATAGTTGTGAACTGCGTGTCGGGGAAAAGACGGTGATCGGCGATCAGTTATATATCCAGGTAGTAGGCGAGGGTGGCGTGTTCTTCATGCCCGCGGCCTTCCTGGATAAACTTCCGCGCAGCGCAGATGATTGGCGGAGCCGTACACTGGTGCCGGTGGAACGTCTGGAATTCGATTGGATAGAGGTGAATGCCGCCCCGCCCAACGGTTTCAGGGTTCGGAGGAGTCCGACGAATCATATGTGGACGTTAGTCATACAGCCGCCGGCCAGGGCGAATAATGTGAAGGTGGAAGCGCTGATCCAAGGCATGTCAAAATGGAAAGTGGAGAAATTCGTTGTGGTCGGCGGTAATCCGGATTTGTCGAAGTATGGATTGGCCGATCCCCGGACGCGCTTGGTATTGGGCGCCGGAACGAATGAATTGTACGCACTCGAGTTCGGCAATGCAGCTGAGAATCCGGATAATGTATACGCCATGATGCTGCCGCGTTCGAATGTCGTCGAAGTCTCCGGTGAATTGCTCGAGAAGTTGTCCGTTCCCGCTACCGAATTCCGGAATCCATGGCTTTATTCCGGGCCATTGGAGACAGTGGACAGGATACAAGTAAATGCGAGGGAGGAATTTGTAATGGAAAGCAGCGGAAGCGAGCGATGGCGTATGGTCGAACCGGAAGAGTTCGAAGTCGATCCCGAGCTTGCAAATAATTTTCTTGATGGCTTGGGCAGTTTGGAAGTGGCGGTAGAAAAGGATATAGTGACCGATTATTCCACGTATGGCTTGGAGGAACCGGCGCGAGAATATGTACTCCAATCCCGACAGCCGGGTTCGGATTCCTCGACGAATTCGCCGGTTACTATTGTGGAATTCGCCTTCGGCGAGACGAACAAGAGCGGCAGGATTTACCTCAGGCGACGCGACGAGACGTCCGTGTACTCGGCCGCAGTCGAAGAGGTATCTTCTCTGCCTGTGGCGTCTTTTCAGCTGCGGGACAAGTCGGTTTGGCGGTTTAATCCGACGAATGCCGCAAGTTTGACAATTGCACACAGGGATGAAACGAACACGGTTCTGCGAACGTCAGAGGGCTGGGACCTCGCGGGAGTGCCGGTTGTGTTGTCCGAACCCGTTCGGAGTGAAATAGGTGAAATCTTGTACAGATTAAGCCGCTTACGTGTTGAATCCTGGATAGACCAGGGGACGAACGGTCTGACGCTTTATGGATTCAACGGGACGCAGCTTTCTGTTTCCGTGAGCGGTACGTGGAATGGCGGCGAGCAGAGAAGGGAGTTGAATTTTGGATACTGGACGCCCGATCAGAAGGTGTTGGCTTCTACAGTGATTCAAGGTAAATGTCTTATCTTTGAAATACCGGCGCCGCTCTGTCATTTGGTGCTGGATTTGGGGCGGAACCTTGCCGATATCAAAAAGAATAGGAGTTGAATGTTCGAGAAGCTGAAACGTTTCTGGAAGAAGCTTCGTCGGCTGCGCCGTTTTTTAACGGTAGTTTTTTTTGTATTGATAATCGTTGTCGCGCTGTTTCTAGGGTATTGCACGACTCGAGAGATACCGCTTTTCGTAAAGCAAATCATTATATCGAAATTGCACGAACGCGGGATAGAGGCGGAATTCGGGAGGGCATACTTGAAACTGCCGGGTACGGTCGTGGCTCGGGATGTTAAACTCGCGGGGGACGCCGAAGACCGGCATCGGGTATCGTTTGAAACCGGGCGCTTGGAGCTGGGCGTTTTCTTCTGGTCGCTTTTCGGAACATCCCCCGAGTTGAGTGTATTATCGGTCGGCGACGGCGTAATAGTGCTGGAAGCCGGCGGTGATAAAAACGGACACGACGGCGATATTCGAATCGAGAATATCGGATTCGATGTGGAATCGAGTACCCCCGGTGTGTTGACGTTGAAGAATCTTCAGGCGCGGTTCAGGCGGACATCGATAGTTGCCTCCGGATCGATAACCAATGGACGAAGGTTAAGTGAGTGGAAGCCGCCGGCGTCTATCTCGATTCACGACAAAGAGGAGAAGAAAGACCTCGGCCGGATTATAGAGTTTATTAACTCGGTGAATCTCGATGGTGCGTCTTCATTGAAATTCGAATTTTACGGTAATGGGCGTGACGGCGGGAGTTTCAATATTCATGCCGACGCGAAGCTGCCGGGGATAAGGACGGCCGGTATCGAGGCGTCACAGGTTCACTTTG
>JAIPKD010000108.1 GCA_021733835.1 Verrucomicrobiota bacterium
ATGCCAGTTCATCGGTAAACCATTCCAAGAACTCTTGATATGTGCGCGGATAGTCTTCTCCCGCTACTGGACGCGGACGATTGTTCATACCGCCACATACTATATGTTGGGGGTACTTGCGTCAAGTGGATACCCCCTTTTGTGAAATAAACCCCTCTGTACGGGAACTCGGCGAACATCTTCACCTTTCCCGTCGTGGGCTTGGTAAAAAACGGGATTTCCACGCGCGGATGCTCGAACTTCAAGGTGTTGACGCCCGAGATCGCCCATGAATAAAGGTCGCCTGCGGCCATTGAATCCTCGATAGCCTCCAGCTTGGACTTCCCGCGGGCAAGCGTTTCCTCAAGCTCGGCCGACTTCTTTACGAGCGACGAGGCCCTGGATATCTTCTGCTGTATGTCTGCTATCTCGTCCTGCTGTTTCTTGATGCCGGCGCGCTGTGAACTCAATAAGAGGTACCATATCACGACAAGACACATCACTGTACCCATCCCGATAAGGATGAGCTGATCACGCTTCTCTTTCGATAATGTCGCCATATCACCTAGTTACAGGCGGAAACCTGCATTGTAAATTAAACACCACAAAAGGTTCCAATCCGCCTGCCGGATCCGTTTGCGGCATAGACCTCTCGGATAGTTCCAAGTTATTGGCGTTGGTTATATTCTCCTCAAAAAATGAACTCGATAATAAAGCGTCCTTGAACTGATTGATCCGCGAATCAAACGCCGTTCCAAAACACTTCGCGCCTATCGTCAAACTAACCGTCTCCGTTACACGCGCCGGTTTGACTACAACGGTCTGTCCGCCCACTTTCTTGGTCTCCTTCTCTTTGCTAACATACGAAGACTTCCCCTGCAACAGCGTAACATTAACATTGGGGATCATGGAAAACTGTATTGCGTTCAGTACCGGCCCCCAGAGAAATCTGTTTGTTCCCAGGTTATACAATGCGCCTATCTTATCCTCGACCTCGCGAAGCTTGGTAATCGTCTCCTTGGCCTTAGCCTCCTTAGGCTCCCAGGTGGAATACTCGCTCTCCAATCCCTTGATCTCCGCGTCCAGTTTCATCTGTTTCATCTTAAGCGTCCCACTGTAGAGCAACACCAGAAGTACGAGGCTCGCCGCCCACCAGCCGGAACGTAATACAGGGTCCTTGCGCCTCGCCGCTTCGGCTTCAATGCGTTCGGCTAAAAAATTTATCTTTATAGGCATAACCTATTGAAATACCGATGCAGCCGCGCCTATGGGCACGGCCAGCAATGACATATCATTTTCCAGGTTCACTCGTTGCGACGGCGGCAACGATAAGTCCAAAAACTGCGTGGGATTCCACTGTTTACACGGAACCATCATCTCCGCCTGTAGCGTCTCAAGGACAAAGGACGATTTCGCCGTCCCCCCCGAAAAAAATATCTGTGAAACAGTCTTCTCCTGTTGATGCTCGAAAAAATCAATAGACGCCCGCAACTCCCTGCCGAGCGGCAATAATAATGAGCCGACTATCGGTTCTACCTCGGGCGTCAGTTCAAGTTTCTGCTTCTCGGCCTCATCGTAATCGATCCCCATTGCATCGACAAGGCTCGACGTAATCCTATCTCCGCCCCAGTTCACAACCCTGTTGAACGCAAAATCGCCATTGGCGATTATGTTGATCGAGGAATTCCTGAAACCAATATCCACCAGCGCCGTCGCCTCACCACGAAACGTCTCCGGATCGGATAACTCAAACGCGTTCACCGGCCCGATCACACCCGGCATAATGACGTCAGGTATCAATCCCGCCTCCCTCAGCATGGAATGAAATCGGTCGATCGCACCCCGCTTTGCGCCGCCGACCAATACCCGGTACTTTCCCGCCCGTCCCAGGGATGCGGCGTTTTCCTCGGACGTCTTTCTCTGTCCCGTTGCAGTTGATAAAATATGGCAATCGAATAAATAATCCTGAAGCTCCTGTTGCAAATACTTCTTGGAATTCATTTTCAATACCACACGCATATCCGACACAGGCATCATCGGCAATTCCGTGTGGCGTAAAAAAGAATCCTCCATACCTACGGCAAGTATTACATGCTTGGTCTTCGCATCGAGCTCGGCAAACACCCTCTTGAAATGCGCCGCGGCGGCATCATCTTCTCCGCTTGATACTCCCTTTGGCGTCGGTACAACAACATATCTCGATAAACTGTAGTGATTACCCTTGCGCTCAACATAAACCGCCTTGGTCGTGAATACTCCCAAATCAATTGCGGCAATCTGCTTCGCTTTCTTTCGCCCTGCGCTCAAAAGGGATAAATCCATGTTCCTTTTCTATATTCGATATATGGATTTTTTTCAATCAAAAAGGGCAAATATCCAGCACTTATAGAGCAATTCCATGAAAACATCGGCTCATTCGTCCTTAACACAAATCTATCCAAGTCGAGACCAGGAACGCTATCGAAAGACAAAAACCGGCATGAGCGAAATTAAGCGGGGGGGTAATTGACATACTTCGGCTTATTTGTTAATCTCTTAAAGTATTTAGTATGGAATATGCTTTATGAGCGCACTGCTCGGCCAACCGGTTCTGGTGCTAAATCGCCTGTGGCAGGCGGTTAATATCTGCTCGACCAGACGAGCGCTGACACTCCTTTTTCAAGGACATGCGCAGGTTGTCTTCAGCCCTGAAGAAGGCGCATTCGAAACACTGAACTTCAATGAATGGCGCGACCTTTCACAAAAGGAACCGCACCCTGAGAGCATACATACCGTCTCTTTCAAGATTCGCGTGCCACGCGTCATTATGCTCCTTGTGTTCGACCGATTCCCTAAAAAGGAAGTACGCTTCACAAGGCATAACATCTTCGAGCGCGACAAAAATACATGCCAATATTGCGGCAAGACGTTCGACAGGTCTGAATTGAATCTCGACCACGTGATCCCACGGGACCGCGGCGGGCCGACGAATTGGGAGAATATCGTATGCTCCTGCATCACCTGCAATTCGAAGAAGGGAAATCGCATTCCAAAAGCCGCCGGGATGCGCCTCATCCGCAAACCGAAAAGACCGAAGTGGCGGCCGTTCGTACAAATCAAGCTCGGCTTTGCATACCCGGATAGCTGGAAACACTTCATCGACCTCGCATACTGGAACGTTGAACTGGGCAAAGACCCGGATTAAAATCGGTCAGACCCCGTTCTCGCCGCCGCTGTGCATCGACCTACGAGCCGCCTCGATCAATTCCCAAAACTCGGGATTATCCTGCAACGCCTCGTCCTCACCCGTTGGTAAACTCGAACGATACAGGAAGTCCTTGAGCGTGTTCCGGTTCAAAATACGATGCACAACTACCCCCAGCTCGTGCTTCTCGAAATATACCCGGTAATCACCCAGACGAAACCGATGGAGAATCCTGTTCTCACGCTCAAGCTTGCCGAATCGTTCCAGCTCAGTGCTTAAAACCTCCTGGGGAAGACCACGGAATTCACCTAATATATTTAATTGCAGATCCTTGGGCATCCGCCCAAGTTCCGCCGCGCTGATCGGATTGAATATGATCTGGAAGGGTCGCACGATAAAAAAATTTGGTAGCGCGTACGGGAATCGAACCCGTCTCTCGGCCTTGAGAGGGCCGTGTCCTAAACCGATAGACGAACGCGCCACCCAATTACACCTGTATTTTTAACGTTTCTTAATGATAACGTCAATCCCCATACGCCGATTTTTTTCAAAAAATTCTTCTTACACTCCAAACCACCGAGAAACCAAAAGGAAAGAAGCCGCTACGGCACACCGCAGCGGCTTCGCAAAAAAAAAGCCACCCCTTAGGGTGGCTTAATGAGAACACACTGACGTTATTTACGACGGCGCAGCAACAAACCTGCAGCACCAAGCAAGCCCAACAAGATCGTTGAAGGCTCGGGAACAACATAGAGGTTGAAGCTCTCTAGGCCGGCCAACATTCCAGGTGTGGTCGGCGGCTCAGCATCGGGGTTACCAGTGGATATATCAAATATATTGGATTCCCCAACCTTGTTTCCAGGAGCATAGGCGTCATCATAGGTTGCGCCCGCGGCGGCTTCCCATGCGCGCACTTGGACCGTAGCGGTTTCACCACCACTAACTACATCGATCGCTATATCAGGATTTTGACCAATCCCAAAATAACCTGCTCCTGATCCTGTCAGGAATTCATAGGGTGAGGCAACCGGTGTCAGTTGATCCACTGCTGTACCTTGAGGCCCAGCATAAAGTTGCACGAGGAAGTCTGCACCTTCCAACGGTGTTGTTCCATCAACATCATAAACCGGCGAATCCAACCCACCGGAACCAAAGTTTTGGAAAGTCACCGTACCCTGTGCGTATACACCAACCGCCGTTAGTACACTAACTGCTAGTATCGCTAATTTTTTCATATTTTCTTACAGTTTTTAAGGTTTCTGATTTCTCTTTATTACTATTCTACAGAAAAACTTCTGCTCCAAGTTGCCGCGCTACCCTTATTTACAAAGAAGCCTTCACCCACGCTGGGTGTCGCTTCCGGCGAAAATCCACCCATAAAGAAGGTGCTTGAGCTGTAATTACCATCTCTAAAGAAATAAACCATATCGCCGTTTTCCGCCGGAAAGTTCATATCTTCGAGTTTTATCGATTGCGGCACTTGCGAAGCCACCAGCGAGAATCCCGCCGGTAATTCAACCGAAAGGTCGCCCTGCATCACCTCACCTACGAAGGTGATCGTTGTCGGTGAAGAAACGTTGACAAAGGCGCCCTCACCCGGTTGCAACTCTAAATCCGGTGACCATGAACCCATGAAATAAGTACTAGATACAAACCCGCTTGCCGGGTCATACTTATAAACCATAGCACCGTTCTCCGTATCCGGGATCAGGTTACTCAGCATGTTGCCGTCTTTGTTATCCAGCGGATTCGCGACAATCGAGAATCCGGCCGGAACATCAACGTTTACATAACCGACTACATTAACCGAATAAACCGGTTCTTGCGCTAGCGCGCAGATCATACTCGCTGCGCCTAATGCTGCCGTCAGAAATAGTGTTTTTGTTCTCATCGTTATTACCTCATTACTTTTTTTCCGTGTGCGCCTCAAATCTCTCAGATCGTTTTCCCGGTGTCAACTCCAAATTGAACACTTTCCCATAAAAAATGTCCTGAGTCTTACCGGGCAAACCCGACAACGCACGGAACCGGAAACCCAAAATCGGCTTAACACCCTGTAAATAGGGCACTTTCGCATGTTTCCCCCTCAATTCTCTTCCCGGTTCCATGGCCTGATTCTCCCAAAAATTTTTTCTAAAGCAAACAAAAAAAATCCCGGAATCCATCCGCGGAAACGTCAAAAATGCGGCGCAAACTCCGAATCCCCCGGAAAACCGGCCCAAAATATCGGGATTGCATAATTGTAAGCCCCTAATTATCAATAGGTTATATGAGGGGGATGCTTTTTTACCGCAAATCCCGTTTTTCCTCCGTTTCCTCCATAGTCCGGAAAAATATTTTTGCTGAATCGCCAAAAAAAATCGCGCGCCGGCGTATTTTCTTGAAAAGCAATCATGCCGGATCAATAAAAAAGACCGGTTATGAAAATTAAATCCTTATTACCAATCGTAAGAACCGCCGGTACGGTCGCCGTATTAGCCGCCTGCCTGACGGTTTCAGGACAATCAAAAGTGGAAAACCCATTTGTCGGTCGGTGGGCGTTAACCATCCCCGGCGGCGGCGCCGGTTGGTTGGGCGTTACACAAGAAAAGGGTTTTTACGACGCAAGCATCCTCTGGGGCGGCGGCAGCGTGGTTCCCGTATCCAGTGTTTTCTTCGATGAAAACCTCGAAAACATGTTCGTCGTCCGCAATCGGGAGGTCGAACGCAAGGATAACGACGGCAAAGTTATCCGTAAACAAGAGTTCCCCGAGATGATAGTGGCACGGATCGAAGGGGAGACTCTTCGTCTAATCCAATTGAATCCGGATCGTGACGGCATCGGTATCGCCAAAGCGGAATTCAACGGCAACCGCATCCCACCGCTCCCGCCGAAACCCGATTTATCAAGCCTAGAGTATGGTAAGCCGATAAAGCTGTTCAACGAACGCAACCTCGAAGGCTGGGAATTGACCAATCCGCGCCAAGTGAACGGTTGGAGTGTCAAAAACGGTGTGCTGATCAATCGACCAACCCAGGAAGAAGGCAAACCGCATATCTCCTACGGGAACCTCAAAACAAAGAGTAAATTCGAGGACTTCAACCTGAAACTCGAGGTTAACGTCCCTGAAAACGGAAACAGCGGCGTCTATCTGCGTGGCATCTACGAGGTACAAGTGGCGGATTCATACGGAAAATCTACGGATTCGCATAACATGGGCGCCGTTTACAGCCGCATAACACCGAGCGTCTCCGCCGAAAAACCACCCGGACAATGGCAAAGCCTGGACATCACACTCGTCGATCGCCATGTCACCGTCATTCTCAACGGCACGAAAATCATAGACAACAAACCGCTCCTCGGTTGCACAGGCGGCGCCCTCTGGTCCGACGAATTCCGTCCGGGCCCGATCTACCTCCAAGGCGAC
>JAIPKD010000030.1 GCA_021733835.1 Verrucomicrobiota bacterium
GAACCGATTTAAAACCTGCGGTCAGTTCTGGAGCCGAAGTGGCCTGACCAACCTCCTAGCCATTGTAACAAACTTTAAAAACGAGGACGAAAAGTTCTTATGGAACTGATGATTTTGCAACAACTTGCAGATGCGCCCCTTGCAAATCGGGGTGGTTGGAATTACTATCTTTTCCATGGAAAATGTGATAATTTTAGGTTCAGGTTGCGCCGGATACACTGCGGCAGTCTACACTGCACGCGCCGATCTCAAACCACTTGTCGTCACCGGCGACCTGCCCGGCGGACTCCTGGCCACAACGAGCATCGTAGAGAATTACCCCGGCTTCCCTGAAGGCGTCGACGGATTCGAGCTTATGAGCCGGATGCAGAAGCAATCCGAAAAATTCGGGGCACGAATCAAGTTCGGTAACGTAGAATCAATCGATACTTCGAAAAACCCGTTTTGGGTAACCGTTGACGGCGAACTGCATGTAACCAAGTCGATTATCATCGCCACCGGCGCGAGTCACCGGAAACTCGGTCTCGAGAGCGAAGCGAAGCTTGAGAAAAAGGGCGTAACATATTGTGCCACATGCGACGGTGCGCTGCCCATATTCCGGAATCAACCGCTTGTTGTAGTCGGCGGCGGTGATACGGCATGTGAAGAAGCGCTGTACCTGACGAAATTCGCGTCCGAGGTGTTCCTTATTCATCGACGCGATCAACTCCGCGCATCGAAGATCATGGCCGACAAGGCGTTGTCGAATTCGAAAATTACTCCCGTCTGGAACTCGGTGGTAACAGAGATTCACGATGTTCAAGCAGACAAAGTCACCGGCGTTCGCCTCCGGAACACCAAGACCGGCGCAGAAGAAGAATTAGAGTGCGCCGGTGTATTCATTGCAATCGGACACATCCCGAATACTAAAAACCTGGAAGGCCAGGTGCAACTCGATGCAAACGGTTATATATTGACGAATAACGGTACTGCAACCAGCGTCCCGGGTGTATTCGCTGCGGGTGATTGTGTCGATCATGTCTACCGCCAGGCTGTCACCGCGGCTGGTTCCGGGTGTGCCGCCGCAATCGATACCGAACGCTACCTGTCTAGTCTCGGCAAGTAGCAACTCTACGGAAAACCTCCCTTCCAAACCAGAAATGCTATCGAAATTATTGGAAATCATCACCGGCGCCGGTGAAAACTCGATCACTCCGGGCGAATTATCGGAAAAAATTCCCTCATCGAATCCGCCTCTCCTGCTTGATGTGCGTGAGGAATCCGAGCACCAATCCTTTGCTCTACCCAATGCCAAGTTGATACCCCTCGGCGAGCTGGCATTTCGTACAGACGAAATCAAGGCGTGGAAAGACAAGGAAGTAGTGGTGTATTGCAGTCACGGCTTCCGCAGCAGGCGCGGCGCGTCGATACTAAGGAAGAACGGATTCGCGCAAGTACGTAGCCTCCATGGTGGAATCAAAAAGTATTCCGGAATGATCAATCATGCCGGCTGCGAATAATAAACGCCGAAAGATTAAAACTTCATCCCCAGCGACGACCTTACCTGGATATCATTCGAGTCTACACCCTTCTGCGGGCGTGAATCATATTCGTCTATCAAGGTTATATTGAATGTATACCGCTTAAAGAAGGGGTAGCTAAGGTTAAACACCAATCGCGCGCGGAAATCGGCAGGGTCATCGACATTCGGAGTAAACTGTGCCTTCTCGGTAAAAACCATCTTTTCGGTGATATTCCATGTTAAATCCTGGGCCACCCTGACGGAGATATTATCCTTGGTCGAATCATCGGAATAATAATAACGCTGGAACTGCCCGCCTACTTCGGTGTTCACGATAAGGTTCGTTCTTTGGATCAATTTATATCCAAGACCCATACCTTCCTCCAAGAAGAGGTCTATCTTTCGAACCTCGTCGTAGCCGGCGCCGGCGGCGTTATAGAAATACATCCTCGACTTATCCTTAAAATCCCACTCGTATTTGGCCGTTCCCCTGAATCTGTTCGCCGACATAACGCCGTCGGTTTCTCCGTAAGCGGCGTCCAATTCCAGGCCGGTTCTGCTTTTTCCGTAATTGTAGTTGAACTTGGCATTAGCCGAATATAACTGCCGCTCGCGGGTGCCGAATCCCAGGTCTGCGCCGACCTGAATCTCGCCATGCAGGTTTTTCAATAACCGCTCTTTCCACGATGGTTTCGGTGCCGTCGCCACGTCCGATACCACCGCGGCGTCGCTATCGGTTGATTGCATCTCACCGGTTTCCGGGGCGGCGCCGGCGGGTTGCTCCACCTGAGCGGGCGCAGGCAATTCCAAAGAATCAATGATCTCACTCGGCGCCGACTCGACTACCCGGCGGTTCTCGATCTCGGCCACCGGTACGGTCAACACCACATTCCAGGCGCTCCTGAATTTAATCTGTCTAACATCTTCGGAGACAACGGTACCGGTCAGTTTATCGCCGTTTTTCAAGGTCAACTCGACAATCTCCCCCGAGGATTTCTCGCCGGTACGGATATCGTTCATCAAGGTAACAAGCTCCGACCTGCGTTGATGGTATTGGTGCGGAGTAATCTCATCGTTCTCATATAGCCGCAGCAGATCGCCAAGCGCCTTCTCGATTTTCTCAATATCATTTGAAACATTGGTTGCCGTCTGCGCGTCAGCCGAACTGACAACAACCGGATTTAACAAATATCCGGCGAACATCAACAACACGGCGTATACGGTGGCTTTTCTATGCATACGAGTCATCTGCTAATCCTTGTTTTCGATTTGGCCGGGCTTCGAGTTATTTTGAGATTCACCCTTTTGATCGGATACCACACTGGGCGGTGTCTGCTTTATATCCCAATCGGAAGGCCGGTGTACACCGCCTTTTACTATTACATTGCCTTCTTTATCCGTCGTAAGAACCGGCCTGCTGAAATAGTATTCGTAAATTGTGCGCTCGACGATATCACCGGCCGGATTAAACACCACGTAGGCAAAGTATTTTGCGCCGGTTTGACAAAGTATGTGGAGATCGGCATTGGTGCTTATTCGAACCGTCGGTTTGCTGAAAGAGACCATTGGACAAACGGGAGTAACACAGTACACTTCATCGCCGGAAACATCCGTCAGTTTAAAGTAGAGCTTCGAATCCTCCATATTCCGGGACTTGATGAGGCTGTACTGACGGAATACGGGCCCCGTTTCATCGCTCAACCTGGACGCGGGGACGCCGAATTTCTGAGACCAAAGCCGGGCGCCGTTGAAAATATATACATCGACCGGCTCACAAGACAGTTTCTTTTGGAGTTCTTCAATTATTACGGTCGCGCTTATGGTGTATTTGCCGGGCTCCCTCATTTCGAAATATGGAGAGACATCAACCCAGCGCGTGGCGCGTTTGGCGGAGGGCAGCTCAAACTCCTTCTTCATAGGCACCTTATCCAGCTTGGGAACTACGCGCCCCTTGCCGGATTCAACCGAAAACTCCACCCAGTCATCCGTACGCCCCAAATGAAGTGTGTTGCCCGAAAAATTAACCACGCGCACACCTACAAGGAGCTTTTCATAAGGCAAAAATTGATCCTCTTTAACGACAAGGCTCGCCTCGATCTGCGCATCGGCGCAGGTCAAATAAAAGAAGGAACACAAGAACACCGTTAATGCAAAAACCCTTTTCATAATATTTCTCCACTCTAATTCATTCGTTAGCAAGATTCAAGGATTCATTCCAACGCGGAAAACCGGCGAAATATTACCTCCGTCACAAGCGACGGAGGAATACTCTTCATACACTTCAGTTTTTCATTATGCGTGCAACGGCGTTTAAAGCATGGGTGACACGGTTCATCGCCGGATAACGCATTGCCAATCTGTCCATAAGGCCCCGTGCGCCTCGGGTCGGTAGGGCCGAACATCGCCACGACCGGCTTACTCAGCGCTGAGGCCACATGCATCGGACCGGTGTCGTTGGTAAGCATCAGATCGGCGGCGCGAATACACTCTATCATCTCGGGGATCGACGTGCGGCCTGCAAGATTGATGCACGCATCCGGCGCGGCCATGCAAATATAATCGCCTAATTCCACGTCCATCGCACCCCCTATCACGGCAAAACCGAGCGAGTTATCCCGGCCGGTAACACCTTTGATGACCTCGCGATAGTAATCCGCGGGCCAACGCTTGGTCGGCCATCTGGCACCCGGATGCAATACTATCCAGCGCTTGCGTCGTAAGAACCACTCCGAACGCACTCGCCGGCTTATCTCACACCTTTCTGGAATCCATTCAAAATTCCAATTCATGGGAACGCCGTTAACGCGGAGAACCTCCAGGTACCAATCGACTGCGTGCGTATGCGGCGAAGGCCTGGGAACTGTTTTATCGTAAAACGCCGGTGCGCCCTCCCGCCAATCTTCGAGCCCTATCGTTCTGCGTCCGTTTGCCAACCATGCTATTACAGCGCTTCTGGCCAATGCCTGAAGATCAAAAACAAGGTCAAAACCAAATCCTCGAATGCGATGTATGCTCCGGAAACAGCCTTCCCATCCCTGGATACTACGAAAAAAATCCCTCCTGAACGGTATTATCCGCGCAATGTCCCGGTCGCCCTCGAGCAATGATGTCAATCCATCAGCAAGCCACCAATGAACCTCCGCATCCGGAAAATGTATCTTCAACATCCGCAAAAACGGAATTGCCTGAACAACATCTCCAAGAGAGCTCGGCTTTAAAATGAGAATTCTCAATCAAACTACTCCATTGAAAACCGGACCGGACGCCGCCCCGAAAACGGATTGACACACCGGGACTTAAATATCCTACCTACTTTACTTACCTACAGCCAACCTATCCGCCAACCGTTCCGGCAAACCGGCGTCGAGGATTTTCTTCTGCACCTTGGCTATGTCGTATTCCAGCCTCCTTAATTCGATCGTACCCTCATCCATGTCGTAAATAGCATACGACGCCTTGGGATTACCATCCCTGGGCTGCCCTATACTCCCCACATTAACGAAATACTTTCTGCCGGGTTCAACGCGGAATTTCGAATACGTCCCGCCTCGCACAACGGAATCCCTGATAAACGCAGCCGGCACATGTGTATGACCAAAGAAACAAACGCCCGTATTCTGGTATGTGAAACTCGTTGCGGCGGCAAATTTATCGAACACGTACCCCCAGCGCTTCGGGCCGTCCAATGTCGCATGTACAATAGAAAAATTAGCCACCAACCGGAGATACCTCAACGACTTGAGCCAATGCCGGTCGTCGTCAGTCAAATGATTGCGCGTCCATTGAATCGCTGCTGTGGCATGTGGATTAAATCCTTCCAGCGGCGTTTCGGATGATGCGTAGTCGTCATGGTTCCCCTTTACACATGGCATATTCATCGACCGAATGATATCGAGGCACTCCTTTGGATTCGCGTTGTAACCAACCACATCACCAAGGCATGCGTAATGCGCGCAACCCTGCTCCTTCGAGTCGGCTAAAACAGTTTCCAGTGCTTCCAAATTGGCGTGGATATCCGCCAGAATAGCATACTTCATTGTTCGACTTTCAATTAACTAACAATACTAAAGCCCGTAAATTCACCGCTGCCTTCTTCCCAGTTTGCGTCTTCTCGCCGGATGAAAGACCCCAGCTCCGATTCCAGTATAGCGCCCCTGAATGCCTCCAGTTCTTCGCGCCTCCCCTCAGCGATCAGTTCTACTCGTCCATCATAACAGTTTCTTACCACGCCGGTAACTTCGAAACCCATCGCAATCCGCCTGCAGGTGTATCGAAAACCTACTCCTTGCACACGGCCGGAGTAAAAAATATGTAAACGCGCACCTTGCATCTCTCCCGATTTACCAATCTTATTCCTCCACCAGGCTACCTTACCCGGAATAAAAATTCACCAACAAAACAGCGATTTTTGTGCCACCAAACAAAACCAACAGTTGTCTAAACCGGACGGAAGAATATTTCAAGGGATATATACGTGCAGGCCGGTTTTCTAGGGCAATTTTCAGTGCAAACTAAACAATGCATTGAAACACCCTCGACCGTTGTATAATCCACCTAATGTTTATATGTAAGTGGATTTCCTTTGGAAGTACAGCGAGGCGCGATTTCGCTAATCGCTGTTTCGGCCGGAATAATATCTGAAAGCACTGTAATATACGGCGAGCTCTGTTAATCAGCGCCGAACGCCGCAAACTTATTTCATCATCAACATTTGCCGCGCTTTCTTAACCGATTTTGTTAGCTGCCTCTGATAATGCGCCGGCAATGCCGTGTACTTTCTCGGAAGAATCCTGCCCTGTTCGGTAACAAACTGCTTCAAGAAATTTACGTTCCTGTAATCCAGTGCTTCCAAGGGGAAATCCACCTTGGGTCGTGGACGCGACGAGCGCATCGAGGTCATTGGCGACCTAGAACGCCGAGAGGATCGTGTTCTTTCGATATTGGTTTTTCTTGGCATAGGCTGTTTACTTAATCTCCTTATGAACCGTGTGCCTACGGAGGAATGGATTGTATTTCTTCATCTCGATCTTCTCCGTCTGCAACTTCTTATTCCTGGTGGTCTGATAACGCGACGGTGGTTTGCCTTCCTTGCGCGCTTCAGTACATTCGATTGTTACAATTTCTCTTGGCATAGCTAACTATTGTCTTTATTAGATTTCCCCGGACGTTCTTCGCTATCTTCTTCAACCTCTAAGTCCAGGTTTCCTCTATTTTCGATAGCTCCAAGCTGTCCCAACCGGCGTTGTTTCAACGAGCCTTCCCTCTCCAGCTGCGCCTGCGCTTCAACGGTAAATCTCGTCCATGGTATCGCCTCGAGCCTGGCCTTCGGGATTCGTTTGCCGGTCAACTCACAAACCCCGTAAGTCCCTTTTTGGATGCGCTTGAGCGCTTCATCTATCTCATAGATTGCATCCTGATCGGAAGATAACAAGCTCAAAGCGAAATCGCGATCAAAATTGTCGGTGCCTGAATCAGCCATATGAAGACTGTAGCCGCTGATCTGTTCAGTAGACTCTTTTGCCAAACCGTCCATCTGATCGACCAACTGCTCTCTCAAGCTTAAGAGTATCCGATAATACTTTGCCCATTCCGGCTTGATTCCATCGGGTACCTGCAATTTCTTCTTGTTCTTGCTTTCCTTCGTCGTCGACTCGGGTACACCGAGAATAGCGGCTGTCGTAGCCGGTTTCGCTCTCTCCGGCGCCTTCGCCTTCTTAGTCAACCTTTTGCGTGTGCGTTTCTTGGCAGTCACGATTAACACCTTATCACTTTTTAATCTCTAACCCAACAAGCAGAACGTTTTTTCTGCTCGAAAACCGCAGAATCTAACAGAAATCGGGAATAACGCTACAAAATTCTTTAATAAAATCAAGTCGTACCGGATAAAATCATAAACCACAGGGTTTCCCTAAATAACAGGTCGGAATATCACGGCTAATCTCCGGCCTTTAAAAAACACATTAACGCCTTCCAAACATTGCAGGATTTATCCCACCACCTTTGAACATCTTCTTTTGCATTTTCCCCATTTTTTTCATCATCTTTTGCATTTGATTGAACTTCTTCAGCATATTATTCACCTCCGTGACGGAAACACCGCTCCCTTTTGCGATTCTTATCCTGCGCTTCGCATTCAATATATTCGGATTACGTCGTTCCTGAGGGGTCATCCCGCAAATCATCGCCTCCATGTGTACGAATTCTTTCTGGCTCTTCTCAAGATTCGCCCCCTTGGTCACTTCAGCCGCCCCCGGCAACATGCCGATAATTTTATCAAGCGGCCCCAACTTCTTCATTTGCCGCAGATGCGTCAAAAAATCCTCGAGAGTGAACTGTCCCTTGCGAAGCCTATCTTCAATACGCTTGGCGTCGTCCATGTCCACCGATTCCGAGGCCTGCTCAACAAGACTGACAACATCACCCATACCGAGAATCCGCGACGCCATTCGTTCCGGGTGAAACCACTCCAGGTCGTCTACCTTCTCGCCCACACCCGCAAGTTTAATCGGTTTCCCCGTAACAGCCCTAAGACTCAACGCCGCCCCGCCCCGCGCATCTCCGTCCAGCTTAGTCAATATCGAACCCGTAATATTCAATGCCTTATCGAACTCAATAGCTACATTTACGGCCTCCTGGCCGGTCGCGGCATCAAGGACAAGTAATACCTCCTGAGGCTTGATATACTCCTTCAGGCGAACCAATTCGTTCACCAGCGGTTCGTCGATCTGGAAACGCCCGGCGGTGTCAAAAATAAGCGTGTTCAGGTTCTCCCCTTTGGCCTGGGAAAAAGCGCCTTTGGCTATCTTTATCACATCCGTCTCTCCCGGAATGCAAAAAACAGGCGCCTCCACCTGCCCGCCCAAGGCTTGAAGCTGATCCACCGCCGCAGGCCGGTATACATCCGCCGCAACAAGAATCGGCGTCCGCCCCTGCTTTCGGAGAAGCCTGACCATCTTCGCGCACGTAGACGTCTTACCGGAACCATGCAGGCCTATCAGCATCATTGTCGCCGGATTCCCCGAAATCCCCAACCGCGGATTCTCCGAGCCCAGTAATCCGATCATCTCGTCATTAATGATCTTGATGATCTGCTGCCCGGGCTGGATGCTTCGCACCACCTCCTGACCAAGCGCCTTTTGCTTAACGTTATCAATAAAATCCTTGGCAACCCTGAAGTTCACATCGGCGTCCAACAACGCCAAACGCACCTCACGTAACGAATCACCGATATTGGATTCGGTTATCTTTCCAAGACCTCTCAAGTTCTTGAAAGCCTGCTGAAGCTTACCTGTAAGCGTATCAAACATATTTTTTTAACTTAGATCAATGAGTGTGTGTTGACAAGCTCACTCACATCTGATTAACTTACGCCCTGTAACGACCGCCACAGGTGGTAGGATACCCAAGCGGTCAACGGGGGCAGACTGTAAATCTGCTGGCTGATGCCTTCGCTGGTTCGAATCCAGCTCCTACCACCAACTCTCCAGCATCGAATTATCAGCACTTTAAATCCAAAATAAACATCGCTAGCATCCCATAACCCACCAAAAAAACCGACTTCTACGGGATAATAGTGTTGAAAAATATACTCTTGTATATAGAATTAATAACCAGAGATAATTAATATACTGCAATGAAGACAATCGCAATCACCTTATTGGCATGTGTGCTAGCAGCCTTTACGTGCAACATATCGGCGGCCGAGAATGCGGAAACCCCTAAGGCGCATGGCAAATTATGGCACGTTGTCGCGCTCAAATTCAAAGATGACGCGTCCAAAGAAGATATAACAAAGGCCATCAACGCGTTTAAAGAGCTCAAGACTGCGATCCCAGAGATCGTCTCCATACAGAACGGCAAAAACAACAGCCCCGAATTCCTGAACAAGGGTTTTACCCACTGCTTTGTTCTAACTTTTAAGAGCGAAAAAGACCGCGACGCGTACCTTGTTCATCCGGATCATAAGGCGTTCGGCAAGATTCTGGGCCCTGTAGTCGAAGACGTCTTCGTGATCGATTTTCTAACGGAGAAGAAGTAATTCACCGGATATAGGAAGGAATCCCGGCAACCTCCGTCAGCGCCGGTGTAATCGTTTATTCATCCCCGGCGCGTCTTTCATTGCGGACTGGAATCCGCTCGCATCGCCGGACACCTTACGTTTGCCGAGCGATGTACCGCAGTGTCTGCAGAAGTAATCGAACAACCGTCCGTCCGGCAATAGAAGCAGCAGTTTTTCGGCAACCGGCCGCGAGGTACGGCATTTCGGACAATACAATTCGCTTGGTACTAAATCACCGAACTGTCCACTCATAATCGCGTTACTACATTCAATACATCCAAAAGCACTTTTGCCGGCGACTGCGTCGCGTCTATTAAATGCACCAGATCATCACCATAAAACTCGAGCACAGGCTTGGTCTCCAGCTCGTAAGTGTCCAGGCGCCGGTGAATCACCTCGACGTTGGCATCGTCGAGCCGATTATCGCTCAACGCCCGGCGTTGCAGGCGCTGGACTAGTTTTTCTCTATCGGCGCAAACCAGGCTGAACACCGATTGGACATCGAGCATGTCATTGAGGATTTCCGCCTGATTCCGATTCCTTGGTAATCCGTCCAAGACAAGCGTATCCCTGTCCGGAACGAAGTCGCCCAACTTCTCGTGGCCGGCAATGGTCACTTGCCAGAGCCGGACGGTATATTCGTCCGGAACCAATTCACCACGACCTGAATAGTCGAGGAATGCCCTGCCCAACTCACTTTCAACAGTCAGGCTACGGAATGCATCGCCACAGGCGAAGTGGAAAAAATTCGGCACTGTTCCAAGTATCTTCCCTTGTGTCCCCTTACCAACGCCGGGAGGGCCGAATAATAGGATAGAACGATATTTCATCTTACGAATCTATGCGTGCTGGAATTTGAGCCTCTACCTCGAGTGCAAGGAATCTTTGTGCCGGAATTGCACCTCAGCAATCTCACCGAACTTAACCGTCACCTCCGGTGCGCCGCTGAGGAGCTGCAAATGCAACTCATTGCTTGATATCCTTGAAATGCGTTTCCCGACGTACTCGTTCTTATGCGTCTTGATAACAAGCACCATGTCCTTATCCGATTCACTTGGGACAATACGGAATAATCCCGCAAAACGTGTCTCGAAGAACCTGCGATTAAATGTGGTCTCACCCCTCTTAAAAACCTGGGGTTCGCCCTTCTTCTTTTCTTCGTCCTCCGACTTGGCTATGCTCAAGCCCGAAGACCCCGCAGGCGCAGGCGATTGTTCCGGTGGCATAGGCGCTTCTTCAACCGCCGCTTCATCCACATATTCCTCATCGGAATAATCCTCATGCCGTGTAGGCAACGATAGGAAAACCACAGGCGCAAGAACAGGCGCTACCGCCGCAACGGCGCAAACAAGATTGGTCGGACGCTGCCTGAACCGGCTTATCTGGTATGAAGCGAATATATTCGCCGCATAAAGAATAGCCAAAACAAAGAAACCCAATGGACTGGTTATCCCACCAAAGAAATCCGCCGAATTCATCGGCTTCGATAATGTGGGGACTTCACGAACGCTTACTTGCCGCTTTTTCTGAATCTCCTCCAAACGCACCTCGATCGGTATATCAATAAAAGGCACGGCGAAATTCCGGGCCTCGGGCACCTGCGCAAGTTTTTTCAAGGTCTCCTGTGTCAATTTCACCCACGGAATACGCTGCGAGAATCCACCTACATCAAGCCGTATGACGATACCCTCCTCGTTCGCGGACGCGAGTCGTCCGGTATAAATATTCCCGTTCGTCATTTCGAATTTACCCTCGCGCGGATTCTGATTGCCTGCCGGTGCGGTGGCAACCATCGGCGCAACAGGCGCAGCCGCACCGGAATCATTACCTATTTGAGTACCAACCTGCGCAAATGTGGTGAGAACTATAAACAACCAATTCATGACTTATTACTTTTAACAAAATCCTCGGACTTTGGAAATCGAAAAATTCAGTCAACTCGAGTCTCCGTTATCCGATCAGCCTCTGTCCGAATCCCGAACTCGCCCGGAAAAACAGAGGGCCGGCAATTACTCCGCCGGCCCCGAATTTAATTCAAATGCGTCCGCCGCAGCGATTAATCAAACGCGTGCCCGGCGCAACAAAGGACGTTCTCGACCTTATGTCGCACGAGTTCCTTGACCGCTTCCCTTGCAGGATCAAGGTATTTACGCGGATCAAACACCTTCGGATCGGACTGAAACGCCTTTCTGATCCCGCCTGTAAATGCCAGACGCAGGTCGGTGTCGATATTCACCTTAGCGCAACCGACGCGCCGCGCCACCTCGATATCAGATTCCGGCACGCCCGCGGTGTCCTCACCCAGGTTACCGCCGTTGTCGTTGATGATCTTCACCAGATGCTTCGGCACACTCGATGCGCCGTGCAATACGAGCGGATAATCGCCGAGCCCGTTGTCCATAAGCGCCTTCTTGATCGCTTTCAGCCGCTCGAGATCGAGGTGCTGTTCGCCCTTGAACTTATACGCACCGTGCGAGTTGCCGATAGCAATCGCCAGTGAATCAACGCCGGTGGCCTGAACGAACTTCACGGCCTCATCGGGGTGCGTATAAACACCGCTCTTGGAGTAACCGCCGGTGTCCTCGCCCTCGTCGTGCTGCGCGCCGACCAACTGCCCGAGTTCACCCTCTACAACGCTGTCATGCTGATGCGCATAGTCCACGACCTTCTTCGAAAGCTCGATGTTCTCCTCGAAAGGCAAATGGCTACCGTCGATCATCACGCTGGTAAAGCCCTCGTCAATGCACTCCTTACACAGCTCATAGCTGTCGCCGTGGTCCAGGTGTACTGCAATAGGGATAGTCGTCAGACTCACCGCCGCCTCGATGAGCTTCTTGAGGTATACGGGGTTTGCATACTTCCTGGCCCCCTTGGATATCTGCAATATCAAAGGCGCCTTTTTTTCTTCACAGGCCTCGGCGATCGCCTGCAACAGTTCCATGTTATTGACGTTAAAAGCACCAAGCGCATATTTTCCTTTAAGCGCCTTGGCAAACAAATCTCTTGTATGAGTTAATGGCATATCTCGTTTTCCTTTTTATTACAACGTTCAAAAAAACTCCTTAATAAGAACGCAGCCGTATTCTATACCCCAAAATCAAAAAGAAAACAAAAATAATTGGCTCCAATCCGATTCTCCCAACAGAAATAAATCTCTGCTCGTATTTATGAGATATTATGGTTCCCGTCCCCGCACACGTTTCCGCACGCGTCCCCGTTCTCGTTCTCGTTCCCGTTCCTACACGAACGAACCGGTTACCACCCCGGCTTAATAATCGTATAATCCCTCGTCATGCGAGTATCCACCGTAGCCGCCCATCCCGTCTTCGCCGTCCATACCTCCCAGGACGCCGTCGAGCACGTCGCCCATGTCTTCCTCGATCTTCTCCGGGTCCTCACCCGCCTCTAAGCGCTTTATCGCCACATCGAGCTCCTTGGGCATGGCATCCTTCGGCATCACCCCCTGCATCTTACGCATCATATGCGCCAAGTGCTTCGGGTTATTCTCGTCCATGTACGGCATATCCCGTTCTATCTCGCTCATGACCTGCATCACTCGCGGATCATCCATATCCGGCATCGGCGGCTGATCACCTTCAGCGCCATTGTCATGTTCCGCCTTATTATCCGCCCGTGACACCGCAAACCTGCTGACCTGTTTGCGCATTCGTTTATTACCGCAACGCGGACAGCTGGGTTTATGCGCCGGGTTCACCTTTTGAGAAAAGAAATTAAAAATGACGCGGCACTTCGGGCACGCAAATTCATAAATAGGCATAGTCTTCTCCTCGTTCTTGCGATTAAATTAATCCTCCGATTCACCGCCCGCTTTCCCTTTTATTCGTACTTCTCCCGTTCCCAATCATGTTCTCAAATTCAACGCACATATCATTTTTCATACCGATAAACCAAAATTAATTTCAACCCGGCTATTGTCAACCATCAATCATCGCCGATGCAATCCGGTACACCGCGCCCACGACGCAGGCGGACAGGAATCCTACCCCATTTGCATCCGCGCCGAAGACCGTTATCATATCATACAAGCGATAACAATCATTTCAGGTTCTAAAGATACCGCTTAAGAAAAAGCTATAATTCGGATTTTTCTACGACGCCGGTATGATCACTCGCAGGATGTTGCGTTCATTCTCACGCCGGTATTCCATTTTCATCCCCATCGACCGGATCATATGCAGGCCCAAACCTCCGATCGGACGGTCTTCAATCGCCCCTTCCAGCGTCGGCGCAGGGGCGTCTTCCAACGGATTGAACGGTCTACCGTCATCGGTAATCGTCATCGTCGCAGGATTCGCAAGTCTCAAGTCAACTTCGAGGCGATGCCGATCATTATCATTATACGCGTATTTTATGATATTGGTCGCGAGTTCCTCGAGCGCCAGCCTTACATTGCTGCTCAGTTCCGACGATGCATTGTGGGCACCTAAAAATTCGTCCAATTCCTTAATGGCCTTGTAAAGCGCGTCCGTATTGCTATCAAAAACGATCCGTTTCCGTAGGTTTCCATCGACTTCACAGTCGCCGTTCCCGGTGGATTCCGCGCACTTCTGTTTGAGCGCCAGGATTGTAATGTCGTCCGATTGTTCCGCGCCGGCGGTAAATTCCATAATATCAGCCAGCAGTTCGTCGATCAGCCTACGGCAACTCAATAGACCACCGGAAGCGGATAACCTGGCCTCCAGACGTTCTTCGCCGTAAAGCGTTTCATCGGAATTCATCGCCTCGGTCACGCCGTCGGTATAAAGGATCAATGCCGCACCCGCCGGCAGAGTCGTTTTGCCGGTAGCGTATACGGCGTCTTCAATCACTCCCGCAGCCGGCCCGCGCGGGCTTGATATCCATTCCAGAGTTCCGTCCGAATTCAATATGATCGGCGGATTATGACCGGCATTGACATATTGCAGGCTGCCGTCGGAAAGATCGAATACGGCAAAGAACAGCGTCACAAACATGCACGACTCATTACCCTCGTTAAGCTCGGCGTTGACATGCGTCATGACTTCTGCGGGATCGGTATCGGAGCGAAATGCCGACCGCAGGAAGCTGCGGGTAACCGCCATGAACAGTGCGGCGGGGACGCCCTTACCCGAGACGTCGCCGATCGCGACTACCATTCTCTTTTCGTCCAATAGGAAGAAGTCGTAGAAGTCGCCGCCCACCTCACGCGCGGGTTCGATCACCGCGAACAGGTCGAGATCGTTGCGCACGGGTATGGGCGGAAATGTCTTCGGCACCAGACCCATTTGGATGTCGTGTGCGATGCGCAGTTCGCTGTGCATGCGCTCACGCGCCGCGGTGGTCTTGCGTAGATCGGCCATATAGCGCTTGAGATTGTCACGCATGTTCCCGAAAGCCTGTGTCAAAGATGCCACTTCATCCTTGCCGCAGGGCACCGGCAATGCCGAGTCGAGGTTGCCGTTTGCCAAGGTATCGGCGGCATCTCGCAGATTACTGATGGGCCGCGTGATTGAACGCGCGATCATCCTCACCGCAAGGCAGAGTAAGAGCAGACCCGCAAAACCAACCATCGCCTGGCGCCGGCTGAGCTTCAATATCTCGGACCTCATCTCTTCGAGTGAAATAAGGGCGGCCATAGTCCAATCGGCGGACTCCAAAGACGTGAAGGCCAGCCACGACAACTCGCCCGTGGCAAAACTGACGAACGGCAAGATACCGGAGCGTCCCGAGACCATGCGCTGTCCAACGGCGCGTAATTCGGGTTCCCCGCGTTGTTCGGCGATACTGAAGACGCTCTCGTTGAGAACAAGCTCCGGCATCGGATGCGAAACATAGGTACCGTTCCTGCTCATAAGCAGTCCATAGCCGTCTTCGCCCAGGGGCAGTTCCTTAATCATTTGTTCAAGCCAGTCCAGCGTAAGATCACAGGTTATTACGCCGGCAAAGCGGCGTTCTTCATTCGCACCTAAATAAATCGGAACCGAATAGGTCACCATCAGAACGCCTTCCCATTCATAAGGTTCGCTCCAGACAGGACGATCGAGATGCTTGGGCAGCGTATACCAGTCTTCCCAAGTATGCGCATATTCCGCGCCGGCGAGGTCGACGTACTCAAGGCGATCCCCCGCCCGATACTCCCAGGCTGCAAGGTCAGGCCAGTTCGTCGGCGCAACGCCCGGCTCAAGCGCCACACAGACACCATAGATGCCGTCATTCTCTTCGAGGCATTTGGTCTGCATGGCGCGCACGTTTTCGAACGGGACTTTAAGCTCCTGCGATTCCAGGGTAAGCGCCATACCATTGACCACACCCTGCAACACCCCCAGTTTGGCATCGATACGCCGCGCCGCGCCGTCCGCCAGTGAAAAAGCCCGCGCCTCCATGTCCGCCTCAAGCCGATGGCGAGCGGAAAAATAGCTCCAAAGGATGAACGCCGCCAGAATGGTTACCGTCACCGCAAGCACCCAGGACATCATCCGCACGCGAATAGATGCGCATCTTTTCATGGCGCCTCCAGCGTTTCTATAGGGGCGAACTCCTCGAATGCCGGCGCCGACTGAATCATTTCCGCCGCCTTGAGTGAGTCGACCGTATCCCGATAAGTCTCTTCGTCGAGGCGTCCCGGTTCACCCTTGTAGTCTGGAGGAAAGATAGACTCGAGGATATGTTCAAGCATCCATTGACTATGTGGACGGTTAGCCGGCACGCCGCTGCGATGCGCTTCACGCAAAACCGCATCGATCACTTCCTCCGGATACCGCCGCGCATAATCCCAGCCCTCAATGGTCGCACGGCGCAGCGCCAGACATTGCTTGGGATTCCGCTCCAGCCTTTCCGCAGTCGTATAAAGTCCGTCTTCGGGAAAGCCCAGTCCATAGTCCCGCATCTTGAAAAGCGTTAATTTATCGTAATCGATACCCGCCTGATAGATGCGATGATACTCGTTGTAGAGCATAGCCGAACAGGTAGTAACACCGCGTCGCAAAAAGAGGTTCACGGAATGATGCTGCGGCAGAATCTCGGGTTGAATGTCATGTTGACGGAAGAAGGCCGTAAAGGCGATCGAAAACGTGCCCTGCCAGTGACTGACGCGTCTCCCGTTCAAGTCGGCGGGCTTTTCAATACCCATATCCTTCCAGGCCACCAGCATCAAGTTCGAGCGTCGCACAAACTGCGCCACATTCGCCAAAGGAACGGGATCGCGCGCATAGGCGATCGCATCCGTCAGAAAGAGTGTGGCGAAGTCGGCCTTGTCCTGTGCCAGGTAATCGAGCGCCGAGGGGCCCGGGCCGGTATGGATCAATTCGACGTCCAAACCGGCCTCACGATAGAATCCCTTGTCGCGGGCCATATAATAGCCGGCAAACTGGCTCTGCGGCAGCCACTGCAGCGCAACGCGCACCTTCGAAAGCCCCGCGCCGGCGACTTCACCCTGCGCAAAAGCAATCTTATCAAGGCCGGCGAGCATGAGTACAGCCAGGATTAAGTACAAACAGTCAGTTGGCAAACACCGACAAAAAATGCGTAAGCGCAAAAAATTACATCGCCTAAAAACATTCATAAGGTCTCAGATCAGCGTTCGGCCTTCTCCAGGTCCTTCTTTGCGTCGCGCGTAAAAGCGGCGGTTGCATAGTCCAGCGTCTTCGGCAACGTTAGTTCCATGCTGTAGAATATCTGTATTTGAATATCCAATCGTTCCGGCTCGCAACTCAGCATATGCCCGCCCGCCGTAAAAGACTCGTTAATGAAGTGGAAGTGATAGCCGGGCACATTCACCGATGGCACAAAAGAAGGCGTGTAAAACCCGGCCAGAAAACCGTCAACCGCGTCGAATTGTCTGACCTTCTGATGGTCGGTGGCCTCGGAAAGCGGCCTGTAATCCTCCGTCCTCGGCACCGAGCGCGTCTTCATCGTTCTGAAACGGCCATACATTTTGATGGCGTAAAACATATTGTCCGACGGCAGCATCTTCTCCAATTGCGCGCTGAACTCTTCATAAGAGAGTAAGGAGCCGACCTCCTCGGAAAGCATCTTCTTGAAACGGCATACCGTGGAAAACGGAGTTTTCATTCCGCCGTCTACAGGATGCGCGTTTCCATCGAAATCGAGCTGAAAGAACCGGCCGTCCAGCGCAATCATCTCGCCGTCCAGATTATTGAACGTACCGATTCCAAAGTCGCCTTTTTGCTTAAGCGTATCGATGGTGATGTCGTTCCGATAGAAACCTTCCAGTAACGCATTGATAGGGCTGCTCATATAGAGCATCGATTCCATGGATACCTCCATTGTCGGTTGTAATCATTCCTCTCGTTTATACAACACCGGCTAATCCAATCCGCAATCCTAAACGGAATCACTCTGCATCTTCGAAAGATAATTGTCCATCTCCTGCATACTCGTGAACACCTTCATGGAAGGCAACGCGTCTATGATATCAAACACCTTCTTCACCTGAGGCTGCAGGTTTACCATCATCAGCGAACCGTTGTGGTTAGAGAGACTCTTCTTCGCCTTGAATATAGAACGCACGCCCATGCTGCTGATGTAATTGAGTTCCTTCATGTCCAGCGTGATGATTCTTGCCGCGCCGTCATTGATAAGCGATTCAACTTTGTTGTCCAGAATCTCATGGGTTTCCGTATCCAACGATCCGGACAACGAAATCACGAAACATCGAATTTGTTTCTCGGTTACTGTTAGCTTCAACATAATTTTTTTCTCCAGATTGAAGTTGCCACTCACACTTTCTACACTTCTCTAAACCATCATTTTCAGCGCGGCCTTGCAGTCCGGCGCCACAGCCAATATCTGATCGAACCCGGAAATCTCCATCACTTGACGCACCATCGGCGTGAGTTCGCAAAGCAGCAACTCGCCGTCTGCCGACTTGATCGCCTTTGCCACCACCAGCAGACTGCGTAATCCCGCGCTGCTGATGTAATCCACCCCGCTCAAATTCAAAATCATCCGCACAACACCCTCCTCGATAAGTGACAGACAGTGCGCCTCAACCTCCGGCGCACCCACGCCGTCCAACCGCCCGCCGACGGCAATAACGGTCACTCCATCCTGCGTACTATTCTCAAACTCCATTTCAACGACCTTCGTTAATATCTGTTTAAAAAATACTATTCCACCAACCAGCGTACCCCGGCGCTCGGACAAATATTTAGGAGCAAAACAGCTTACGGCGAATTTATATCACTTTGTAAAATCTCAATCAAAGGAAATTTTCGACAATCCGATTTAAGCTTACGAACTATCGAGGACACATTATTTTTTAGTATTAACGTAATAATACAAAAAAAGCGCCCCACCATGTTAACGGTAAGACGCTTTCAGTGAATTATTTTGGCGATAAATATCGCCATTAACGAATTGTGTTAGGCGCCAGGACTATAATTATTCGGCCTATACTTACCCGCGACTCTAATATCCCCGTCTTTAAGCATAACAACGTCGCCTGTCTCGAAATCTTCGGCGGTCGGTTTCATTTTGAGATTGTACCAATCCGGTTCCTTTGACGGGTCTTCATAGAATGCGTCCCAGTTGGTGCGCAGACCGGAGTACGCCGATTCTCTGATTAGAATGGCCGACCCGGTCGATTCCGCTACGTTGCGCGCCTCATTCAGCTCTTTTTCCTTAAGGATCGCGTAGATCAGATGGGCATGCTCGCCTACGTAAGGATTCCTATGATACCCGACAGGCTCATATGGATCGGGTGTAGAGAGTTTGAAATTGGAGGGCTTGGACTTTTCGAATGTGAAACCCTCACCTACCCAATCCCAGCAACCGGGCACCTGGCGGCACATGCTATGGATATGAATACCGTTGGGATATTCGAGGTCTCCACTGAAGAAGTCGTACATATTCCCCGCCACTCGTTGGGCGCGGTCTCCGAAACCACCGGCGCTGATCGGATGCGCGTCCAAGTACCAATTTGCTACATCGATATTATGAACATGCTGTTCGACGATATGGTCACCGGACATCTCGACCCAAATCTGCCAGGGACTAATCAATTGATCCGGACTGGTCGGCTTGACAGGGGTATTTGTAAATATCGCGCCCATGTTCCAAGCAACACGGCCTTCCATGATGCGTCCGTACGCACCGTCTTTGATCTCTCTGGCGCGGCGGTTATATCCCTCGTCGTGACGGCGTTGTGTGCCTGCCACTACACGCAGCCCTTTCTTCTTCGCGAGTTCGCCCGCCGCAATCACCTGTCTTACGCCGGGAGGATCGACGGCGACCGGTTTTTCGAAGAAGACGTTTTTACCTGCCTTAATTGCTGTTTCAAAATGCAGCGGCTTGAATAACGGCGCCTGCGCCATAAGGACGATATCGCAATCGGTAGCTATGGCTTTTTTATAGGCGTCCGCGCCGCCGAAGCATTTTTCCTTCGGCAATCCATAACGTTTGCCTGTGGCTTCCGCTTTACCCTTAAACCAGTCGGCGGTAGCGATAAGCTCGACTTCAATCCCCAGATTCAGCTTATCGTTGAGGAACTTAACGGCTTCGTAATGGTCATTGATCGCGCCGTTTCCGCGTCCGCCGCAACCGATCAGCGCCACTCTGAATTTCCTCTTATTCTGCTGCGCGATTGCAAACGGGCTTCCGGCCATCGCGACTCCCGCTGCGAGAGTGGACGACTTCAGAAAATCGCGCCGTGACTGTTGGACTGGTTGATGTTTATTCAACGAATCATTCATAGATTAACTCCTATCTTTAGTTTTTGATTAATACACGTTTTCGGAACTATCCGACTTGTTTTCCTGATTCTATATTCATTGGAAAACTTCAACTTCACCGGAACCAAGTAAGTTTATATCATGAAAACAACAGCGTATTCAAACCGATCAAATAGCGCAGTCAGGTTCCAGTGGTTCTCAAGCAGATTTATTTTCATTCCGGCGAACCTCCGATACAAGAAAAAAATCATCACTTGTGCGTGCGCTAACCACCTTATACCGATTCAATCGCTTTTTTTGGGGGGCTCAATTCCAAATCACCAGTTCTCAAAATCCTTTTCAACCTTGGAGCGGGTCAACAAAGCAACAAGCGCCCACAGGACAACGAAAAACACGATAGCGGAGAGTATCCGGCTGGGCCATCCCAGTTTTTGCGTGTTTTCGGCGTCAAACCGGACGATAACCGGCTTACCTAATTCGGTCTGAAGCACTTGATGGAAGGAAAGCTTGGCGCCGACCGTCGGCAGATTGATCCTGAGCGGCATAATCTTGGCCTGCGCAATCTCCTGTGATTTTTGGAGGCGCGACCATTGTTCCTGAGCTACGGCCTCGTCATAAGCTACATCGGCTTCGCGCTGTGTCTGCCCCTGCGCCCGGGCTTGTGCAGAAGGTTGCGACGCCATTCGCTGTGCGTTCTCAAAGTTAAACTGTTGTTGTCCGACAATCAGATTGCTGCTTTGCGCCTTTTTCAATTGCGACTTCAGCCGGCTGATGTCTTCTTTGGCTACATCATATTCGCCACCGGCCTTGGATTGAACCATCTGGTATCTGTTCATGGCCTTGCCCAACTTACCCTCCCGCAGCTCCTGCTCGGCATCCTTAATTCCGGCCTTTAAATCCGATATGACCCTGGCGCGGCTTTCCTCTTCTTGCCGTATATAATCATAAGCCGAATAACTCGAGGACACCACTTCACTGATAAACGACTTACCTTTCAATTCCATGCTTCCTGAAAAATCAGTGTACTTATAATTATCCGGCATATAGAAAATCCAATTCACATTTTTCAGCGGCAGGTTGAATAACGGTGATTCGAATTCAACGCTTCCACCGACCTCAGGGAATGCATTCGTTCCAACGAAAATGAGTTCTATCTCGGCGGTTTCTTCCGTTTCGGCGATTCCCACCAAAGGAAGCATAAGCTGGTTGTCACGCCTACTAGGTTGCACGGCCTGACCGGAGACGAACGTAGACCAGACATCCGAGTTTGTATTCAACACCAGTTCCAGGTATTGCTTACCGCTGTTGCGTATCTGTATATTCATTTTGGTGATGTATTGTCCGTCATCGGAGACAACGGTCAACAGCTCGGCGTTATCAACGAGCGCCTGCAACACATCCGCATCACTAAATCTGGTGACCTCGAAAGCAAGCCGATAATCCGGCCGCAAATACCTTCTAATGAACACCGCTGAATCAGGCGCTCCGCCCGTCCAATCCGGTAATTCCCAAGAAAACACTTTCTGGAGATTGGCGACGTCATTGACGGCGATATGCAACGGGGGTTCTGCTACCACGGAGATGTAACCGGTCTCACGCTCCACGCCCAGCGCCTGAATGCCGTAAATATTCACGATATTGGTTTCCATATTACGCGGCATCTCCCAGGCAACGGTCAATGTATATGAATTCTGAACCTTGCTCTGGAGTTCTATTCGCCAGATTTCTCCTGACTGGTCACGACGCCGTATATTCGCGCCGCTTACGTCGATATTCTTGAATCCACTCGGTAACTTGAGTTTAAAAACATCGGTAGGCGCGTTGGCGATTTCGTACTTCACCTGCGCCTCACCTTTGACCATGGTCTCCGATATCGTGTATGACTGCATTATCTCTGCGCGCACCCATGATTCGACCGTAAGCAAGCCCACTGAAAGCCGCCACGGCGTTTGCTGCGGCGCAGGCTTGTCGGTAATGAATTTATAGGCGAGGCCACCACGCTGTGTTCCATCCGTTCGAAATACATTCGAGCGAACAGAAGATTGAACCTGTTGTGTTTGTTGTTGCTGACGGAGCTCTTGCCGGGAGACCAAGGAAGGTACCGAATCGGGCGGAATCTCACTCAAATCCTGAAAAGACTTCGGGTCAACGCGTATTCCGGAATCCGAGTCTACAACTACGTATCCGGCCACTTTTGTAGTATCCATAGGATACGCACCCTTGATATCCATCTCCTCGGGCATTGATTCCATCCATTTGAACATGGACAATTCTACCGAGTATGACCCTTTCACCTTGCGCTTCAACGTAATATCCAACACCGCGCCTTGAGTATTGGTTTGAACCACCCATTGCGAAATATCGGGTGCATTGACGTCGGAAATTTCGTATTCCCCGGGGACGTCGATCTTCAGGTGGAACACCCCGGCGTTTTCGATAATATAATTTATTTTAGTATTGACGTTTAGCTTGTTCCATCCAACCAATGAGCGATTGAGCACGGTAGCGGTGATCTCAGACTCGGCAATGGAGGCCGCCGCGCTTAACTTGAATCCCGGCTTCAGATAGCGGAATGCGCTATTCATGTTAGCCGTATCGAATCCGGAAATCCTAGAGAGCTCAGCCGTATCGAGGCGTTGAAGCGTGTTACTGCCCATATCAATATTCAACTCCTCGGTGGAGGCGATGCCGATCATACCGGTCTCCCGCTGAACCTCCGCGGCATGCGGCACATCGAGTTGAATTCGCGCAGGCAACTCAGGCATAAGCTTTTCGGTGACAATCGATACCTTCAATTCGCCTGTGACCCCTTGATAGAGTTGCAGCTCTAGAATCGGCCCGGCGTTTGTCTCACCTGCGGCCGGCTCTTCCAGATACCATGTACGCATTGAGCCGGTGTTCACGCTGACTAATCTCTGGTCGGCCGGCAGCCTCATTCTCAGGCCCTGCACCTCGCCTTGAGTAATATTAAATTTCATGTCCGATTCGGCGCGCACCACGCCGTCGCCTAGGGTTATAACGGAAGTATTCTCGCAAAACACCGTGGCCTCGACTTCGGCTGCTTTTTTCATGCGTGGTTTCCATCGCAAATCCACGCCTTTGTTACCCCCGACCACGGCTTCTATTTGCGTTTGCGTCTCTCCGGGTATCTTCCGGAAGGCCACCGCGGAGGGAAACTCGACCTGGGCATCCTTTTCATGGATTACTAGACTGAACTCACTGAACAAAGCGGGCGGCAAACCAAACTGTAAACGCTTCTCGGCGGCGTCACCCTTGAGGGTTGAAGCGATTGAAAGATTCAAATCGAACTCGCCCCTATCAGGGAGCCAGAGATACACGCCGTTATCTCTACGAATGATCTCGGGCCCCGTAGGTGAAGCCGCGAAACCGCCTACCACGACATCTTCTCCAAACAGCCGAAGCACTCGATTTGTTTCTATACACTTGACCGTTAACGTCGCCTGTAATTGAGCCGCTTTTTCACCAATATCTCCGGAGTATTCGGCGGATACAACAGACACGGCCGGAGTCGCCCCGTCGGATGTGGTGTCGGCGCCTGTATTATCCAAGGCCGCGCCGTAAAGAGTATTCACACCCAGGCACAGCGCCAGAAACACTACCGAACTCGTCGCGGGTGATGCGCCTTTATAACTGTTACCTACATCCGGCGGTTCGTCGCCGGAGCCGGACTTACACCTGAACCTCATGAAGACCATCGCGATCAGGCACGCCGCAAGCAGCGGAATAGCTACTACCATTACCGTTCCAAGGATACGCCAATAGAGGAAAATATTCACAACAGATTCGATAACAAGCAACCACCCGATAGCAAGGGTCAGACTGCTGCGCGTACTCTTTCTCAATTGAGTGACGATAAGAACAAGTCCCACAAGGAACAACACCAGCTGAATCCCCGTTCTGATACCGTTCATAGTCTTCCTTTCCATTATCCGCGCTTTGATTCTAAGCGGTTCGCCGCTGATATTCATGACCCGTTTAAATTCATATGCGTACCCGGTTTCCGGCACCTCGACCCGGATAGGCCGAATCCCGCTTGCCATCGGGGATTCGCCGAGCGCAAAACCGCCGCCGCCCATACCGGCCGGGCCCCCTGGCCGCTGCTGCGCCGGTTGCTGAGTCGGACGCGGTGTACTCGCCGGCTCCACTCCCGACTCGGCCTCTATACCAGCAAGGGTTCCCCTTTGCCTTTGCAATTCCTCCTGCGATTTAAGTTCCAGCCCGAATCTTTCTCCATTTACTTGTTGGGGCTTGCTATTTTCAGCACGAATAGTGCCGGCGGTTCTTCGGCCTGAGCTGTCATAATACGTGATAAGACCGCGATTACGCAGCCGGTTGAATTCCTCCGTTGTAACTCCACCTTCAACCGATCCATCCGCCTTAAGGACACCACAAGAGCCGTTATGCATCGGAGTAAACGCAATGACGGAATCGGGCGAAATCTCGTCTATATCGGTATTTGCCGCGATATAATTGATCTTCCTCCCTGTCACCGGATCGATGGTAAGCTTCTCCGACATCAACTCATTCTTCATATCCTCGAACGAACCGGGTAGACGTCCGTTATGATCAGTGGCGTAAATTCGCGCGGCCGTACCGATCTGTTTAAGATTATTTATCGCAGCTATATCTTGGGCCTTGCTTTTTGCTTTGGCCAATGAAGGCAATAACATTCCGATCATGATAGACAAAATCAGAATACCAATTAATGCATAAAGTAAGTACTTAACACCCTTGCCCCTTTTAAATATTGAGACGAAAGCCGCCAGGATAATTACGGCCGCAATTATCGCATATATAGCTATGACCCCTGCGTTCGCTATAATGTCTTTATAAATCCTCAGGCATTCATTCCAGGCGTCTTTAAACTCATACACCGTACCTTCGGCAACGGTCATATTCCCTCCGAATCCGAACATCTTATACACCTGGGGAACAAAGACCTTCCAGTTCGCATATGTACCGGCCACATCCGTATCCGGCGATTTCAAATCCATTGAAATCGGGAACATCGAATCCATCTTTCCAACGCCCTGCGCGTAAACCAGTTTCACGGAAAACGCCTTGTCGCGATCGGCCCTCTTCGGTAGCGGCACCATAAGCCAATCGCCCTCCTTTTCAGGTTTCACGGGCGAGTTGTTGACAAGGCACGACCAGAATTCAGAACCTTCCGGCAAGCGAAAGCGCTGGTACTGCTTCTCGTTGTTCTTCACCATGAATGACGCCTCGGTGAGCATTTGGCCGGAGTCCGTAAGGACTGACTTGAGGTCCGCCCTGTCGGCAACGGCGTCGAGTAACGGCACTTGTCCATGGCGTTTGGTATCGACAGCCAATTCGTATTCCGGTTGGTTATAGCTGTATGCCAGGAGGATCGGCCGCGTGACGAGCGCCCGATCGGTCTCGTTTAATTCTGCCTCGTCGATCCGCCTAATGGCGCCTTCGACAGTAACGGGAGTTAATTCCAGGTTTGCTGCGGAGGTAATGGCGAAGCTCCCCGTTTCGCGTTCGGTATCCAGGGTATGCGCACCATCGATATTTAGAAGGGCCCCGGCCGGATCGAACTGGTAGTCATAGGTCACAACCAGCGTGTATCCGTTCCATGTTTTTCTCTGAAGGCCGATACGCCAGACATTGTTTGTTTTCTCCTTTGTCCGGATGTCGGCGCCGCTGAACTCGATATTCTTCCAATGGCCGGGCAATTCAATCCGGAACTCCCGGACACCTTGATCCACAATCGCGTACCTGATAACAGCGCTGCCGCCCATCAGCCCGTCTCCCATAGTAAGTAAATTGAACACCTCGGCGACCACCCTCGGCTCGAGCCGCTGTGCGCTGAATTCGATCGACCAGTCCGGCTTGTACGCCGAAAAGGCGAGCAATTCGTTCGAGCTGTTTTCGAGGTTATCCGCGGGGATTTCCATCACACCGTTTGATTCGCTGGTCTTCATTGTTATACCGGGCGCCGGTGTAGCGCCTATGTCGGCTGACTGCGCAGCGGCCTCTTTCACTTTCATCGACGCCACGGCAATTGTGTCAGGCAACTCCTTGAACGTCTTTTCCATTTGGACGCTGATCATCCGCTTGCCGATCAGTTTATTGGCAAAAGAGACTGTGAGCAGACCGTCGTTGAAGTCCCACCCTTCGATATCGCTAGCGTTAACGTCCGTGATAGCAAAGCCTTGTTGTGGCTCCAGTTGGAGACTGTAAATACCCGCCTCTCTTACCGATGTATCCAAAGCGTGCGTGACAAGCAGCCGCGATTCCTCAAGGCTGACATATACGCGGTCACTAACCTCTATCACCGGCTCGATCTCGCTTAATTGCGCGGAGAGATCAAAATCACCGCCGTGGAACCGGTAAGCGGCTACTGCGTTATCCGGCGCATTGGTCCTGCGAAGGCCGACGGCGGTATTTATGTCCGTTTTCGTATCATCAGCGACAACGGTTATCAGGCCGGCTTCCCTGTCTACGTCCATGGCCCTTGGCGGGAGCAAGCTTACTTCAACCGGTAATTCCTCGAGCGGCTGCTCGGTTGACAGGCGGAGCTCGTATTTATTGGATACCGTTTCGACAAACTGGACGGTCAACACTTTTTGTGCGTCCTCTATTTTCGTGCTCCAATCGCGAATCCCTTCACCCTCTATCCGAATAAGGGACTGCTCTTCAGGAATGGAAACCTGTAGCATCGAAACGGGAGATTGCAGAATCTCGTAACTTATCTTTGTATCATACTTGATTACCGACGGTGAAACGGCCGCTTGTACATCGGAGTCCGCCGTAACGAACGATTTACGGATCACTTCTTCGGCCTTTGTTTGCCAGCGTAAGGATACCTTACCGTCGGCGCCGATTAAGCCATTGATCGACGCGGTTTCCTCGCCGTCGGCATCCGCCCCGGTCATAGCCCCGTTCAACACGGCGCCACTCAAGAGTTCCAGCTGGACACCTTTTGTTTGGGTGCCGGCGGTAACGCTTCCCACTGCGGCGGGCGGCCCGGAGAATGAAATCATATTCCAAGGCGCAGCACGTTTAACAGCGGCATACAGTTTGAGCGGAATCCTGTACCGTCCCTTACTCGATATATTCAGATGATACATCCCGCCGTTATTGACCAATAGGATGCCTTCCGGTATTTCAACGGCCGACACCGCCAAGTCCCCGATGAACAACGGCGCCGAAACGGCATTTGTCGTTTTCGACTCGACATCGAGGACTACATCGAACTCCGCAGTTTTATCGGTCAACGTGCCATTATATTCCGCCGCGTGATAAATCACGTTAGTGAACGGAGGTTTATACTCAGGTATAGCTTTAGAAACCGGCGCAGGCGGCGCTGTACCGCGGGAACTTACTTGAAGCCCGTTTAACACCGGTACGCCGTTCGCACCGGCGGCCACTTCTATTTCTACGTCCTTCTTTTGCGTAACATGAACATTTCTAAAAACGATAAACTGCCGATCCTCACGGTACGGTTGAGATGCATCCCAGCGGCTTGACCCCGCAAGGGCCAAGGGCCCGAATGTGTTCGTACCGGATGTCAGGGTGAATACACTGTTCTGCTCAGCGGTCACATCCTTATCTGCATGCCCATAAAGATAAAAATGATAGTTGCCCGGTGGTAGTCCTTTCACGTACACCACGATATTACTCCCGTTCATGGAATACAGATAAGTGTCGTACATCGGATCCCCGGAGCTATTCCCCCAAGCGCCCGGCGCGTTCTCCACGGAAACAGTCACTGACGACGGCGCGCCGTCCGAATACACTAGGTTTGACGACGTCGCATCGTGCCTCAACGCCATACCAGGCACAAATCGTGGCGTATAATGGCTATGAATATTCCAGACATCATTCGTCGTAATCCCCGTGGCGGCAAAACCCTTTTTCCTGCTTTCCGCGCCGACACCGAAATCGACATTCAAAAGCAACTGCGCCTGCGCGCTGGAACTTAACAGGAACAACGACAACACCGCCCCAAGCCAAATGGAACAAGACAACTTTAACCCCATCATGAATCCATGGCATCCCTCGCGCCCCTTAAAGTATGTGCGAATGATGTCAAATATACGTCCTACAGGGCAAATGTCACCCCACCGGTTCGAATGCTGAAAATTTGATTTCATAAGCTGGGCTCGCGATTCTTAACTTGCATTTTTCAATTCAGGGCAATCCTCGGGAATTATCTTAATATGTTTACTTATACTTGATCCTCTATAAATAAGACAACGTTTTTATTCTTAAGATAAACATCGATTCATTATCATACGGACTGTCGCCGTATAAAACTCGTCAATTCACTTCCACAATACAACGTCTGCTTGGTTAGACGAATAAAACGGACTATCGCTCCATAAATCTTGCCAAAACACTCCCGCCGCTTTGGAATTCCTACAACCTGAATTCCCGCAGCATCATAATCGAATATTCCTGTAAATTTATGCAGATTCCATGCCAATGTCTCTAGGAGCAAACCGATCGACTGCACCTGTGATCGCTGCTACTGCTGTAAACAAAATGAATTAAAACCACTGCCGATGAAAAGTTTCGATGTTTCAAATATTCCGGCATATCTCCGTATACCGCAATCCTCATTTCAGGGCGGAGCGCGGCTGTGTCCGCAAGGATCAGCCGCAGCGGCTCCGCATGCCACGGCTTTATTCGATTACCGGGGGCAATGGCTTCTTCCGTCGGAGCGCGGCTGTGTCCGAAGGATCAGCCGCAGCGGCTACGAACGTCGCATCTCCGCCCGATTGTCAACAGTCTGCGTTTTCTAGAATCCGATAGGGATGGAATATTTACCATGGCGAGAATAAAGGACAAGAAGGAGGAAATATTACGTCCCTAAAGGGACTGATGAATTTGCACGGCGGGTGTGGCTATAAATATTTTGCCCCTAACGGGGCGAATCCTCTCTCGCGTTTTAAGTTATTAAGTTTTAAGTGATTAAGCTGTTGAGCTGTTAAGGTTTCTCTTGCGCGGAGGAAAAACCCACCCCTACCCTCCAAGGAGGGAAACTATACAATGATCCCCTCCACCGGAGGGGATGAAAGGGGTGGGTAACCCAAACCCGGCTCTCCTCCCGGGCACGGCTAATAAAAGCGATCAATTAAGTCGATCGAATTAAGGGGGTTAGGTAAGAAAACCTCATACGCGTTCGCTCCGCTCACATTTATAAGGATTATGGGGTAAGGATTATCTCACGCGCTACCGTTTCGTTCCCACAGTATCAGGAAAAGGTAGTAATGCGAAGGGCGATAAGTTTTTTCATTGCTCCGGCTCGGAGCAATGAAAATTCATAAC
>JAIPKD010000002.1 GCA_021733835.1 Verrucomicrobiota bacterium
CTCCACCGGAGGGGATGAAAGGGGTAGGTAACCATACTTAGCTCCCCTCCTGGGAGGAGACCCCATTAATCCATAATCCTTACCCCGTAATCCTGATAATTCCTTACCGCATAATCCGACATTGCGCCTCTCCTTTCACAGTTCACTGTCGGCGTGCTTCGATATTCGTGCTTCGGATTTATTCCTCCCGTATACATTCCCGATTTCCGTGATGTACTTGGTCGGTTTCGTGCTTTCTGATTTCGAATTTATTAATCCGGACGCGTACGCGAACGGGAACGGGAAGGGGAAGGGGCGCGGGTGCTTTGACATTTTTGATTTGAAACATTATTCTCCTGACGCAATGAAGTTAATGAAATATTCCGATCCGGATTTCAGGCAGTGGCTGAATGGCGTAAGGGGCGGCTCCAGTCTGTTCGATCCGTCTATCGAGCGGAGCACGCGAAGGATACTGGACGGCGTGGCGCAGCGCGGCGACAGCGCGCTTATCGAGTTTACGGAGGAGTTCGATGGCATCCGGTTGCGGCCCGAGGGATTTGCGGTAACCGACGATGAGTTCCGGTTGGCGTCGGAGAGTTTGAGCGACGGTTTTTGCGCGGCGGTCGAATACTCGCGGAATAATATCCTCGAGTTTGCACGCCGCTCGCTGCGTGATGATTGGTCGATGACGAATGTCGAGGGCGCCGAGGTGGGTGAGAAATTCGATGCATTTCGCCGTGTTGGTATATACGTGCCCGGCGGAACGGCGCCGTTGGTGTCTACCGTATTAATGACGGTTACGTTGGCGCGTGCGGCGGGATGCGAAGAGATAGTAGTTTGCTCGCCTTGCGATAAAGAGGGGCGGTTGCATCCGGGACTGGTTTTTGCGATGGAGCAGGCGGGTGCGACGGAGGTTTACAGGATCGGCGGTGCGCAGGCTATGGCGGCGATGGCGTACGGGACGCAGACGGTACCGGGTGTGCAAAAGGTTTTCGGTCCGGGGAACGCATACGTAGTGGCGGCAAAACGACTTTTGTTCGGCCGCGTCGCCGTTGATTTGCTGCCCGGGCCCAGCGAGGTGCTTATCATAGCCGATGTGTCGGCAAACCCGCGTTTCATTGCGGCGGACATGCTCGCACAGGCCGAGCACGGCTCCGGGCACGAGCGTGTCTGGTTTTTGACGGATTCAGGAGAATTAGCCGATAAGGTGCAAAGGGCGTTGGATGCTCAGCTTGATTCACTTTCCCGCGCCGGATTCATCAGAAAGAGCCTGGACGATAATGGAGCGATCATTTTATTCGATGATATTAACGATACCGTGGAGGTGGCCAATGAATTGGCGCCGGAGCATTGTGAGATAATGACGGATACGCCCGAGCGTATCGCGGCGGGTGTGAAGACGGCGGGTGCCGTCTGTCTTGGGCGGTTTACGCCCAATGTACTGGGCGATTACGTGGCCGGGCCGAGCCATGTTCTTCCTACGGGCGGCGCCGGCGCGTCGTTTTCCGGGTTAACCGTTGATCAGTTCCAGCGGCGGACGAGCGTGATTCGGTACGACAAGGATTCATTGCGCCGTGTGTTACCGGTGGTCGAGCGTTTTGCGGAGGTTGAAGGTTTGGATGCGCATGGTGAATCGGCGCGTTTGCGAATGGAGGATGAATGAGGCTTATCAGATCGTTGATAGAACGTTTGGAACCGTATGTGCCGGGTGAACAGCCGAAGGACCCGGGATTGGTAAAGCTTAATACCAACGAGAACCCGTATCCGCCTTCACCGCGGGTGATTGATGCGGTCAAGGACGCGGTGGATGCCAGGCTGCGACTGTATCCGAACCCGACAGCCGCCGTACTGAGGGATAAGCTTGCGCGGTATCACGGGTGCCGCCCGGAGAATATAATCGTGGGCAACGGCTCCGATGAACTACTGGCGCTTGCCGTGCGGTGTTTCGTAGAACCGGTGCCCGAGCGGTGCCTGCCCGAAGACCGGCGAGGTGAGTATACGGTGCAATTTCCGTCGCCGTGTTACTCGTTATATTCCATCCTCGCCCGGATACATGGCGCGTTGGTGAACGAGGTGCCGCTGGACGAGGATTTCGGATTGCCGGGCGTCGAGAAGCTCCTGGCCGGTGGGCGATGGAATACGAATGCGGCGTTGACTTTCATTACGACTCCGAATGCGCCTTCAGGCCGGGCTTATAGTAAGGCCGACCTCGAGAACATTTGCGCCGCGCAGGCGGGCGTGGTTTGGCTGGACGAGGCGTATGTGGACTTCGGTGCGGAGACAGGATTAGACCTGGCGCTGAGTTATCCGAATGTAATCGTGTCCAGGACCTTTTCAAAGGCGTTTTCACTATGTTTCCAGCGCATCGGCTATTGCATAGGGCCCGAGAAGCTGATAGGCGCGTTGCAGAAGATACGCGATAGCTATAGTGTAAACGGCCTGGGACAAGTGGCGGCGGAGGCGACGCTCGAGGATTTGGAGTATTATTACGGGTGTTTCGAACGTATCAATGAGACTCGCGAATCCGTGTCCGAGCAATTGACTGCAATGGGATTCGATGTCCTTCCGAGCAAGGCGAACTTTATCCTGGTACGCCCGCCGTGCCCGCCGGCGGGTGAATGGCTTGGGCTGTTGCGCCGGAAAAAAATCCTGGTGCGCTGGTTCGATAAGCCGCGGGTGCGAGATTACCTGCGTGTATCGATCGGTTCATGCGAAGAGATGGAGCAGTTCATGAACGCGGTTCGTGAGATAATATCGGAGACGTAAGCCGGTTGGGGTTTACTCGATATCGAACTCGATAGTCGACCGCGAATCGGTTTGGAGGTTGCGCATTTCGATTTCTTCGAGTTGCCATTTATTCCCGGTTTTTTCGAGGCTTTTAACGGAAAACTTTTTCAGCAATTTGTTATCGGCGTCATACGCCTCGGCCAGGATCAGGCCGTGGGTTTCGATATCGATCCAAGAAAGGACGCGGCTATAAGCCTCCGGTGCGGGGTTGGGGTTCACGCTTTCGAGAACTCTGCATGTGCGGCCCTTGCGCATCTGTGTCTTAATAATTCGCTGTTCGGGCCAGTGCAGGAACTCGAGGCCGAGGTCGAAAATCCAGAAATCCGAGCTTGCAAACGGACTGATCAACTCGTGTTTCTTCAATTCGCGTCCCGAGTAAAGGTACTTATTAGTCGATAAACTCGAGTGCACAATGATCAGCCGCGCGGGGAACCGGTCGCTTTCCGATGTATCGTAGGTTACACTCCAATTCGTCGACGATGTTTTGACGTGGAATTCCAAAGGTATCCTGGTGCTGCTTGAATAGCCTCGCCTGATTTCGAGTGTGCCGCGGAGCGATTGGTTTTCCGCGGGCTTGCGCGAGAGGAGGTCGCGAACGAGGAGTTTTGCTTCGTTGTTGTTTCCGTCTTCCGATGCGTTTATCGGTTGGACGCAGCCGAGCCCGCAGAGACAGGCTATCAGAGTAAGTACGAGTGCCTGCGCGTGTTTTATGGGTGTTCTCATGAGCGTGGTTTCTTCTTTAATGCAATCGGCAGCGCTTCCGAGATATGCGAAATGAAGTGGAGTCGAGTTTTACTCCGGATTTCGGAAGGTATATCGTTATAGTCCTTCTTGTTTTGGGCGGGTAGGATGACTTGTTTCAGTCCCGACCTGGAGGCGGCGAGGACTTTTTCTTTCACACCGCCGACGGGCAGGACGCGGCCGCGGAGACTGATTTCGCCGGTCATACCGACATCGGATTTAATCAGGCGTTTTGTAAAGAGAGACGCCAAGGCCACGGCGATGGTGAGGCCGGCGCTGGGACCGTCTTTGGGTGTTGCGCCCGCCGGGACGTGGATATGCACGTCCTGCTTGTTGTGTTGTGTCATGTCGATACCGATACGCTCGGCCTGGCTTCTCAGGTAGCTGAGGGCGGTCTGTGCGCTTTCCTTCATTACATCACCGAGCGAGCCTGTGAGGATAAGCCGGCCGGAACCGGACATGCTGGTGGCCTCGATGAAAAGGATGTCGCCGCCGACAGGCGTCCAGGCCAGGCCGGTGGCTATGCCGTGTTCGGTGATTGCCTCGGCGGTCTCCGTTATGAACCGTGGCGGGCCGAGGAGCGCGGGTATCCGGTCTGCCTTGACGACGTACGGTTGCGGGACGTTATCGCCGTCACCTGCGATGCGGCGGGCGGCCTTGCGTGCGAGTCCCGCCACCTCGCGCTCGAGTTGCCTGACGCCTGCCTCGCGGGTATAGTCCTTGATCACATGCCTGAGCGCTTTATCGTGGAACCTGACCTGGCGCTTGTTGAGTCCGTGTTCAGAGAGTTGCCGTGGTACGAGGTAACGTTTACATATCTGGAGTTTCTCTTCTTCGGTATAGCTGGGCAGCTCGATTACCTCGAGCCGGTCGCGGAGGGCGGGATGGACGGGGTCCAGCCAGTTGGCGGTAGTGATGAACAATACGCGCGAGAGGTCGAACGGCATGTCGAGGTAGTGATCGGTGAATGTCGAATTCTGTTGCGGGTCGAGGACTTCGAGCAGCGCCGATGCGGGGTCGCCGCGGAAATCCGAGCCGACCTTATCCAGTTCATCGAGGAGTATGACCGGGTTGTTGCTCTCGGTTCTGCGGAGGCATTGGATAATCCTGCCCGGGAGTGCGCCGACGTAGGTGCGTCTGTGTCCGCGAATCTCGGCTTCGTCGCGCATGCCGCCGAGGGAGAACCTGGCGAACTTGCGGCCTATAGCATCGGCGATACTGCGGCCGAGGGATGTTTTACCAACGCCCGGCGGGCCTACCAGACAGAGGATGGGGCCTTTGAGGTTCCTTTTGAGCTTGATGACGGCGATGAACTCGAGGAGCCGATCCTTTACCTTCGTCAGACCGTAGTGTTGGTCGTTGAGAATCTTTTCGGTTTCCTGGAGATCTACCTTATCCGGTGTTGATTTATTCCATGGCAGGTTGACTATCCAGTCGAGGTAATTTTGTACGACGGTGTATTCGGGGACGGTGGGCGGGATTTGTTCCATGCGGTCGATTTCACGGAGGGCGACTCTGCGTGGTTCCTCGGGGAGGTTGTTTTGATCGATGAGCTTGCGGAATCTTTCCACCTCGGCCGATGCGGCGTCAGATTCACCCAACTCACGTTGTATGGCTCGTATTTGCTCGCGGAGGAAGAAATCGCGTTGGGTCTTCGACATCGAGTCGGCGACGTCCTTTTGGATTTTCGTTCCGAGCGAGACTACCTGTGCCTCGCGGTTGAGCAGGGGTAAAAGATGCGAGAGCCTGTCTTTGACGCTCGGTGTTTCCAGCAGTTGCTGGCGGTCGGAGAGTTGGAGATTGACGGTTGAGGCGATTAGGTCGGTGAGTTTTCCCGATTCGTCGATGTTGAGATAAGCGACCTTCACCTGGTCGGCAAGCGCCGGCGAATGCTGGATAATTTCTTCGAAGAATTTTTTTACATTTCGTGTAAGCGCGTCGATTTCGACGGATTCACCGGTTACATCCTCGATGACTTCGATTTCCGCTTTGGGGTAAGGGGTGCGTTGAACGTATTTTTTGATCTTAATTCGGTGGAGGCCTTCGACCAGAACGCGAACAGTGTTGTCCGGGAACTTGAGCATCTTGAGAACGCGTCCGGCGCATCCGAAGGAATGCAGGTCTTCCGGGGCGGGGTCTTCCGTATCCTGGTTGTGTTGGAGAACTAGCGCGATGAGGCGGTTGCCTGTAACGGCGTCGTCGATAAGGCGCATGCCGGAGCTTGATTCGACAAGCAGCGGCGCGACCATGCCGGGGAAGAGGACGATATCGGACAGGCCGAGGATGGGGAGCGTGGACGGAAAGGATTCGGTGTCGGATTTGGACTTCTTGTCTCCTCTTTCTGAAGCCGAGCCGTCGAGGATATCGACGAGTTGCGCTTCGCTCGAATCGAATACGGGACCGATATTCTTTTGGGAATCCATCACGAATTCAGCAAGGGTTTAGTTTCTCACTCGTCCTGATCGGATACCGGAATGGAGCGGGGGCCGTTTTCTCCCTCGTTTTTCAGTGGTACGTCGACTCTAAGGAATCCGTTGTGGTACATGGCCTGTGCCTTATTAAGTTCGTAGTTCGGTGGAATTTCAATCGTCGTTTCGAACGGGCCGTAATTGATTTCCATGATTTGAAACTGGCATTTTCCCTTGCGACAGCCGTCTTTCCGGAAACCGTGTATCCTGAGCTTGTTGCCCTCGGCGGTAAGTTCCAATTCGTCCCTTTGAATACCCGCTAATTCGACCTTGATGACCAGACAGTCATTTGTCATGTAAACGTCGGTATTCGGTACCCAGTAAGTTTCGGACGCCGAGCTCCGTTTTTCGCCGCTTGACCAGCGTCTGGAAAATTGCATTGATGAACTAACCTTGCGAATGGGCATAACTCGATTCCATGCTAAATATAAAGGGCTTGGGGTTCAAGAAATTCCCGTAGAATCCCGAATGACCAAACTTCCCATTAAACTTGTTATTACCTGTATTGTCACCTGTTTGATGCATAACCTTGCTGCATGGTCTTTGACGCGGCCGTTTGAATGTAAAACCTTCTCAAGCCTGCGTTCCAGCCATGATTGAACATATCCTGATATGTCGTTGCTGCAACTTTTTTTATCTATGACAGTTAATATGATAAATGCGGCTATTTATCAGCTTTTTGAGGAATTTGTCGCCAGGTCAACAGGTTTACCTGAACGCACTGATTCCTCTTCCGCTTCGCATATCTCGACGGATGATACGCCGTCCTGCGGCGTGACGATCGACGGCGGCCGGTTATTTTGAATCGAATCGATCATGTGCTTCAATTCCTCGGTATGCGCGTTATCGCCCTCGCAGGAGATAGTTTCGACTTCCTTGCCCTTGGCAAACAGTTTTAACGCCTCGTCACCGCGCTGGAGGTCGAAATCGGCGGTGGCGTTTTCGAAATGAACGGTGAATCCCATATTGAATCCGCCGCCTTCGCTCATGAGCCAGGTGCCTTCGGTATAAACGACCGGGCCGTTCTCGAACCGGTACTGGGTTACTACATGGTCAACGGCGTCCGAATACCTGCTGAGCCCATGGGAGCAGACCTGTGAAGGTTTGCCGAAACAGAACTGAACGAAGTCGGTATCGTGTATATGCAGATCGAAGAGCGCACCGCCGGACTTGGAGCCGTCGAAGTAATTGCCTTTCCCCCATGCGGGTGGTTCGGATACCCGGCGGAACCTTGCCGCGAGCGCCTTGCCGAAGGACTTGTTCCGTACTTGTTCCTTCAACCACGCCCACTCGGGCCAGAAGCGCATGCACATGGCGGGCATGAGGAATTTCCCGGACTTCCCGGCCGCCCCGGCCATAGTTCGGGCCTCAGATGACCTGCGCGCCATGGGCTTTTCGCAGACCACGTGTTTCCCTGCCTCAAGCGCCGCTATCGTCAAGCGCTCGTGCAGGTGTGTCGGTGCGCAGATATCGATAAGGTCGATCTCCGGATTCTTGACCAAATCATTGAAGTCCGCGTACGGGGTGATATTGGTCATGTCGAGCTTCAGCGGCTCGGCCGGGCCGAAGTTTCCTGATATTTGGGAGAAGTCGCCGTCCTCCGGCAAATTAATCGGATCGCAAATGGCGGCCAGCTCCGCACCGTTAATATTCAGCCACGAACGTATATGCGTGACGCCCATGAAACCGAGTCCTACAACGCCGATTTTCGTATTCATATTAATAACATCCAATAAGGTTCAATAGATTGCTTGTTACACGGAGAGGATATGATTACACGCCGCGCCGATATCCTGCAACCTGGAATCCCCGGCTTCGCGCTCGATACAGAGGTACCCGTTAAAATCGAGCTCCTCGAGTGTATCGAGGAATCCTCGCCAATCGACCTCGCCGGTTCCCACGGCTACTTCCTCGCCCAAAGTGTCGGGGACTCTTGTCATAATCGCATCCTTGATATGGCATTGATGAATCTTGGCGCCGAGGAGCTTCAGCGCTTCGATAGGATCACCCTTGTCGTAAAGGATCATGTTTGCGGGGTCGAAGTTCACTCCGACGTTCGATTTATCGAGGGTTTCCAGGAATTCGATTAGTGTATCCGCGGATTCCTGACCCGTCTCGAGCCCGAGCGTGATGTCGTGTTCGGCGAAGACATCGGCGACTAAACGGAGCCTCTCAATCATCTTGCCGAATACAGGATCATTCGTGTCATGCGGCAAGAATCCGGCGTGGAAGGTTACGAGTGATAACCCCAGACGTGTCGCGATAGCGGCTGCTTCCTTTATGTTGACCAGGTTTTGCTCCCATGTGGTGTCCGGTGTGAGCCCGCCGGTGCGGCGAATGGCGTCCAGGCTCGAGTAGTCCTCGCCTACTGGGGCGAACATGCCTGATACCATTTGAATGCCGTTATCTTTAAGCGCCGATTCGATGTTACGCCACGAATCCGGACACTCACGTAGCGGATCGAGCGCTAGCTGTACGCGTGGAATTTCGAGTTGTTGCAGTTGTTGCGCGAGTTGTTCCGGATTCTCCGGTTGCAGCGACCAGCTGCAAACGGCCAACCTCTTCTTGATATCCGATCTGTTCATGACGAATATTGTATGATGATTTATTATGTATCTGCAAGGTATCGATCAGATATTCTTTAGGGATACGACGAACTTTACAAAGCCCTCCGCCTGTTGTTTGATCTTCGCCGCGATCTTTTCATTGGTGATCACGCCGGATTTATCGACATTGTTGTTCACCTCCGGAATGAAAACGCGGTTCGGATAAATGAACGCATCCCTGTAACTGAATATCTGCTGGAGCTGCTCGACGGGCCTGAGTCCGCCCCATGCACCCGCGGCCAGGCCTATGAAACAAACGGGGCGTTTCTGGAAGCTCTCGGGAAATTCAAGCATGTCTATGAAATACTTCAAAACGCCCGGCGCCCCGCCGTTATATTCGGGGGTTATGACAACCAAGCCGCTAGATGCAAGGACGGCGTCGGAAAACGGTTTGAACGCGTCCGGCTTTTTCGCATAGGCATGCGGTGTGAATACATCGGGCGGTAATTTCCTGAGACGGATGATTTTTGTTTTAGTGACCAGCGGGCCGTATACCTTCTCGACGTTTTCCGCCAGGCGCTCCGTCATGCTCCCGTTCCTGTTCGTGCCTGCAATAATGGTTATCATACTCGATACAATGCCATTGAAGCTACGCCGGGGCAAGGGCGGAGAACAGGATTTGCTGCGTCGATAAACCGCTGGTAAATTGCTTAAAAAGCTAATACACAGCGAAATCTATCATAATAAACTGTTCCTAACGAATCGTTGCCTGTCCTTGGTGCCGCGATTCTACCGGAGCACGGCTGTGTCCGAAGGATCAGCCGCAGCGGCCTCGAATGCCACGTCTCTACCCGATTGTCAACCGCCTGCGCCTTCCAGAATCCCGTTAGGGATGAAATATCACGTCCCTAAAGGGACTTAGTGGATTTGTGTGGCGGGTGTGGCTATAAATATTTTGCCCCTAACGGGGCAAATGCTCGAGCTTATCTCGTAATCCGTACCCCATAATCCTAATGAATCCCGTTAGGGATGAAATGTCTATAGCAAAAAAGCCAAACAAAAAGCATGAGTCCCGATAGGGACGGAATATATTGTCAGTTTCCATTTGCGTTCGTTGTGGCTCTTGCGAGAGAAAAAACCTCTTTCCAAGGGGGGACAACGCAATGAAAAAATCCTCTCCACCGGAGGAGCGCTGACGATTTAACCACGGGAGTCGGTTTAAATCTCCCGCTCGAACTCCTTGATGGACGGTGCCAGCACTGCCTTGCGGTGAAGCCGACGCAGTTCCTGCTCGTCGGCGATGCCATTCACCTTCGCCTTCAGCTCTTTGGGCACACTACTAAACCGCGCCTCTAGTACTTCCACTACTGCAGCGTGTAAAGCTTCCAGTAAGCCCGACTTCCGGCCTTTCTGCATACCTTCCTGCATACCTTCTTTACGGCCTAACCTTTCAATACTCGTTACCTATGGCATAGTCTTCTCCTTTTCATACTCCACCAATTGCTTCCGGAATTCAATCGCATTATCCACTCGCAGCTTACCCAGTTTTGAGTTCCTGGTCACCTCTTGCAGTTCCTTATCCAAAAACTCGATCTTCTTATGCCAGTTGATATTGGCGGCAACTTCCGGGAAGCAGAATTCCAGGAGCGGTTGGAGGTATTGCTCCAGCGCCTCCTTCCAAGCCCCGTCGTAATCGGTTTTTCGGTTCATAGCATAACTTGTATTGATGCTACATCGTCAAGTAATGATAATGCAAAGAAAATAATGCTATAAATATAAATTGAATCTTTCACTAAGTACGCGGAGGACGCGGAGATATTTTTATTCCGGCTTCGTTCACGTTCGCGTTCGCTCCGCCGGATTCAACGCGACTGTGCGTATCAATGACAGTTTATTCTGATAAATGCCGCCATTTATTAGCTTTTTAAGCAATTAATCACTATTGAACAGTCCGTCAACGATTCTTACTGTTGGGAGACGGCACAAGAGCCGGCTTTTGGCGTATTTTTGAATCACGCCCCGTCGAGACACGCAATTTTTTGGAGGCCGAGTGAACGTAGTAAACGATTGCTTGTTTCCATGATAAAAGGTTAAATCCAATGTTATGATAGATATTGATGCAGCTGTCAGGAGGGGGAATTTGAGGTTGCGGCAATTTGCCAGTGATAATTATGCGGGTATCTGCCCGGAGGCGTTCAGTGCGATGGAATCCGCAAATACCGGTCATGTGGTGAGCTACGGTGATGACGAGTGGACGACGCTGGCTTCTGATATGATCCGCGACGTGTTTGAGACGCGTTGCGAGGTGTTTTTTGTGTTCAACGGCACGGCCGGGAACTCACTGGCGCTCTCGTCCTTGTGCAGGTCGTATCACAGCATACTGTGTCACGAGACCTCACATATCGAGACCGACGAGTGCGGTGCGCCGGAGTTCTTCTCCAACGGCACGAAGGTTTTGCTGGTGGACGGTGAGAATGGGAAGATAAATCCCGAGGGTATACGGCGGATGGTGAAGAAGCGCTCGGACATACATTATCCGAAGCCGAAGGCGGTGACGTTGACTCAGGCGACGGAGCTGGGCACGGTTTACACGGAGGACGAGGTACGGCGGATAGGCGCTGTCGCCAAGGAGCTGGGTTTGAGGGTGCATATGGACGGCGCGAGGTTTGCGAACGCGGTGGCGGCACTCGGCGTTGCGCCGCGCGCGATCACGTGGGAGGCCGGTGTCGATGTCCTGTGTTTCGGCGGCGCAAAAAACGGTCTCGCGCTGGGCGAGGCGGTTGTGTTTTTCGACCGGGAGCTTGCGTACGAGTTTGATTATCATTGCAAGCAGGCGGGGCAGCTTGCGTCGAAGATGCGGTTTTTGGCGGCGCCGTGGGCCGGATTGTTGAAGGACGATGTATGGTTGAAAAACGCGGCGCACGCGAACGCGTCGGCGCGGCGGCTCGAGCGTGAGCTAAGCGCCCTGGAAGGGGTCGAAATTATGTTTCCGTGCCAGGCCAACGCGGTGTTTGTTCGGATGCGGCCGGAGGCCGCCGGGTTAGTTCAGGATCGCGGCTGGATGTTTTATGATTTTATCGGTCAGGGCGGATACAGGTTGATGTGTTCCTGGGATACGACCGACGAGGATATAACGAATTTTATCAGCGACCTGAAAGACTCGCTGGCAAAGTGCGGGTGCTGAGTTGATATCGATTAAACAGATATAAGGATTTTGTAAATCGGGTGGGCGCCGATATGTACTTATACCTGCTGGATATGCCAGAACGCTGTTTTGGAAGCTCGAGGATTATTTCATCTTTTGCTGTAAGATTCGGACGGTGGAGGTATGAGCGTTCTGCTCGGCGAAACTCAGCGCCGTATCGCCGTCTAAGTCCTTTATTGCCGGATCGGCGTCGTTTTCCAGCAGGATTTTAATTACCTCATCATTGCCTTCGGCCGCGGCGAACATCAAGGCCGTGAAGTGTTCTTCTTTATCCTGGAGGTTTACCGATGCGCCGTTGTCCAGGAGGAGTTTGACTGTCTTTGGAAACTCGCCCGTTGCGGCGTACATCAACGCCGTGCGTCCCGCCGCGTCGACGGCGTTCACATCGGCGCCCTTGCCGAGGAGTAGGTTTACGATGTCCGTATGCCCGTTGAACGCGGCAAGCATCAGCGCGGTGCGCTCGTCTGAACCGGCGCTGTCGATATCTTCAATATTATCGAGAACGCTTGCGACTTGATCGATGTTTCCGGAAAGGGCTGACTGGAGTAACGCGTTTCTTGCCTGGATATTTGATCCCTGGTCTTGAGGCGCGGGGGATTCGCCGGCGCCGGATTGCGCGGGCGCGGAATCCTCATGACGGTTTTCAACGGTTTCGTTAATCGGCTCGATTCGTATTTTCACCGGTTCCGATTCGGGATTTATCTGGAACTCGAATTCCACTTTTTCTTCGGGCACGTCGAAGACTATTCGATTTTCGGATGATTGATGGATTTCAACGGAAGCCATGGCGGGGACGTATCCCTCGTCGTCGAATCCGCCTTTCATGTAGTATTTGTTCCCCTCATTATCCGTAAGGAACGTTGAGTTGTCGCTGATGGTTAATGGTTCGTCTTGGCCGTTGTTTTTGGTGTCGATAGTGATGACCACGAATTTTCCTTCGGCTGTGCCCGCCGAAGGAGACCATTGCCAGTCAACGCCGGGCTTGCGCCCCAATTCAAGTGATTCGGCCTGCTCGACGGGAATCACGCTCGCCGTCCAGCCGTTGCCTAATTCTATCCATTTCGGGGATTCGTCCCGTTTAATCTCTTGCATACAACCGGATATGCCCAATGCAATCAGCACCGATATGAAAAGCGCTATGATTGGGTTTTGAGCCCTTGTAACACCCGCCGGTCGATTGTATTTTGATTTCGCGCTCATTCTGGAAATAATATTAGCGGATATCGCGATATGCGACAAGGATTGATGTAGGCTTAGTGAATTGCTAAGGGCCGGATACACTTCGATAACGAATCGGGAGACCGCGAATAATGAACCGGATGATTTTTGTTTGACACATCGAGGAAAACCTGCTTAATTTACTCCTGATTACCATCATTGAAAAGATGATCGTCTTCCATTCTATGCGAATGGGATTTTGGAATAGGAGTGATGTTTAAGCTTGCAATATGCCAAATGCTGATTGAGCCGGGGCTGAAGGATGCCAACTTGCGGCGAGCGGAGACTATGGTATCGAGAGCCGCCGACGAGGGGGCCGACGTGGTGCTGCTGCCGGAGGCGCTGAATTTAGGCTGGAGCGATCCGACCGCTCTTACTAAGGCGGATGATGTGGAAAACGGTTTTTCGTGCGGCTTACTGCGGGATTCGGCGAGGCAGAACTCAGTTTACGTATGCGGCGGCATAGTTGAACGCGATAGAATGCGCGTGTATAACTCCGCCGTATTGATCGATCCGGACGGACGCGTGATTTTATACCACAGGAAGATCAACGAGCTTGCGATGGCCCAGGAGTTTTACGCGCCCGGTGACCGCCTGGGAGTGGTGGATACGCCGCTGGGCAGGTTCGGACTAATGGTTTGCGCCGATGCGTTCGCGAAGGGACAGGTGATCAGCCGAACACTGGGTTACATGAACGCCGATGTGATCTTATCGCCCTGCAGTTGGGCCGTTCCTGAGGATCATGATCAACGGAGTGAGCCTTACGGCAAATTATGGCTCGATAATTACGTGCCGGTGGCGCGTGATTTCCGGATGTGGATCGCCGCTTCGAGCAATGTTGGACGCATCACCGCGGGGCCGTGGACGGGCAGAAAGTGCATAGGCTGCTCCATGGTGGTGGATTCCGAAGGTAACCTCGTCCTGCTCGGCAACTATGGTGTGGATGCCGAGGAGATCGAGTACGCGGATATCCGCGTTGAACCGCGTCCGGCTCGCGGGGGAATATGGGAGGAGTACTGGGCGAAGCAGGCGCGACTTTGATCCTGATCACTCACCATTCATCCCTCATCCTTCATCCTTCACATTTCCCCGGGCGCTATATTGACAGTTTTCCGGTTCATTGGTAGCGTGCTTTTTCGTGAGGGATAGTAAGATGGATTACAAGGATACGTTGAATCTTCCGAAGACGAGTTTCCCGATGAAGGCGAACTTGGTCCACCGGGAACCGCAGAGATTGGAGAAATGGAATTCCACTGCATTGTATAAACGCATTCAGGAACGCCGCCGGGAAGCGCCGAAGTATATACTTCACGACGGGCCGCCGTTTGCGAACGGAGATGTCCATATCGGCACCGCCCTGAACAAGATTCTCAAGGATTTCATAATCAAGCATCAGAACTTGATTGGAAACAACGCGCCGTACCTCCCGGGTTGGGATTGCCACGGGCTTCCGATCGAGTTCAAGGTGATCCAGCAACTCCGCAAGGAAGGCGTAAACGATGCCGACCCGGTGCGAATCCGCGCCGCATGCGAGGAATACGCAAAGAAGTTCATCGGTTTACAACGCACCCAGTTCAAGAGACTCGGCGTAATCGGCGACTGGGACGATCCGTACCTCACATTCAACAAACAATACGAGGCCGCCGAGCTGAGATTGTTCGCCGACATAGTCGAGAAGGGCTTTGTTTACCGCGGCAAGAAACCGGTGTATTGGAGTATTCCGTGTAAGACCGCTCTGGCAGAGGCGGAAGTCGAATATAAAGACCACTTGAGCAAGAGTATTTACGTCAAGTTCCCCGTAATCGGTCAGCCGAATACGTTTATCTTGATATGGACGACGACGCCTTGGACGCTGCCTGCGAACTTGGCGATAGCGTTCAACTCCAGTTTCGATTACACGATCGTACACGCCGGCGAAGAGAGTTACATAATGTCCGTAGCCCTGATGTCGCAGATAGTCGAGAAATGCGGGCTGCTGAATTTCCAGATAATGCGGAGTGTCCACGGCTCGCAAATGGAGGGGCTTAAATGCAGGCATCCGTTCATCGACCGCGAGATTCCGCTGCTTGCCGGGGATGATTTTGTGGATAACACCACCGGTACCGGCTTCGTCCACACCGCACCCGGGCATGGCTTGGATGACTTCTATCTCGGTCAGCGAAATCAGTTGCCGGCTTACTCGCCCGTTGACGACGAAGGCCGGTTTTGTTACACGGACGAGCTGCCCATAGAGAACCAGATGCCGGAGAGCCTGATCGGTAAATCGATACTCGAGAAACAGGGGAGCAGCCAAGCAAATGAATCCGTGCTCGAGATTCTGCGCGACTCGAAAATGCTCTTGCACGAGGAGGATTATTCACATAGCTATCCGCACTGTTGGAGGAGTAAGACGCCGATTATCTTCCGCGCCATGCACCAATGGTTCATTAATGTCGATCATGACGACTTCCGCGAAAAGGCCCTCGAGACCGTAAAGTCGGTAAAATGGATACCCGAATGGGGGCAGACCAGGATTGAAGCGGCGATAAAATCGCGGCCGGACTGGTGTATCTCGCGTCAGCGCGCCTGGGGTGTGCCGATACCGGCGTTTTATGACAAAAACCATAAGACGATACTCGATGCGCGGATCGTCCGTAACACCGCAGATTTAATCGAAAAACACGGGAGCAATGTCTGGTTCGAGAGAAGCGCCGAAGCGCTTTGGACGGAGGTGAAGCCTGCCGTCTGGGACGGCCCCGAGGCCGTGGATAAGTCAACCGACACGCTGGATGTCTGGATCGACTCCGGCTCTTCTTCACGCTCGGTGTTGATGCAGCGTCCTGAATTACAGCGAACCAACGGGGACGCGTCCGGTCAGTCGACCGGCGCCATGCCCGCCGAGCAATGGCAGGCGGACTTATACCTCGAGGGCAGCGACCAGCACCGCGGCTGGTTCCAGTCCTCGCTCCTGCTCTCACTGGCCGGCAACGGCGTGCCGCCGTTCAAGACCGTTCTCACGCACGGTTTCATGGTGGATGCCGACCGTGAAAAGATTTCGAAGAGCAAGCAGGGCCAAGGCGGATATGTCAAACCACAGACATCCGAGGCGTATGTCGGCAAATGGGGCGCGGACTTACTCCGGCTCTGGGTATCCTCACAGGACTTCAGAAACGACATCGTCGTCAGCGAGGATCGTATCAAGAAGGTCTCGGAGATTTATCGGGTCATCCGCAACGCGCTCCGTTACGAGCTTTCGAATCTGTTCGATTTCGATCCCTCCGTGCACTCCGTCGAGCCGGATCAAATGTCGGGGTTGGACAGATGGATACTGGAGGCGTTCAGCGAGATCGAAGGCGTGGTTGCCGGCGCATACGATAATTCCGAGTTCCACGTGGTATATCAGAAGCTGAGCCAGTTTATCGCCGTCGAGCTCTCGGCCATTTATCACGATGCGGTCAAGGACAAATTATATACCGATCCGCCGAACTCCGAGAGGCGTCGTTCTATTCAATCGACCATCTACAGGATACTCACCGGCCTTTGCCGGATGCTCTCGCCGATCCTTGCCTTTACCGCGGACGAGGCATGGGAGCTTATTCCGGGACATACCGAAGGCGATTCGGTTCATGTTTCAGACTGGCGCCCCCTGGGTTTTTCACGTTCCAACGAGGAAAAACAGGTCTGGGCGAATTTGTTCAAGCTCCGCGAACCCGTCCTCGCCGAACTCGAAAAGGCGCGCCAGGCCAAGGTAATAGGGAAAGCCCTGGAGGCCTGCGTGATGGTTGACGCACCCGCCGAAATGCTGCCGGAAAGCGATGATGACAAAGAGGCGTTCCGCGAGTTGATTAATGTCTCGAAACTCATCCTGAATCCGTCCGGCCAAGGTGAAGAAAAGGTCTCCGTCAAAGTCGCCCACGCCGAGGGCGACAAGTGCGGACGCTGCTGGCATTGGTCGCCGGATGTAGGTGCGGAGCCGGAGCATCCGACTATTTGTGGACGCTGCGTGCAGGCGGTAAATACAATCGTAAATGCCTGAGCCACGCTATATCCGTTGTGTATGATTCGAGGCGAATCATTATAGGACATCAGCGTACTCATACACTTTTGTAACGGCGTACGACATATCGGCTACGCGCTCAAATGGAACCGGACAACCTTGTCCAGCAGCGGCGTTTTTTTGACATGCGTGAGCCTCTTGCGGGCGCTGCCGGGTTCATCTTTATGATCAATCAAGCCCATGAACTTGGCAAACCGGTCAATAGAATATATGGCAAAACACAGCCGGATAACTGTCTCCGGATTGCGTGATGGTAAAGGCTCCACTAATTCAACCGCCATCGGGAATGCCCTGAGGAAACAATCCTGATAAAATTCGATGTTACGCCACTCGTCTCCGTAAAGAGACAGCAAATACAAGGTGAAAAGGAACGAGTGCTGCATCAAATGGACACCCGATATGGGCATATAATATTCCCAATTATACTTTCTAACGTAAGTTTTTAATATTAGCTGGTACATACCGCCAAGGCCTGACTTTTCCTTTAACTTCCGGTATTTCTTGGTTAAAATAAACTTCCCCTTGTATTTACGGATCAAGCCCGCCAATTGGGCCGTCAAACGAGTGATATGCATATCGAAGAAATCCATCTCCATATTAATTTGTTTGATCTGAGATAGATAATTATAGAGTTCTTCTCCAGAGTAAGCCAAGGCCGTATCACGGCAGAATTGGCGCGGTAGATTGCCCTTTGCCGTCGTCTTTAGGCCCTTTTCGCCTATTGCCTCCGTCAGCATGCCGAACAGCCTCATTATCGGCGCGCTGGTATCCGATACTTCAGGAAATTCGACTAAGTCCGGTGACTCAAAGGGGGAATACAGGAACCGATGCATCTGATCCGATGAGAGCCCGTGGAAATCATCGACCGTTTTTTGTCTTTGCTCCTGCATGTAATGCTCGAAATAAGTCTCGGCTTCTGCCTTTGACATGAACTCTTGCTCCTCAAGCGCCTCGAATATATCCGAGAATAAACCATCGAGCGGATTGTCGCCTGAACCTTCTTTATTCCGCAGCATACAACAATCCTTATATAGTTTCCCGCTGCCGCAGGGGCAGGGTGCGGTATGTTCTGTATCGTTCGTACTCATAACGTTATTCGATTCTCATTATAATCCAATCCTTTCAATACCAACCTATCGAACTTTAATTAAAGACGCAAAAGAGTTCTAGTCACTACCCACACCCGTTTTTTAGCTGTTGAGCTGTTGGAAAAAAACGCTCACAAAGGCGCTAAAGCGCAGAGGATTTTAACCACAGAGGGCATGGAAATGACAGAGTAAATACTAACTACGAGTGCGCCAAGAAAGGAGTTTTTGATTACTCATTGCAGCCGCAATTCCAAGACGCATCCCGTTAGGGATGGGGCAATTCGGCAATCTCGCTGTTACCAGTACTTATCGGCTACGGTTCACGTGTCGTCGGTCGGCATCGGATATAATTATAATTGCTGAAAACTTTGCCTGTGGACTTGCTTCGATTATAGATTAATGTTACTTAGAAAAACTGGATGCGCGAGTGGCGGAATTGGCAGACGCGCCAGACTTAGGATCTGGTCTCGAAAGGGGTAGGGGTTCGAGTCCCCTCTCGCGCACCATTGGACAGGGAGCATATAGCGAGGCGTGGTACCGCATGTGGGATACGGCGGTGGCGTGAACTCAACGCAGCAATGTTACTTGTCGGGTTTTACGGCCTTTGCGGCGGCGCCGTCCATTTCGAAAAGGAGGTCGGACCTGCATACGTCTGCATGTATTTTGATAGCGGGTATCCGGTCAAGATCGCGTGCTTTAATAATCTTTTCCAAAGCGGCCGCATCGTTGGGGCGCTTGATAAAGAGCGTAGCCGAGCAGATATCGCTGAACACCTTACCGGTATCGTTTAAGAGGCAATCTACGTTATCGAATGTACGCTGAACCTGGCCTTCAAAATCACCTATGCAGATAGTGCGACCGGATTCATCGATCGATGCTGTGCCTGAAAGGAGGAGCTGATGCGTCCACGCATTCTTAACCGAGGCGCCGCGCGAGAATGCGCTGCCGTACAAGAATGCGTCCTTCTGTTTTTCGTTGGATAATTGATTGATAAGCATGCAATCGGAGGATTCGGGGATGATAGCGAGGAGGTCCATCACGCAGGCCGAGCGCGCGAGGTTTTTGCCTTGGATACCCGTGCTGGCGGGGAGGTGGATGCGCCGGTGTTCGATACCGGTGTTTTCACTGTTCATTAAACCGAACTCGTTATAAGCGCGGTTCCTGGCGATGTTAAACTCGTTGTACCAGTCCAGGATGTCGTCTATATATATCCATGTTCTGACGACATTCCGATAATCGGCGTTGTATTCTTTGAGGATGTCGAACGCATTATGAAACATCCTTGAAGCCTGGGCGGCGCGGTCGTTATTTTTGAGGGATACGCCGATTTTACCATGAATATCCTGCAGCCATATATATCGCGCACACGGTGTATTGAATTGAACTCCGTATTCTTTGTTCTTGTAAGTAATCGTCGAGAGATTATCCGGGAAGGATTTGTTAACGGCCATTAATTGTATGCCGGCCAGGCCCGTACCATGGAGCGGCGCGCCTTCGACAAACGTAATCGGTGGTTTATATTGTAGGGAGAGGTTGTTATATGCATGCCGTCGCGATTCTTCCACTTGCTTGCACGCGTCGATCTTGCCGTACACGCGTTCCTGAATTGGAATCCAATTTGTTCCTAGGAAGTCTTTAATGACGCAATATGCTTCGCTGGATTGGTATTTGCTGGATTGGGGGGTGTTTTCGAACGCAATGGTGACGAACAGCTGCTGGTCTGAAATGTTTATCGCCCAGCCCGTTAAAGTTTCACTTCTGTGTACTTCCGTCTTCTTCATCGAATAACCGGATTTTGCGTGAAGGACGATTCGACGTCAAAGGAATTCCCAATGGCGCTATTGTGGATGAGGCAAGACGTCGCGGTATTCACCGGCGGGTTGATCGGATTTCGAGGGGGGCTCGGAATCGGATCGGGGTTTGAGGATACGTTCCGGGTTGAAAACAGCCTTAAAAAGCCTTTGTTGTGTTACTTTAATCGGTTCCGCGGCCAACTCCGGCACGTTGTATGTCTTTGGAAAGTATTTATAGAATTCGGGATTCTCTTGTGGGATGACGAACGGCTTGGACGCCTTGCCGGCGGCGTCTATGTGGGTTATGAACGGACGTGAAAGGAGTCCGTCCAGTCTCTTGCTGCTGAAGACCAGCCATTTGCCGTTGCTGCTCCAGGAATGATACGACTCGCAATGCGGGCTGTTAGCTGTGTCCAGAGGCTTGTACTCGCGGTTTGTCATGTTCATTAAATACAACTCGCTCTTCGGTTGTGTAACCGGCCAACTGCCATAGGGAATCATGCAAAAAACCATGAATTTGCCGTCGGGCGATACCTTCGGCTGTGCGATGCTGAACCCCGTGAGCGGTGCAAAAAATATTTCCGGCTCTTTAAATGCGCCGGTGACGGGATCGAACGCCGCGCGCATGAGGTTGTACTCGGCCTGATCGTATTCCTCGACCGGTGTTTTGGTGGCGCGGCAGAAATATATATAACGTCCGTCAGGCGACCACTCGGGCCATGTCTCCAATAGATCGGGCTTGTTTAGTTGTGGCGGTGCCGTGGTGATATTCTGATCCGGCTGGTAGATTTTAAGATCACCCTTGAAGTCAAAGACGTCCAAGGTGTATCCGACCGAGTGCATTATAATGGCAAAGAAATTGACCGAATAGGCAAGATACTCGCCGCTTGGATGCCAGGAAAGGAGGCCGGCCGGTTGGTCAACGTGATAAACGGCGCCGTCTCTGACCATAAGCATCGGTTTGCCGACCGATGAATTACGGATGTGCAACGCCATGGTGTCGGTGTTTTTATTCAAAAATGTATGGCAATTAAGACAAGTAGCCGCTGCGTCCTTTCGCTCGCGGACGCGTAGCACGGTATCTTCGTCGAATGAAGAGACATTTCGTTGGTATATGCCCATAGTCCCACTCGAATATTTCGAAAACTGCCAATTGAGCAGGCGATAAAACAGGTAATCGTCGATCTTATCTTGCGCTATACGATTGGTTAAAGTGCAATAATTGCTCCAACCGCCGCTGGTGGAGAGCGATTTTATATCGATGAGGAGGCTGTTGCCTTTGTTGCGCGCAAGTAGTTCCGACCACTCGTCTTCGGGAATCTGAATGCGGGGTGAGCGGCTCCTGATATGAATTCCGGCTCCATCCTGGGAGCTGATATCGACGGAATACGCATCGGCGCTATCGAGGATAAGGAAATTCAGCGGCGCTATGTTTGGAGGAATAGTGATGCCGCTATAGTCGGGGTAAATGCGTTGTTCATCGGCCGTAATAGTATTCCGTGTCTCCGCCGAAGAAGGGATGCACATAAATGTAAATGAAGTAACAACCAGTAATATGTAGTATAAATAATTCATCATGCGCCGTAGATAAATAATATAACTCATGGGGTACTGCCGAACATGTAAAAGTAAAAGTAAGTGTCGCCGAATTTGGAAGCCAAACCGGCGGCCGCTTTTTCGAGATCGCCCCTGTAACTCATGAATTTATTATGGAATTCAGTGAACCTTGATTCGGTTGTTTTACTTATATTGTACTGTTCCAGGCTTACTCCGTCTCTCATTTTTTGTAAAAGCAACATTGCTTCTGCAACATGCGCCGGTAACCCATCGTATTCGAGGGTGTCAAACATGAAGAGATGATTGTAAATACTGCCGAGGTCGCGTTTTATCAAATAATGGAGGATAAGATATTCAAAGGCCATTTTGTTGCCGGAGTTTGCGTCCAGACACTGATCGAGGATGGCTTCGTTTTCATAGTTGCCGACGTAATCGGTTTTTATCCTGAGCGCGTGAATTCTCTCCAGCTCCGGGAAATCGTTGATAGACTTATTATTCGATATCAGCGTCGAGTATTCCGATGTCCAAGCGTCATTGAATAAGGTCTTGGAAAGGATGTTCATAAATTGCCGGGCGGTGTTAAACTCATGTTTTAGGATATTAATCAATACTAGTTTCTTTAGAATATCCGCAGTATATCCGTTGAGCTCCATCGCCTCGGATGCCATTCGTTCGGCTTTATTGATTTGGCCCATTTCGAATAACAGACCGCTTATTTTTAATGCGCGGTCTATTGGGATACCCTCCCGGAATCCAAGCCAGAGTTGATATTTATTATAAAGTGGATATTTGAATGCGGTGAAAAGGAGCGTGTCCCGGTGGTAAAGCGCATGTATGACATCCGTATAAGTGGCGGGATCGAACGAGTCTAAAGCATCGGCGGAGTCTAAAACATTATCCCACTGCTCCGTTCGTGCGTAGTGTGTTACTTCAGCCAAACGCTTATGTTGGAAATCAAACATAAAGAACAGGAGGATGACGAGCGCGGAGAATATGTAATACTTTAGCAATGGCGGCTTAATAAAAGAACGTGAAAATAGATGATATTTCCGGCGTAGTGTGCTTATAATGGAATATCGCCGAAGTAAATAAGATACGAGAAGAAATACGGGTATAAAAAGGTAAAGGCCCAGCGAAATGTACTCATATCGTTCAAAATGGTAGAAAGGGATGAGTCCGGTATAGGCGTCGTGTATATGCATTGCGTAATAGTATTCTTTAGCCATCAGCGGTATGATAATCGAAGCACACAAGAATACAGTGAAGACCATGTAGTTGCGTTTAATAAGTAACTCGTATAATCCGCAAATCGCGACGAAAAGAAAGATATTGCCCGCGGCGATAAAATAAAGAATCAGTAATAAAATTAAGAAAGTTATTATTCTTAGGATCATGTTTTCAAAATTGATCGACAAATAAAGAGCTGAAAAGGCGAGTGCGGAGAGGAGTGTGACTAACGTAATCATGAGAGGATATGAATATGAGTCCTGGGCTACCGCAAGGAAGTAGGCCGGAATGAGTGCCGCAAACGAATGCCAGTTACCGGTGAATTTGCGGAGGATGAAGAGAGCGCATGCACAGACAGCAAATGTCAAAAACGTGATAACGAAGGCGCCGATCCATTGGAATTGAAGGAATTGATTGAGAAACGCCGCCAGATATTCAAGTATTCCACCGGGAAGGTTTAAAAAGTCACTGAAAAACCAATATGTGGTCAGGAATTCCGGGTTAATGGTTGAATACCGGAGAGCAGGATTAACAATGAACAGGATGAAAAGAAAGTAGATAATAAAGCAGCATCCCCAAAACGCGGACGTCCAGGGCCGCGGCAGCAATAATGTATTATCAAGGGATTGCTCGAATTGTAATAAGCGATTTGTTGCCTTGCCGTGTCGACTCGTGCTTCCGACTTTATCACGCCGCCGGCCGGCATTATTGATGTTCAAATTGGATTTCTTGAGATTACCCATCGCAATTTCACAAAATGATCACAAATAATTAGCACTTACGGAGGAGATGTACAAGAAAGAACGTCTGCACGAATCGAGTGTGGAGGGGCATTCGATTAGAATCTTGGAAAAAACACCGGAATAGGATAAGATTAGGATAAGAACGGATAATTGGATTACAACGTCAAACGAGGGCCTTTATTCGAGCGGTGGTTCGATGGATGCGGATCAAGCCGAAATACGGATGGCGGTGAGGTTGAATGACCGGATCGGGATGACTGTAACATTTTCGGTGTGAACGTGAAGAAACGCTTAACATCTGTGAGGATTGTCTGGTAATATTATATTCAACAGCGGGATCGAGGCCCCGATTGTGTTAAGATAAGCGTGAGATTGAAACGGTTTTGGAACATTGAACAAATACACACCAACGCATTTAGAAGAGTCGCTCCAGAGGGATCTGGAGGGAATCCGCCTGAAATTGATCGAGATGGCGGACAGGGATGTCGAAGCGCTCCGAAACGCCTTGAGGGCGTTGCTCGAGAATAACAGGATGCTTGCATTCTCGGTGATCCTCCGCGACAAATTTATCGACGAGTTGGAAACGGAGTTGGATCACTTGTGCCTGCGCTTCTTTGTAAGGCAACAGCCGGTGGCGGGGCATTTGAGATTCGTATTTGCGACTATCAAGATCATTAAAGAACTCGAGCGCATCGGGGATTATGCCGAGAGCGTGGCGCGGCAGGTGTTGAAAGTGGCGAAGCTCGAGCCCAAGCCGTCTTATGATAAATTCATCCAGATAGCCGACCTTTCCGTGCCGATGCTTCAGGACGCGATAAAGGCGTTTATCGATAACGACCCGCAACTGGCGCGTAAAACGATGAAGACCGAGCTTGCGGCCGACAGGGTACGAACCGAGATCAATAATTACCTGTACAGTCTCAGGCAGAACGAGGAGTTGCCGTTGGATGCGCTAACCCCGCTCATAACCGTGGCGCGGAGGTTTGAGCGTGTCGCGGATCAGGCAAAAAATATTTGTGAAGAAGTTTTCTATGTTGCCACAGGCGAGTATGTCAAACATAGGCAGCCGGAAAAGATGCGGATACTGTTCGTCGACAAGACAAATTCCTGCCTGAGCCAAATGGCCGAAGGCCTGGGTAAATCCCTCGGCAAACCGCGGCTTATCTTCGAAAGCGCCGGAATTCAGCCGCAGTCCATGGATTTGCAGACCGTGGGTTTCCTTGCTGAAAAAGGTATCGATATTGCTCGACAAGGGCCAAAATCGATCGAACAAATCGAGGACTTAACCGGTATCCATGTTCTGATCGCGCTATGCGATGAGGCCAAGAAGATAGCACCCCAATCACCAACGAAAACGGTTGTTATGGAATGGAGCATTTCCGACCCGGTTCCGGATAAAGGCACGCCCGAGGAGATGCGCAATGCTTATGAAACGGCGTACGAAAATTTGAAGAACCACATACAGGATTTAGCCGACGCTATATTGGAAGATAAACCAAAAGGAGATAGAAGTTATGAAGACTGATAAGATGAATTTAAGATGGAAGCTTGCGATAGGCGCCTGCCTGGTCGCAGGATTATGCCTGGTAATAACCGGCTGCGGACGGAAAGGCGATGGTACCTCCTCAACAGGCGGTAAGAATACTATCCAAAACACCGGATCGGATACGATGGTGAATATCGCCCAGGCATGGGCCGAGGCTTACGACGAGGTCAAACCGTCCGTGTCGATCGAAGTAGCGGGCGGCGGCAGCGGCACCGGGGTCGCCGCGATGATCAATGGTACCGTTGACATAGCCAACTGCAGTCGCGAGATGACACAGGAGGAGATCGACCAGGCCGAGAAAAATACGGGTAAGACACCGAAGAAACATATCGTTGCCTATGACGGCGTAGCCATATTCGTGCATAAGAACAATCCGATGAACGAGATTACGTTCAAGCAATTGGCCGAAATCTACGGCGAAAGCGGCAAAATAGATAACTGGTCGCAGCTGGACGTACAACTCCCGAGTGGTGCGTCCGATGAGATCGTGCGCGTCGGCAGGCAGAACAGCTCAGGTACCTTTTACTATTTCCGCGAAGAGGTCTTGGGCGAAAGACGCGATTTTAAGCTCGGCTCCAGAGACTTGAACGGCTCGAAGGAGGTCGTCGAATTAATAAGCAGGACGCCCGGCGCGATCGGTTACAGTGGTATGGGGTATGATACCGAAGAGGTGAAGATGCTTCATGTGGCAGAGGCCGAAGGCGAAGAGGCCACGGAACCGACCGTCGAGAACGTAATCTCAGGGCATTATCCGTTGTCGCGACCGCTGTACATGTACTCCCTCGGCGAGCCTACGGGCGAGGTAAAGGCATACCTGGATTGGGTGCATACCCCGAAAGCGCAATTGATCGTCCGTGAATGCGGCTATGTCCCCATGCCGAGTATCACCAATGTAACCGAAGAAACCCCGGATTTATCAACAAGCTCAACCAATTCAGCTCAGTAAATGGGTAGAGGACGACTGGAAATAATCGCCGAATCACTCATCGAATGGGTGATTCGGCTCTGTGGCATAAGCGCCATAATCTTTATTTTTGCTATCTTCTTATTTGTGTTCAAGGAAGGCGCGGAATTCCTTTTCAATGAACTGGACTTAACCGAGTTCTTCTTCAGCAAGGAATGGTATCCCACGTCCGGATACAACAAAAGGTATGGTGTGCTGGCGCTGATCGTAGGAACAGGGAGCGTAACCATCCTGGCCATGCTGATCGCCGTGCCGTTCGGTCTGGGCGCCGCCGTTTTCATTTCCGAGTTCTGCGGGCCTCGATTGAAGGAGTCCTTGAAAATCCTTATCGAATTACTCGCCGCAATCCCGTCGGTCGTGTGGGGGTTTATCGGATTGACGGTGATAAACCAGTTGATCATTCATGTGTTTAATGCGCCGGTCGGACTCAATATACTCAACGGCGGTATAATCCTTGCCCTGATGAGTGTGCCGATAATTGTGTCAATCGGCGAAGACGCACTCAAGGCGGTGCCGGATTCGTATCGTGAAGCGGCGGTTGCAATGGGCGCGACACGCTGGCAATTGATCCGACGCGTCCTTTTGCCGGCGGCCAAGAACGGTCTGCTCGCCGCGGCGCTGCTGGGCGTCGGCAGGGCGGTCGGTGAAACGATGGCCGTCCTGATGGCGACCGGGCACTCGGTGAATATGCCGAATAGCGTTCTGGACTCCGTGCGCACACTCACCGCCACGATCGCCGCCGAGCTGGGCGAGGCGCCCGTGAATTCCGATCATTACCAGGTATTGTTCATTATCGGGCTTTTACTTTTTTCTATCACATTTGTGGTTAACATGACAGCCGACCTTATCGTTCGAGGGGTAAGGAAGAAGTGAGGCGGCTTATAGAACAGTCATGAGCAGCGTGGAATCCAAGTCAAATCCTAAGGGAAGCGGAGTGCGCCGGTTTGCCGAATCCGCCGGCATACGCAGAAAATTCCGGCAGGAGGCCATGGTCAAATGGCTTCTCGCCGGGGCGACCGGTATGATGCTGGTGCCGTTGATTCTGATCATCGCCTACCTTGTTTTCAAGGCGCTTCCGATTCTGTCGGTTGGCTTCCTCCTCGATAATCCCGTTAAGGGCATGCGCGAGGGCGGTGTTTGGGCGCCGTTCGTAGGTACGATGTATTTGATCGTCATTTCCCTTGCCATTGCCGCGCCGATAGGCGTCCTCGCAGCGGTCTATTTGAACGAGTACGCGCGCGAGGGATGGTTCACGCGCATCATCAACCTGGCGGTTATCAATCTCGCCGGTGTGCCGAGCATCGTGCATGCGCTGTTCGGCCTGGGTGCATTCGTCCTGTTTGCGGGTTTGGGCAGGTCGGTGCTCGCCGCGTCGTTAACCCTGGCGATTATGACGCTGCCGGTGATCATCGCCAGTACGAAGGAGGCCCTTGCGTCTGTGCCCATGTCCTTCCGTCAGGCCTGCTGGAATGTCGGCGCAACACGATGGCAGACTATCCGGCATATTGTGCTTCCAAACTCGATCAGCGGAATATTGACCGGTATCATACTCCAGGTCTCGCGCGCAGCCGGCGAGACAGCGCCGATCATGTTTACCGGCGCGGTGTTCTTCAAGAAGGTGCAGCAGGGCGATATGTTCCCTTATGGGCTGCTCGATCAATGTATGGCGTTGTCGATGCATCTGTTCACTATATCCACGCAGGTGCCCGGCGTGCCGATGGAACTGCCGTACGGCACGGCGGTGGTACTCCTTGCGACCGTGCTGCTGGTTAATATTTGTTCGATTGTGTTACGTGTCTACTTACGCTCGCGAAAGAAATGGTAAAACAGAACCCTAAAATCGAGATATCCGACCTGAAGGTGCGTTATGACGACGTGCACGCCATAAACGGCATTTCTTTTGATATCCTTGAAAATGAAATATTCGGCATAATCGGTCCGGCGCAATCCGGAAAAACCACCCTGCTCAAGGTCATTAACCGCACAATCGATTTTTCTCCCGAGGCCCGCGTTACGGGGAGAGTCAAAGTCGACGGCAAGGACGTGATGCGCGTCGGAAACGTCTATGCACTAAGACGCAAGATCGGTATGGTCTCGCCGCTGCCGGTCGGACTGCCACTCTCTATTTACGATAATGTCGCGTTTGCGCCGCGTATGGCCGGGATTCGCGAAAGATCGCAGCTGGACGAGTTGGTCGAAAAATGCCTCCATCAGGCGGCGCTATGGGATGAGGTCAAGGATAGACTTCACTCTCTCGGCACCAAATTATCGGGCGGTCAACAACAGCGTCTGACCATAGCGCGCGCGCTTTCGCACGAGCCCGAAATCCTGTGCCTGGACGAATTCTCGATCGCCATCGACCCGGTGACCACCATGAAGATCGAGGATGTGCTCAAGCAATTACGCTCTAAAATGACGGTCATCCTTGTAACGAACCTCGTACAACAAGCCCGACGCCTCGCCGATAGAACGGCCTTTATGATGAACGGCGAACTTGTCGAAGTCGGTTCAAACGACGTCATCTTTTCGGATAACCCCGCAAACCGTAAAACTTACGAATACGTCAACGGCATTTTCGGATGAGCAATCCCGACACATACTGTATCAAAACAACCGGCCTGAATCTCTGGTATGGGGATTTTCAGGCGCTCAAGGATATCAACCTCAAGATTCGCCAGGGCATTATCACATCACTGATCGGCCCGTCCGGTTGCGGTAAGACCACGTTGCTGCGCTGCTTCAACCGCATCAATGAAAGATACGGCAACGTGAAAACAACCGGTAGTACGCTTATCCTCGACGAGGATATCTATACCCCCGAGGTGTCGTTGATTGAGCTGCGCAAGAGCGTGGGAATGGTCTTTCAGCGGCCGAACCCCCTGCCGATTTCCGTCTATGAAAATGTGTTGTTCGGACTCAAAATCCACGGCGCGACGGAAAGTCAGGAAAAGAGCACAAGAGACGAAATAGTGGAAAAGGCACTGCGCGAGGTGTTTTTGTGGAACGAGCTGAAGGATAAATTACACCGGCGCGCCACCGACTTGCAGTTGGATCAGCAACAAAAGCTCTGCATCGCCAGACTCCTGCCGCTGAAACCCGAGGTGATACTCATGGACGAACCCTGCTCGGCGCTGGACTCGGAAGCCACACGCGGAATTGAAGAACTGATGCTCGGCCTTATCCCCAAGTATACGATCGTTATCGTAACTCACAACATGGCACAGGCGCGACGCGTAAGTCATGAATGTATTTTCATGCTGATGGGTGAGCTGATAGAACACAGCCCCACCGATCAACTCTTCCTTACACCGCGGGACGAAAGAACCGCCGACTATATCGAAGGCCGCTACGGTTGATCCCGGATACACAAACAGCCGGCCCACGGCATTGTTTAACCCCCTTATTAAATGTAGGCCGATGAGCGATGCCGTTGACGTTGAACGCAAGCTTGATCGCGTTCCTAAATATGCCGTATGATCTCCCCCTATGAACAATTGCAGACAAGATGGGATCGGTGGTACTCGTGCTGCATATAGAGGTGCGGGTCGTCCTTTTTACTATAGACTGTATGCGTTGGTTATTACGATCATTGCTCTCATGTGCCTGACCGCATTGCGCGCGTCGAGCGCCGAAAACACGGTGCTTCAGGATATCTGTGTCACCGGGTCGGACTCCACGCTAACGTTGAGCAATTCCAAGCTGACCGTGCGCGTAAATACCGTCACGGGCGACTGGCTTGCTCTTACCTCTAAGTCCAGCGGTAATAACCTGATTTCCACAGGCGCCGGTGTCGAACCACTGGATTTTAATATAGACGATAAGTGGATGGTAGCGGAGCACGGACGGCGCCTCTTAAGCTGCGAATATAAAATCGCCGAAGACCGGCGGTTCGTTGAATTAAGGATGGTATTCGGTGTCAAGGCCGACGAGGATGCCGGGGGCGATGCATTTGAATATCTGCTTTCCTCCGTGTTTGCGCTGCGTCCGGATAAGTCTATGCTCGAACGATCCGCGACTGTAACTCGCATGTCAAAGTCCGGCGTTGACTCCGCCGGCGCGGTTAAATTCAAGGGCTTCGTTTTCCGGTATCCGGGGCTAAAGACCGGCAGCGCCGACGACTGCCTGGTCACCGTGCCGGGACCGTTCTTTCCGAATACATTCATTAAACCCCGCGCATCATACATGGATGTAGCCGAACGTTCCGTCGGACTCCACGGCGCGCCGGACGCCGGCTTCGGCATCGTGGTCATCGAAAACCGGAATGCAGGCGAAAGCATCGGCACATGGATGAATACCGCCGGTGAAGTCACTTATCATACAAGACTCGAGCGCGGCGGAGGCGGCCTGCTGTCGGTTTCGCAATTAGAACGCAGATACGTTTACCTGCGCACCGGCGAATGCGTCGGATCGGATTCATCTCTGTTGCATGTTAAAAGCGGTGCCGCCGGCGATGTGCTGGCCGAGCATAGAACGATGGCCGAATCCGAAATGCCGTTGGCCGAAACACCCGAATGGGCGCGGCAAATGGTGATCCTCGAGGTGTATCTTCCGTATTTCAAAAACGGGTTTAGAGGTGTAACAGAAAAGCTGCCCTTTTATAAGAAGATCGGATTCAACACGGTTTACTTAATGCCACATTGGAAAGGCGGCTATTCGCCCATTGATCTTTTCAAGGTGAACGAGGATTTCGGTACTAAAGAAGAATTGAAAAAGCTCGTTGATACCGCGCACACGCTCGGCATGCGCGTCCTGTTCGATATGGTGATTCACGGATTCAACGAGAAGTCCAATGTGCCCGATGAGCATCCCGGTATGTTCGTTGAAAACGAAAACGGCGCGCTTGCCCGGCATCCTACATGGGGGAGTATAACGACGGACTGGGCCGACCCCGAGTACCGGCGGTATATGTGCGACCTGGTGAAGCACGATGTCCTGACATACGGTATCGACGGATACCGCGTCGACGCCGCCACATACAAAGGCACCGCTTGGGAGCGTGGACTGCCGTACCCTGTATATCGCCAAGGCTCGGCGGCGCCGGGGCTCATGCGCGAGATGCTCCGGACACTGCGCGAGGTGAACCCGGACGCCGTACTGCTGAGCGAGGTGTTCGGCCCCGTTTATTACTCGGTTTGCAACCTGGCGCATGACAACCAGACCGAAGCCGTCCAGTTCCTGATCGAGCAAATGGACGCCGGTAAGGTTACCGCCCGCGACTATAAATTGCATGTCGCCAATGTCTTTGCCGCATTGCCCGATGACGCGAACCGCGTCTTTTACGCGAGGAATCACGATACCTCGTGGTTCTATCATTTCAATGGCTATACGCCGAGGTTTCTTGCATTTGAAGCGGTGCATGCGTTCTTTGCCATCCCCGAAATATTCGCCGGCGACACGAATCACAAACCCAATCCCGACGATGATCCGGCGGTTTACGATTACTATAAACGCCTCTTCGATATCCGCCGCGAATATCCCGTCCTCGCGACAGGCCGCAGCGCACTCGCGAAAGTCGAATCCAGTAATCCCATGGTCTTTTCGGGCATGCGCATGAATGAGGCAAGCCGGGCGCTTGTCTTGATCTCGTTCAGCGCCGATCCGGAATCGGCCCGAATAAGCGTGAAAGACGAACACATCGGCGACGCCGAATCCGATTGGACATTCATAGACCCCATCTCCTGCAAAGAGCTGGGTGAACGCGTCGTGGTGCGGGATACCAGCGAAATAGACATCCAACTGCAGCCGTTCCAAGTTGTCCTCGGAATCAGAAAAACAAGAGAATGCGGAATGCGGAATGATGAGTGATGAATGATAAGCTGGACATTGTTGAAAGAACCAAGTTTTTCGCTTTGCGGATTATCCATCTCTGTGCCGCATTGTCAAAGACAATGGAGGCGCGAACGATCGGAAAGCAGGTCTTACGCTCCGGCACTTCTGTTGGTGCGCATGTCAGGGAGGGCAAACGTAGCCGTTCAGATGCCGTGATGATCAGTAAGATTGAAGTTGCATTACAGGAACTGGAAGAAACCATGTGTTGGCTTGAATTCCTTGGGGACTCAGGCATCGTCAAAGCAGAGTTGTTATGTGATCTAATGAACGAGGCCAATGAACTGAAAGCCGTCCTCGTAACAAGCGCCAAAGCCCTGAAACACCGGAGAGCAAAATGACCATTCCGCATTCATCATTCCAAAGGGGTGACGGAATGAGTTGTAATCCGCAAAAACCTTTTGAATTTACGGGCATTCCCGCTCGATTGCTCGGCGATATCCGGAAAATGATTGACGTTTACAAAAAGGTCAAGGTACAATAAATGCAGATATTATGAGCGCTGATGTCAAACCTGATATGCTCTTATGGGCATGTGAACGCGCCGGGCGAAGCGCCGATGCCTTGGCGAGACAACAGTCCCTCTGCAAGTTGCCCGCTTGGGTGAGTGGTAAGGAGCGCCCGACATTCAAGCAGCTTGAAAAATTCGCTCGGGCGACCTATACGCCGTTCGGTTACTTTTTCCTTCCGAAACCTCCCGATGAATTCGTTCCCATTCCCGATCTTCGGACGGTTGACAACCGATATACAGCACGTCCAAGCCCTGACATGCTGGAAACAATCTACACCATGCAGCGTCGCCAGGCCTGGCTACGCGAAACGCTTATCGAATGCGAAGCGGAGCCGTTGGGCTTTGTGGGTAGCGCCCGTCTAACCGACGATCCTAACGCCATCGGGCGCGAGATGCGGCGCATTGTTAACTTCGGCAATGAATGGGCCGCCAAAATTCACACCTGGAAAGATGCAGTTGGCGAATTACGTCGCGCAATCGAACAATTGGGCGTCATGGCGGTGATCAACGGCGTAGTCGGAAACAATACGCATCGGAAGTTGGATGTAAAAGAATTTCGAGGTTTTGCGCTCTGTGATATATATGCACCGCTCATTTTTATCAACGGTGCAGACGCGAAATCCGCGCAGATGTTCAGCTTGGTTCACGAACTAGCTCATATCTGGTTGGGCCGCGAAGGCGTGTCGGGATTTGAGGGCATTTTCGCTGGCGGCAAAGAAGTCGAAGATTTTTGCGATCAGGCGGCTGCGGAGTTTCTCGTGCCTGCACGAGAGCTAATAGAGCATTGGCGCGACGTAAAGAATGAGACTCAACCGTTCGAAAGGCTTGCCGGACAATTCAAAGTAAGCCCCATCGTGGCAGGACGCCGTGCTATGGATTTGCGGTTGGTGGACCGGGAATTGTTTTTTACATTTTACAACGAATACCTTGGAAAAGAACGATCTCGAAGCAAAGGGCCGGGAGGTGGTGATTTCTATAACAGCCAAAACAATCGTGTAGGTGAAATGTTTGCAATTCAGGTCATTCGTGCTGCGAAAGAAGGCCGCGTAGGATTCAAGGATGCTTACGACTTGACCGGCCTGCGTGGAGGCGCTTTTCAAGAGTATGCCTATCGATTGGGATTTAATCTCCCATGAGTGTTAAACGACCATATATCATAGATTCAGATGTGTTTATAACAGCGAAGAATGGCTATTACGCTTTTGATATATGTCCTGGTTTCTGGGACAGCATAATTCATCATTACAGTGAGGGAAACATTAGTAGTATCGACAGAATCAGAAATGAATTGCTTGCCGGAAGAGATACTGAAGATCTCGTGCAATGGGTGAAGAAAAAGCTGCCAACAGGATTCTTCCAGAGCACGGGCGATAATAACGTTTCCTCAGCCTTCACGGAAGTCATGCTTTGGGTGCAGCGTAACACGCAATATTATGAACAAGCCAAGGCGAAGTTCGCAACTGAAGCGGACGGGTGGCTCGTGGCATTCGCTATGGTCCACGATGCAATTATTGTGACGAATGAGCAGCCACGTCCCGAAGCCAAAAATCGCGTCGCGCTTCCCGACGTGTGCGAACAATTTAAGGTGACTTACAGGAATACTTTTTTCATGCTCAAGAATTTATCTATTTGGTTTGAATGGACGGGGAAAAGTTGATGCCGGTTCAACATAAAGAACTTGCATTCGATACCATCATAGAAAATTACCTGACCACGGCTTGGTGGATATGAAAAAGGTGACGGGAACGATTCCGACCACTTTCCCGCGGAGGATATCTGAAAGTTTTGAATACCTTATTTGGTAGAAAGGAAATAATCATGAAGAGAACTACTTTGACATGCCTTGCCCTATTTGTCGCAACGTTATCGTGCATGGCAGGAGGACAAAAGCTTATCGCTATCGTAGACTCGCATATCGCAGTCTGGCCAATATTTCTTATCGTTCTTATCGGGGTAGTTATAGGGCTCTGGTTCCTGATCAGATTCCTCGCCTCGCAGAACGGTGCTCAGGGAGTCGGCGTTTTCACGATGATCGTCGGCGCCATCGGCGTCATTGTGCCGCTATTCGTTTTCATGGGCAACAGCTCCCGGGACATCCAGCTTGCCGTTCTCATTTCCGGCGCAATCATTTTCGGGTGCGGCTCCATCGCCACGGCCATCGGCAAAAGAAAGGAATAGGAATCCGGATCAAAACCCATACGCGATTGCAAAAGGCCGCTGCTTCGTTTCGACCTTTTCGGAATACGTGACATCGTTTGAGTTCAAGGTTGACAATGACTTACCAAATCTCATTGGAGAGTATTTATCGGCACTTGCCAATGCGGCTTGCATCCACAACCAGCCCAAAGGATATTTGGTTTTTGGGATCGAGGATAAGACTCATGATGTAAAGGGGACATCGTTTGATCCTGAAACGGCCAAAGGAAAGGGAAACCAACCTCTTAAGCTATGGCTGGCTAATGGGTTAAACCCCCGGGTGGCTTTTCATGTAACACAAATGACCTATCAACAAGCCACGATAGTTGTTTTTCAGGTTGATGCTGCTTTTGATAGACCGGTCGAGTTCTACGGAACGGCATTTATCCGTATTGGCGAGAGCAAGACGCAATTATCACATCATCCCGAATTGGAGCGGCGGATATGGAACCGTCGCACCCAGGTGGATTGGTCCGTACAGCAATGTAAAGGAGCATCATTCGGCGACTTGGCCCCTGAAGCCATACGGAAAGCGCGGGAGGAATATAAGAAGAAATTCCCTGCGAAGGCCGCTGATGTGGCCTCTTGGGATGACGTGACCTTCCTGAACAAAGCAAAGGTCACAATCCGGGGCATGATTACCAACGCCGCCATTCTGCTGGTGGGCAAAGAAGAATCCGGCCCGCTTATCTCTCCCGCCGTGGCGAAAATGTCGTGGTTTTTAAAAGATGGCCAGAACCAGAACCTTGACTACGAGCATTTTGGCCCTCCGTTTATCCTGAATGTGGATTTCCTTTTCGCACGCGTGAGGAATTCAAAATACCGGCACATGCCCAGTGGTACGCTGTTTCCGACGGAGACAACCAAGTATGACCCGTGGGTAATCAGGGAAGCCCTTCACAACTGCATAGCCCACCAGGACTATGGCCTGACGGGAAGAATCAATGTGGTGGAAACTCCGGGTGCGCTGATATTCACCAACGTGGGGTCTTTTCTGCCGGGCACTGTTGAGCGGGTCATCATGGAGGATGCGCCGCCTGAGGTCTACCGCAATCCTTTTCTCGCTGAGGCAATGGTTAACCTGAACATGATTGATACACAGGGAGGAGGAATCAAAAAAATGTATCAAACTCAGATGCAGCGTTTTTTCCCGCTTCCAGCCTATGACATTAGCGATCAAAACCGTGTTGTCGTCACGATCCATGGGGAGATACTTGATGAAAGGTATTCAAAACTTTTAATGAATAAGGCCGACCTGGATCTCTGGAGGGTCATTCTGCTTGATAAGGTCCAGAAGCGGATCAAGATATCCAAAGAGGAAGCCAGGGTGCTACGCAGTCAACGGTTGATCGAGGGAAGGTATCCAAACCTTCACGTTAGCGCCAGAATAGCTGATCTGATAGAACAGAAGGCTCAATATCTCCATACCCGCGGGCTGGACGAGCAGCATTACGCCTCTCTGGTCATCGAGCATATTAACAAGTTCGGTTCGATTACGCGAAAGCAGGCCGACGAGCTCCTGTTTCCCAAATTGCCGGAGATACTCCACGAAAAACAAAAGAAGAACAAGGTGAACCGTATTCTTGCAGTAAAATTGAAGGATCGGATCAAGAATATCGGGTCAAGATCGAAATCGAAATACATTCTCAATAAAGACGGGGAGAGTGGATAGCTAACCTCCTCCTGCTTTAATTTTTAGCACTGTGAGAATTAAAGAATTAAAGCCGGAATTAAAGCTCAAATGAATACCTACTTGAAATCATTAGTTTTTCCTTTAATTCTATCCTCTTTAATTCGCGGATCGAAATTAAAGCGAATCAAAACTGTATAATCCTTGATGTGAGGTGAATAATGCCCAGTATTCACACAGAGAAGTCGCATTCGAAACCGCCATAGAACGTCACCTGACCACGGCCGGTTGATATAAATAAGGAGACCGCGAGACCTTGGGATTGGGGTCACGTCTTAACATTTAACATTTGGTATTGCATAATTATCTTCGGTTGTGTCCTAAGTACCAGCCACAGCGGCCTCGAATGCCACGGCATTATTCGATTACCGGGGGCAACGACTTTTCGGGACTGCTGCGGCTGGCTTTCAGCACAGCCGCGCTCCGATAAGATTCGAGTGGTGGGTTTACGTGTATGAGGCTGTACTGAGTCATCGCGGACAACCGCCCTGTGTGCCGATCGGATTGTACAAGCAGAATGCGAGCGCTCTTTCGTCTTAATTCGTTATTTACAAATATGATGGCGAGGTGAATATTGGTTTTGTATGTGACGGATTTATTTAGAAACTGTGTGCGTTGAGAGTATTTTGAATAAAGGAGGAATATGAATAAGCGGCTAAGGCCCAAGGGAACCCGGATGAGCAGAGTAGTGATATATTTTTTCACGCTTGTTTTCGCAGTACTGGTTTACTGGTTACTGGGTTTTGTTGTTAAAGATATAAAAACGCTGGAAGGTCCGAACTACAACAAGATAGAGGCTGAGTATGTAGATAAAGCGCTCCTCGATAAAAAGGAATCGCTGGAGAAACGAATATCCGAGACCGAACGGGAGATAAGCGATCAGCGCGAGGAGATGCAGTTGATAAGCGACAGCTCCCGGAACTTGCAGGAGACGATCAATCAGCTTCTCGAACTCAAGAAGACCGGCATTCAGAATAACGTCGAATTTTCCGAAAAAGAGGAGGCTAGTTTCACCGACAGCCTCGCGTTGTTTCTGGAGAACCAAAGGAATTACCAGGAGATGAACGAGGCGTTATCCGAGCTCATCCGGACGAAGCAAGGTTTTGAAGAGGAGAAAAAGGATGTAGAGCAACAAATAGAAGAGCAGCGTGTTCCGGCCAGGGAAGAATATCGTCGATTAATGTCCAATCACAAGTTCAAGCTGGCCTCGTTGCAATTGGCGGTTTTGATACCGCTTTTGGCGATCGCCACGTTTTTGATAATTAAGAAACGCGGCGGTTTATATTTTCCGCTATTTTTGGCCTTCGGCGGCGCTGTGTTATTAAAGGTAGTGTTTGTAGTTCACGAATATTTTCCGAAGCGTTATTTCAAGTATATCCTCATTCTCGTTCTTCTGGCTGTAATTGGAAAGATGCTGGTGTATTTGATCAGGGCCGTTGCATTTCCAAAGGAGGAATCGCTGCGAAAACAGTATCGCGAAGCGTATGAGCGGTTTTTGTGTCCGGTGTGCGAATACCCGATCAGGATCGGACCGCGCCGGTTTCTTTACTGGACGCGGCGGACGGTGAACAAGACTGTCGGCCAAGGTGCCGGCGAGTGCGCAAAAGAGGAACCATATACATGTCCGGCTTGTGGTACCGTTTTATTCAAGAAATGCGATGTCTGCGGCGAGATCAGACATTCGTTATTGCCGAATTGCCGGCATTGCGGCGCAGAGATTTAGAAACCACGGAAGGCATGGAATTGGTAATTACGACAATTTAAGCGGTTTAAGGTATCGATCCATCGTTTCCTTCCAAGCCTCGTCGTAATCGGTTTGTTGGTTCATGGCAATTTTAAGTGATTAAGTTTTAAGTGTTAAGTGGTTAAGTTGATAAGTTGTTGAGGTGTTAAGCTGTTGAGTGGTATGCGATCGGATATCGTTCCCGATGTCCGTGATTTCCGTGGTCATTTCTAAATTTTGTGATTCGAATTTGTTTCGTGCTTCGATATTTGTGATTCGGATTTATTATTCCCGTACACGTAGCCGTTCGCGTACCCGTTCTCGTTCCCGATTCTGATTATTCACAGAGGATGATCCTATACGAAAAACGCGAACGCGTACGGGAACGAGTACGGGAGGGGGGTGCGGAGCGCGGCTGTGTCCGAAAGATCAACCGCAGCGGCTTCGGATGCAAAGGCTTCACCCGATAGCCGGGGGCAACGGCTTTTCGGGACTGCTGCGGCTGGCTTTCAGCACAACCGCGCTCACAAAATAGCGGCCCCGAACGCCACGACTCCACCCGGTTGCCAGCCGTCTTCGCCTTTCAGAACTCCGTTAGGGATGCAATATCTATAGTCTTTTCTTTACGGCTGAATGATTTCCAGGAAAGCGTTATAAATTATATCCATGAACTTTAAATCACCGAGGCGGTATCAATCTTGCTCTTTGTCATTTTTAAAAAAAACGTGAAAAATTTTCTTATTCGACGATAATAAGTGCATGTCCGTGGGTCATTTACAGCCGATGCCGCTGTTTTTTTGGGCAACGACGAAATTCAAATACTGGATATGAAAAAAGCCAAGCTCAGATGTCTGGGTTGCGGAGACGGCCTGCCGTGTAACGACAGGAAGCACGCTTCTTACCTATATACGATTAACGAGATTGATTTTCTCATCGATTGTGGAGAGCCGGTATGCGATACGCTGCAAGAGGCTGGATACGATTTCAATTCCCTGGACAGGATATTCATCTCGCATATGCATTCTGATCATGTGGGCGGATTTTTTATGCTAATGCAAGGATTCTGGCTCGAGGGCAGGACGAAGGCGTTACCTATACACATGCCCAAAGACGGCATCGAGCCGATCGTGAGAATGATGGAGGCGGGTTGTCTTTTCGAAGAATTATTCAGGTTCAAGCCGTCGTATTACGCGTTGGATTCCAATACGGCTACCGAGTTTGGTGGTGTCAGAGTGACACCATTCAATACAACGCATTTGAACGGTTTTAAGAAATCTTTTCAAGACAAGTACAAGCAAAGCTACGAGGCGTTTTGTTTTTTGATCGAGGGCACGAACATTAGGATCGGGCACAGCGCCGATATCGGTGCGCCAGAGGACTTAGCGCCTATTCTAGCTGAACCCGTTGATCTCTTGGTATGCGAGCTAGCGCATTGTGAGTTGGAAGACTTATTTGATTATTTGTCGGACAAGCCGGTCGATCGGATCGCGTTCATGCACCTTGGCCGATCGTGGTGGAGCCATATTGGAGAGGTCAAGTCCATAGCCCAGCGGAGGTTGAAGGACAAGCAAGTCACGTTTCTTTGTGATGGTATGGTATTAACGATTTAGGCTATCGAGAAATATGTAGCGCTACATATACGTTTGGTGCCGGGATTATACAAAACTCAATCGGATAAGGACTAACAATGCAAAGGCGAAATATCTTAAATTGTATTCTGCTAACGGCGTTTATTATAATGCCTTTAAGGGCGGCGACACTGGATGAAAGTCCTGCTGCTGAGCGCGAGTGGGGGTATGATCCCCCGGACGCAGAGGTCTTGGCCGTCAACCCCCCGAGATTCACTTGGCGATATCAGGATGGACTCGTTTGGAACGTGCAATGCGCTGCAGATGAAGATTTTACCGATATCGTCTATAACAAGGAGCGTATCAGACTGAACGTGCACTGCCCCGCGGAGGTTTTCGAGCCTGGAAGATACTGGTGGCGGTATCGCGGTAGAACTGAAGATGGCGAGCATACCAGTTGGAGCGTCGGGCGCGCACTCGTAATTCCCGAGGATGTGGCAAAGATGCCTATGCCCTCGAGAGAAGACCTCCTGGCTCGAGTCCCGGAAGAGCATCCGCGACTATTCCTGCGTCCCGGGAACGTACCGAAACTTCAGCGCCTTGCGAAAGGCCTTTTGAAGGAAGACTATGAATCGCTTGTGACACAATGCGAGTCTATCCTGGCCGATCCGCCGCCCACCGAAGAGCCGCCCATGTACCCGGAGGGTATGGAGCGCGGCAGCGACGAGTGGCGTAGTATATGGTGGGGTAACCGACGTTATACAATCGAGGTCCTCGACAGTGCCGCCACGCTGGGGTTTACGTATTTGCTAGACGGCCGGCGCGAGTTCGGTATGGAAGCGAAACGCCTCCTTCTCGAATGCGCAAAATGGGAGCCGAAGGGGAGCACCGGTTATCGGTACAATGATGAAGCGGGCATGCCGTATAACTATTATTTCTCGCGCACTTATACTTTCGTAAACGCTCTCCTCAGCGAGGAGGAAAAAGAAACCTGCCGTGATGTAATGCGAATACGCGGTAGAGAGATGTACAATCACCTATGGCCCAGGCACCTGTCCAGTCCGTACTCGAGCCACTCGAATCGTGCATGGCATTTTTTGGGCGAGATCGCAATAGCGTTCCATGACGAAATCGATGAGGCGGATGACTGGTTGTGGTTTGCTATGAATGTTTTCTACAACATGTATCCCGTCTGGAGCGATGACTCGGGCGGCTGGCATGAGGGGTCGTCATACTGGGCCAGTTATCAATGGCGGTTTACGTGGTGGGCGGATATAATGCGTGAGGTTCTTGGAATTAACGCGTACAACAAGCCTTACTATTCGGAAGTCGGTTATTATGCGATGTACCTGATGCCGCCGGGTAAAGAAGGCGGTGGGTTCGGCGATCTGTGCGCGTGCAAGAGTTCGAGTGATTACCGCAAAATCATGAGCGTCTTCGCCGCGCAAGCCGGGAATCCGCATTGGCAATGGTGGGTCGAGCGCCATGGCGGCCCTGTTAATACCGGTGGGTACATAGGCTTTATCCGCGGCGCGCTTCCCGAGGTTGCAGCTGAACGCCCGGACGGTTTACCGACATCGCGGCTTTTCAATGGCACCGGCCAGGCTTATTTGAACTCGCAGATACTCGACGCCGATCGGAGTGTGCAAGTGGTTTTCAAATCAAGCCCTTTCGGCACGCAAAGCCATGGATACGAGGCGAATAATTCTCTCCTGCTTTGGGGATACGGGAAACGCCTCCTTATCCGCTCCGGTTACAGGGATAGCTATGGCAGCGCGCATCATAGGAACTGGATGTGGTCGTCACGTTCTGTAAACACGATTACCGTGAACGGTAAAGGCCAGAAATCTCACTCGGCTCAGGCAAAAGGGAAGATTATAAGTTTTAAGACAACACCGCAGATAGACCTGGTTGCCGGTGAAGCTGCGGGTGCTTACGAGGAGCCGCTCGAGCGGTTTACACGCACCATTATCTTCGTAAAACCCGGGCTCGTGGTCGTCTGGGATATACTCGATGCGCCCGATCCATCAACATTCGAGTACCGGTTGCATTCGGTCAATAAAATGGATATAAAAGACAGGAATCGCATTACAGTGAAAAACGGGGATGTTCTTTGTGACATCGAGTTCTTAACGCCGCAAAAACTCGAGTTCAGTCAGACGGATCAATACGATCCTAATCCCAGGCCGCGCATCAACCTCCGCGAATGGCATCTTACCGCGCGACCGACCGGTAAACATGAACACATGCAATTTGTCACGCTTTATCGTGTTCATCGTGAAACCGATTCAATACCCGAAGATGCGGAACTAGTAAGCAAAGACGGCGGGCTCATTCTTAAAGTTGCGCTTGACGATGGCGAGGTCACTATGCTACTTCCGAATGCTTCCGGCGCCGCGCTTGAAGATTCCGGTTTGAGTGCCGACGGCGAACCGGCGGTCAGGCTCGAACGCTCGGATGGAAGCATTTTTACGTTGGAACAAGATTAAACGTTCAGCAGTGTGGAATAAGTAGGTGCGACACTGCAGCTAAGCGATGATGTACTTCTCAAGGAACGCGGGGCGCTTACGTCTTCCCGCGGCGCGGTAATCCGCGTAGATAATCGAGGCAATTTCCGCTGGTGTAGTACTTGTATTTTCTTTAATGAACTCGAACAGGTGCTCCGCTACCGAGACCAATGAAATTTCGTGGGTGCGTTTTATTCGTTCGAAGAACCAATCCGTGAAATGCAAAAAGGTTTGAAATGGATCGCGTGATTCATGGGCGAAGAAACGGCATGTGCGTGGGAATCTGCCGCTGTTGTAGATAATATCCCAGTATCGGGCGAACCTGTTTATTCGCTGTAGGGTATTGAAGTCCATTTGATCGGACTCGAGAATCTCGTACGGCGGATGCGGATTGAACGCGAGTTCCGGATGCGCGCCGGGTCGTGAAATCGGTGCGCCGCGGAGGCACTTAAGGACGCCTACCTGAATCTCGTGAGGTTCGAGGGCCAGGAGCCTGTTGAAGCCGTCGCCGAACGACACGAGGGATTCGCCCGGTAGTCCTGCGATCAGGTCGGCGTGTATATGCGCGCCTGTGTTATGACGGAGCCTACGCATATTTTCTTCGATACGCGCTGTATCCTGGCGCCTGGAAATTCTTGAGGCGACCGATGGATTGAAGGTTTGAATACCCGTTTCCAGTTGGATCATGCCCGGCGGGAAGCAACCGATTTTCCTGATCAATTCGCCGGATATCCGATCCGGTACTATTTCGAAGTGTACGGACATATCCTCCTTTTGCCGGCCGAGGAAGAAGTCGATGATCTCGTGCGCGGTGTTTTGTGTGATATTAAACGAGCGGTCGACGAATTTGAAATGCCGCGCACCGCGATCGATGAGGTTATCCAGTTCGCGTTTAAACGGCTCGAGCGGGAAAAACCTTACTTTCTTGTCCAAGGCGGACATACAGAACTCGCAATCGAAAGGGCATCCGCGGGTGGCTTCAACGTATAGTGTGCGTGTGGCGATGTCTTTGTCCGAATAGAATTTGTACGGAAATTCGAGTAATGGGAGTGGGGGCGGCGCGGCGGCAACGGTCTTGTTCGGTGGGGGTGAGCCCTCGAGTATATGTTTGCAGAGCTCGGGGAATGCCAGATCGGCTTCGCCTGCTATGACGTAATCGGCGCTATGTACTGCAGGTGGGTTGTGGTGCGCATGCTCCACCTCGGGCCCGCCCAGAACAAGGACTATATCAGGGCGGATTTGCTTTAGTATATCCGTCAGCTCGGTTACGAGAGTAACGTTCCAAATATAAACGCCCAAGCCGATGATTTTTGGGTCTTCGTCCAGGATACGCTCGGCCATGTCACGGGGGCGTTTGCCTAGGTCGAATTCAACAATGCCGGTTCTTTCACGCAGTGGGCCCATGTTCGCAAGAAGATAACGCAAACCCAGCGCGGTGTGCGTGTATCTTGCATTCATGGTTGTCAGGATAATATCCGGCATATCGAGCGAGTCGTATGGTCGGCGCTGTTACTTGTTGTTAATCATTTGAAAAAAGTTGTTATAAACTCTACGTATCTCCGTTCTACAGGAATTGACATGATCAAGGAAGGTATCCGGATTCTTGAAGCCGCAGCGCACGGCTACACGATAAAAGGGTGCTAGGTCATCTGGCAGGACGGATTCGCCGACGTAGCTCCATCTCCTGAGGATACCTTCGATGCGTCTGAGTGATCTGTAGTTTGCGACGAGCGAATCGGCGTCAGTTTGTTCCAGGAGGCCGTGATCCCGGGCATTGATGACTGAGCGGATAGTATTCGGCTCGTGTGCGCCCGTCTCCATGCACAGTGTTTGTGCGATGAACTCGGCATCCATAAGTCCGCCTGCGCCTGTTTTGAAGGCGAGGCGCTGTTTATTTTTCGGCGTGCGTTCATTTTCTATCCTGGCGCGCATATCGTGTATCTTGTGTTTCCAGTCGGGTGAGAATGCGGAGAGCCGGGGGGCGGGCTGTTTAAAATCGGTGAGGCGCCTGGTCAGTGTGAGGAATGCGGTGGCCGCTTCGGTGTTACCCGCGATCGGTCTGGCGCGGGTGAGGGTTTGAATCTCCCAGAGCCGCGCACGGTTGCAATAGTAATTTTCATAGGCGTCGATGGTGTTGACTAGAAGCCCCTTCTGTCCATCGGGACGCAGGCGTGTATCGATATGAAACGCGCCGCCCATGGTTGAATGCCCGGAAAGCAGATCGGTCACCTCGAGGGCCAGGCGTTGTTGTTCGGGTATTTGATCGGGCGCCGAGTCTGAGACGAATAGGATGTCTAGGTCCGAACCATAGGTCAGCTCGCAACCGCCGAGTTTGCCGAGGCCGATCACAGCGAACGGCGGTTGTTCGAGTCTGTGCCGGCGTGTAACCACCTCGACGGCATATTGCAGGCAGGCTTCGGCCAGGGCGGTCAGCTCGATGAGGTTTTGCTCGAAATCGGCCAGGCCGAGGATGTCCCTTAATCCAAGCCGCATGAACTCGGTTTGGTGGTAGCGGCGCAGCCACGTGTGTTGATCGTGTTCGTCAAGGCCGTGTCTGAGGTCGGATAATATCTCGGGAGTGTTCTTTCGTCTCAAGAGCAACCCGCTTTGTTGGAGGTCGTCGACCATATCCGGGACGCGGATGGCGGTTTCGGCGAGGAACTCCGATCTATCGAAGAGCAGGAGCATCAGGTCGAAAAGCGCGGGATGCGATGTCCAAAGCTCGAGCAGGGTCGTCCTCGCGCCGTAGGCGCCTACGAAGCTGTCGATACGCGTCAAGACACGGTCGGGGTCGGAGAGGATGATTTCGCCTTTTTCTATTGTCGTGCTTATGCATTCGGTGGGGGCGTGTGTAGGGCAATACTTGAGGATTCTTGCCACGAGCTCGAGTGCGAGACGCGAGGTGCGGGGTGAGACATGGATATAACCCGGGCCGTTTACGAATGCCTTGACAATATGCAGCGCTTGATCGGTGTCCCGGAACGAATGTCTCTGGAGTATCTGCTGCCATTCTTCTTTGTGCTCGTCGATTTCGGTGGGGAGCGAGTTAACGAGTTCTGACGACTCATCGCGGTTTAGCAAGTGATCGTAGATGGTTCGCACATTATCGTTATGTTGTTTTAGACGCGCAAGGAATTCATCGATATCGGCTATGCCCGTGAGACGGGCAAGTCGCAAGATACCGGCTGCGTCGGGCGGGATAGTATGTGTTTGCCTGTTTTCTTCCATTTGCAATCTGTGTTCGACGTCGCGAAGGAACAGGTAGGCGGCGCTGAGGTTTGTGGCGTCGCTCGGGGGGATGATTCCGTATTGGATAAGTTTGTCGAGCGCGTCCAACGTCGAGTTCTGTTGCAAAAAGGGGATGCGTCCGGCGTGGAGGAGCTGTAGAGTTTGGATAATGAATTCGATTTCGCGTATCCCGCCGCGGCCGAGTTTTACGTTGCGTTCGAGTTTTTCTGTACCGACTACTTCGTTTTCGATCCGTTGTTTTGTGAATACGACTTCGCGGAGGAAGGTTTCACCGAGTGACCGTGGATACCGGAATGGCTGTATAGTTTCGAGGAACTCGCCGGAGAGCGCGTTTGCGCCGGCGATATGCCGGGCCTTGATAAGCATCATCCTTTCCCACGTTTGCCCCCATTGCGCGTAGTAATTCTCGTAGCTGATCAGCGACCGCGCTTTCGGTCCTGTATTGCCCTCGGGCCGCAGGCGCAGGTCGACCCGGAACAGGAATCCGTCCTCTGTATTCCTGCTTACCTCGGCAGCGAAGGTTTCGGCAAGACGATTGAAGAACTGGTTGTTGTTGAACCGCCCCGGTTTCGCGTCCGGGCTTTCCGGTGGCGTCTTAAAGACAAATCCTTCGGCGGCGTAGACGAATATAATGTCCACGTCCGAACTGAAGTTCAATTCGCGGCCGCCGAGCTTGCCCAGTCCGATTACGGACATCGGTGTGCGCCGCCACCGGCCTGCGGCATCTTTGTGATATGGCTCTCCAAGGCGCGAGGATAACTGCGCAAGGCAAATTCCGAGCGCCAAATCAAGGCAGACATCCGCGATGTCGGAGAGCTCGAGCATTATTTCCTCGGTCTCAGCCGACTTTGTCATATCTCTGGCCGCCACGCGCAACATATGCCTTTGCTTGAATACCCTGAGTGCACTGAAAGCGCCGGAGTAGTCTGCTTTTGCGATCGCGTCGTCGATTAACGGCGCGATATTACGATAGAGTGTCCGCTTCGAGACTGGATCGGCCAGCGCGGTTGTATTTAACTCGGAAATATCACTTGGATGCCTCAATATCCATTCGCTGAGATAATTCGAACCGCCGAGTATGTATCCGAGTGCGTTCAAATCAGGCTCGGCAGCGATGCAACTTTCCAAGACACCGGCGCCGGTAAGTTTTTCTAGATTACTCCGCGCGCGCTCGGGGTCGGGCGAGAATTTAACTATTTCTTCCAGCCACGATTTTTCCATGATTCCAATTAAACACGGAATCCCCGTTCGCAGAAAGCCAAACTTACCGCATACTCCCATAATCCGTATCCATGCCCAGTAATCCGTCTATAAGCTTGAATGCCTCGCTCCGGGGTGCTAATAAATAGCCAAGTCAAACATATCAAGGCCCTTTACGAAGAGACAATGTTGATCCCGAGGTCGGCGTTTTTCTGGACGACAAAAGAGAAGTTTAAATTATGATAAAAGATAATCGAGTCAGCCGGAGGACTTTTTTAAACAAAAGCCTGAGTGCTTTAGGCGCGTCGGCGCTTGCGCCGATGATTCTGCCCTCGTCGGTGCTGGGGCGTGGAGGCATGATTCCGCCCAGTGAGCGGGTGACGATGGGATTTATCGGCATCGGCACTCAAGGACGCGGGCATCTGCTCGGCGGCGCGTGGACGTACCTAACTGGCGGGTACACAGGGCGCGATGATGTACAAGTGCTGGCGGTCTGCGACGTTTGGCGGGATCGCCGCGATGACGCATGCCGCCGCGTGAACGAGCACTACTCGAACACACGCGGTCAGGGAGAATACAAGCCTTGCAAGGCGTATAATGATTTCAGGCGTCTAATCGAGCGCGATGACATAGACGCCGTGCTTATCGCTACACCGGCACATTGGCACGCGACCATGGCGGTAATGGCGATGGCCGCGGGTAATGACGTGTATTGTGAAAAGCCGACGGCAACGACGATATTCGAGGCGCAGTCGGTCTTGAACACCGCGCGACGGCACGCGCGCGTGTTCCAGGCGGGAACTCAGCAACGGAGCGAGTATGGCGGGAAGTTCCGGAGGGCCTGCGAATTTGTCCGAAGCGGGAGGATCGGGCGCCTGAAGGAAATCTACGCATACCGCGAAGGCGGCGGGATTCTTTGGCCCTCAAGGTTCGGCGAAGGTATGCCTGTGCCGGAGGGCTTCGACTGGGACTTATATCTTGGCCCTGCGCCGATGTTCCCCTACGACGGCAGGACGGGACCGCATAGGTTCGACATCGGCAATCTAAATTGGGGGCAGCATCACTACGATATCGTCCAATGGGGCGCGGGCATGGACGAATCAGGTCCGGCCAAGCTCTTTATCGAACAGGGGCGTACCTGCTACCGGTACCCCAACGGTGTCGTCGTTTACGGGATGCCGTACCCCGGCGAGTCCGTCGGGATGAGCGGCGGCGCATGCTTCGTCGGAACTGACGGACGGATAGCCGTCGATCGCGAATCACTCGTCTCAGACCCACCGGAGATAATCAATGAACCTCTGCAGCCGGACGAGACGCACCTCTACCATAGCGTCAGTCATTCGGGAAATTTCCTCGAATGCGTCAGAACGCGGAAGAAGCCGATTTGCGACGCGGACATAGCAAAGCGCGCGGCAAGCGCATTGCTCCTTGCCGGGATAGTGAAACAGTTGCAGCGTCCGCTTGAATGGGATCCGGCACATGAGCGGTTTGTCGACGACGCGGAAGCAAACAGGATGCTGCACATAGCAAAACGTCCGCCTTGGAGAATATAATAATAACGTCAATTTAAATATACTATTGAATATGAGATACTTGTTAAATATCGCCGTTATCGCTGGTACTTTTTTTCTGCAAACCGCTTTATATGATGCCGGCGCCGCTTCCGGCCAAGAGCGGCAATTGATCGAGCTCCTGCGCTCGGACGCGTCTTTACATGAGAAAGACGCCGCGTGCGCGCAGCTTAAGCATATCGGTACCGTCGAGTGCGTGGATGTATTGTCCGAGTTGCTAACGAATCCTGAACTTTCGCACTCGGCAAGGTACGCGCTCGAGCTGATGGAATTTTCCGAGGCCGGCGACGCCTTGATAAATGCCCTGGGAGAGACCGACGGACAAATCAGGATCGGGATAATCAATTCAGTAGGTATCCGCGGTGATAAACGCGCCGTACCGGCATTGAAGCCGTTGCTTGCCGCGGGAGATGCCGGGACGGCTTCCGCTGCGGCGGCCGCGCTGGGGAGGATCGGCGGCGAAGATGCCGCCGCCGTACTCGTGGGGGTGTTACAGACGTCCGGGGCTGAGGCGCGCGAAGCGGTTGTAGATTCTATTCTAGCGTGTGCGCAAGCAATGTTGTCCGACGGCAAGACCAAAGCAGCGAACAGGATTTTTAAGGCGCTTTATGATGCAGCAGATGACGATGTCGTACGCGCGGCGGCGTTCCGGGGGATTATTTTGTCTTCGGGTGAGAAGGCGATTGGGCTAGTAAAGGCGGCGCTCAATGATCGGCGCGGGCCTGAACAGGCGGCGGCAATGGGATTGGTAAGGGGCTTGAAGGCGTCCGACGCCGCTGAGGCGGTGGCCGCGATGCTGCCTGATTTGACGCCGCATGAACGTGAGGCGCTCATCGAGAACCTCGCGCAGCGCGGTGATCCCGCGGCGGCGCCGAAAATCGCCGTGTATATGGGTGAAGGCCCGGCGGAGGTGCGTGTTGCTGCGATCAAGGCCATAGGTCTGCTAGGTAACGCGGTGCACGTGTCCGCGCTTGTCCGCATAGCCGCCGCAGATACGGATACCGGCGCGCGGAAGGCGGCGCGGTATGCGCTTTTGCGGATTAACCGTGGTGACGTAAACACCGCTTTATTGACACAGCTCGAGTCCGATAACCGAGGTATAGTGACTGAAGCGGCGCGCGCGTTGAGTGAGCGGGGAGAGCGGGGCATTGTGCCGGACTTACTCGAGTCGGCACAAAAGTTGTCGGGCAACGCGTTCGTCGGCGCCTGCAGCGTTTTGCAAGCCTTGGCGGGGCCGGCGGATGTGCCGGCGTTGGTCGGACTTGTATCATCGACGGAAAACGCAGACGAGCGAATCGCCGCCGCTAATGCCCTCGGCGGCGTGTTCCGGCGTGCTTCGACGGCGGAAGTGGGATCGGCTCTTGAGGAATTCACTCACGCTTTACGTAATGGCGATGTCCGGACTCGAGTCGCACTACTCGGTGTGTGCGCCGAGCTCGCGGATGAACGTATTCGCAATGTGGTGCGCTCGGCTGTCCATGACGAAGACGCCGCTGTTCGCCGTGCCGCAGTGGATGCGGTGTGTGAAACGCGTGATCCGGAGTTGATGCCTGAGCTTCTGGAGATAGTTAGCGTAACAGATGATGCGGAAGTACGACTTCGCGCCGTCCGCGGCAGCGCGCAATTAATAGACCCCGAAGTAACGCCGGGCTTGAGCGATGGAGAGCGCGTCGACTTCCTCGAGTCCGTCCTGAACGAGGTATCCGGACGACGCGAGAAGTGGATTTTACTTTCCGCCCTGGCTAAGGTATCGCATCCACGCGCGCTCGAAGTGATACGGACGACGTTCGCCGATACGGAAGTCCGCGCCGAGGCGATACAGGCGGCAATACAGGTTTCACGTGAGATATACGATTTGCATCCTGATGTCGTAGAAACCGTGTTGAAACAAGCCCTGGACGCAGGCGCGTCCGGGACGCCGGCGCAAGAGGCTCGGGAAATACTCGCCATGATAAACGAACTGACCGCGTACATCACCGACTGGAAAGTGGCCGGCCCGTATCGAATGGAGGGACAAAACTATGCGGCATTATTTGATACTCCGTTTCCGCCCGAGCGTGACAACCTGCAGTCCATCGAATGGCGTGATATTGAACCGGGATCGGCGGCGGGCGCCGGTTACGTAATTGATCTGTTGAATAAATTCGGTGGCGAACAATGCGTGGCTTATGCCGTGACGCGATTGCATTCGGCGACGAAGCAACCGGTGCGGTTTTTAATCGGGAGTGACGACGGGATCAAGGTGTGGCTTAACGGCGACTTGATACACGCGAATAACGTGGCGCGTCCTATCACGCCGGACTCCGACGCAGTGGATGCGGTCCTCGAAAAGGGCTGGAATACGTTACTGCTCAAGGTTTCACAGAATAACCTGGGCTGGGAGTTTTGTGTCAGACCGGTCGCTCCCGATGGAACCGAAATTGAAGGCCTGCGTATTGATTCTACTTAGTCCAGCTATAAACTTGTTCCGGCATTCGTGTCATGGTTAAAATGTAGTTATGGGAAGCGATACACCTCCAGTTTATACGGACAAACCGGCACGGGGTACTTCGATGGTGTCCGGCAAGAGGCGGACATGGTTATCAGTGGTCATAGTGCTCCTTGTGTTTTTGGGTATCATAATTTTCTTCGGATTCCTTGCGAGCCTGTTTGGTTTACGTTCCGGATTTATTGAGCGGAAACAGAGCGGCCCCGAGGCCTTAAAGGAGGTTGTTATTGAGGATAACGATTCGACGAACTCGATTGCCGTTATCGAAGTCAGCGGATTGATCGCGGATTTTTCCATCGATGGCAGCGGTTACACACTGGTCAAGTACATTGAGGATCAGTTCGATCGCGCGGCAATGGAGCGTGATGTGCGGGCGGTGATTTTGCGTGTGAATTCGCCGGGTGGTGAGGTGCTGGCTGCGGATCGGATATATCGCTGTATCGGGAAGTTTTATGAAAAAACCGGCAAACCCGTCGTCGCGTCAATGAGCAGTCTTGCGGCGTCCGGTGGGTACTACGTCAGTGCGCCTTGCCAGTGGATAGTCGCCAACGAACTAACGATAACGGGCAGTATCGGAGTGATCATGCGCGGTTGGAATTATCATGGGCTTATGAACAAAGTCGGGATAGAACCGGTGGTTTTCAAGAGTGGTGAGTATAAGGACATGATGAGTGGTTATCGCGCGCCCTCGGAAATCGATTCGAAGGAGAGGGAGATGATTCAAGACCTGGTTGATCAGGCGTTTGACAAGTTCAAGAGCGTTGTTGTCGAGGGACGCGAGGAGGCGTTCAGAGCTAATGATCAGTCGGGGCGTGAACTTGCGGGGAACTGGGCCGAATATGCCGATGGCCGTGTGCTTTCGGGCAGTGAGGCGTTTGAGCATGGATTCGTTGACGAGCTCGGTTATTTCGAGACGGCGGTCAAGCGCACGCTTGAATTAGCGGAGATAAAATCGGCCGACCTGGTACGTTTTCAAAAACCGGTCGGGCTCGGAGATATTATCGGCTTGTTCCTGGAGTCGCGAAGTAGTGATATCAAGATCAACCTGGGTCTCAACCCGGAAAAAATCAAGTCCGGGCACCTCTATTATCTTCCCTTGAGCTACTTTGAATGAAGCCGTGGCATTCGAGGCCGCAGCGGCTGATCCTTCGGACACAGCCGCGCTCCGCTGGTTTTGGAAGCTCCTATTCAAGGATCAGGAGGTTATAGTATTTCTTGCCCTTGCGGAGGAGTGTGTATTTACCGAATAGCAGGCTGGAGTCGCCGACATTTAGCTGGGGGTCTGATATGCGTTCGTTGTTTATATAGATACCACCGCCTTGGATGTCCTTACGCGCTTGGCCTTTTGACTTGCATAGACCGGTTTTTATCAGCAGCTCGATCAAGGGTATGCCGTCGACGTTCCATTCGGAGGCGGGTATGGGTGTGGAGGGGACTTCGCCGGTTATCTCGCGAAACATGGTCTCGGAGATGCCCTCGAGGGTGCCGCCGAAGAGGATGCGGCTTGCGCCGGCTGCTTCCCGGGCTGCGGTTTCGCCGTGGATAAGCGCGGTCATCTCGTGTGCGAGGGCTTGATGTGCCTTTCGGGCTTCGGGTTTTGCGAGGTGTTCTTCTGCTAGCAGGTCGATTTCTTCTTTATTCAAAAAGGTGAAAAGCTTGAGGAACCGGACGACATCACGATCGTCGGTGCGAATCCAGAACTGGTAGAACTTGTAAACGCAGGTTTTATCGGTGTCGAGCCAAACCGCGCCGTCGATGCTTTTGCCGAACTTGGAGCCGTCGGCGTTAGTGAGCAACGGCAGGGTCAGGCCGAAGACGGTTTCGCCGAGTTTACGTCTGCAGAGGTCGATGCCGGCGGTTATGTTTCCCCATTGGTCGCTGCCGCCGATCTGGAGTGAGCAATCGAGTTCGCGTTTCAGGTGATAGAAGTCATAGGCCTGCAGGAGCATGTAGCTGAATTCGGTATAACTGATGCCGGATTCGCGGTCTTCCATTCTGGCGCGGACGCTTTCCTTGGCGATCATTTGGTTGATACTGAAGTGTTTACCTATATCACGCAGGAACTCGAGATACGACACCGGCGTGAACCAATCGGCGTTATCGACCAGCCGCGCCGGATTCGCTTCGGCATTGAAATCGAGGAGTTTTCGAAGCTGCTGTTTGATGCTGTTGATATTGGACAGGAGGGCGTCGCGCGATAGCAGTCGGCGTTCGGCGGTTTTTCCGCTTGGGTCGCCGATTAATCCGGTGGCGCCGCCGGCCAGGGCGACCGGTGTGTGTCCGAACTCCTGGAACCGACGGAGTGTGAGCAAAGGGATGAGGTTTCCCACGTGCAGGCTGTCCGCCGTGGGATCGAATCCCGCGTATAGGGTCAGTTTTTGCTTCTGCAACCTGGCTTGGAGCTCGGTTGCGTCAGTGCAATCGGTCAGGAGACCGCGCCAATTCAGTTCGTCAAGAATACTCATCTCGCTGAATGATTCTTGCCTTAATAATGTTCTTATCACAAGTGGAAAATAAAAAACGGGCCGCGTAGGCCCGTTTTTCGGTGTATGGTTTTAGAAGAGTTACTTATTTTCTTCTTCTTGAGCGGGACTTTTGTTGGTTTCTTCGCCTTCTTCTTCGTCCGGTGTTCTGCCCTCATCTGCTGCGTCGAACGCATGCTGGAGCGCTACAAGGTCTTCACCCGGCTTGAGTGAATCAAGCACTGCTTGTTCGGCCTTGAGCTGGTCGGTCGAGTAATTTGCGGCCTTGATGGAAAGTCCGATACGTCGTTCGGCCTTGTCGATTTTTATGACACGCGCGGTTACTTCCTGACCTACCTTGAGCACGTTTTTGATCTTATCCACGTGCTCTTCACTGACCTGGGAGATATGAACCAGGCCGTCGATATCGTGTTCGAGGCCGACGAATGCGCCGAAACTGGCAAGCTTGGTGACCTTACCGGTGATGAGATCACCGACCTTGTACAGGTCATCGATATGCTCCCATGGATCGGGGGTGAGTTGCTTGATACCCAGGCCGATGCGCTGGTTTTCTTTGTCTATTTCGAGGATGACGGATTCGACTTCCTGTCCTTTCTTGAGCACTTCGGAAGGATGGTTGATCTTCCGCGTCCATGATATATCTGAGACGTGGATCATCCCGTCGATGCCGTCTTCGAGTTCGACGAATGCGCCGTAGCTGGTAAGGCTACGTATTTTGCCGGTGATTTTGGTTCCCGGCGGATATTTCTCGGCGGCTTCATCCCATGGATTAGGTTCGAGCCGGCGTATGCTGAGGGATATCTTCTGTTCCTCCTTGTTAATGCCGAGGACGACCGCCTCGACCTCCTGGTCGGGTTTAAGGACGTCGGATGGCTTGGCGATTCTCTTGACCCAAGAGAGTTCTGTAGCATGGACGAGGCCTTCGACACCCGGTTCGAGTTCGATGAACGCGCCGTACGGCACGAGGTTGACGACCCTGCCTTTGACCTTTTGGTCCACCGGGTACTTGGTTTCGATTTCTTCCCATGGGTTCGCAAGTTTTTGCTTGAGTCCCAGGCTGACTCGTTCTTTCTCGCGATTGATATCGAGAACCACTACATCGACTTCCTGTCCGATCCTGAGCATTTCCGTCGGATGCCCGATCCTGCCCCAGCTCATGTCGGTAATATGCAGGAGTCCGTCCAGGCCGTTGAGATCGATAAAGGCGCCGAAGTCGGTTATATTCTTGACGGTACCTTTGCGGATATCGCCGGGCATCATCTCGGCGAGTAATTTGGTGCGGCGTTCGCTGCGCTCTTGTTCGATCAGTTCCCGCCGTGAAAGTACGATATTCTGACGTTCCTGATTGATTTTGACTACCTTGAATTCGTAGCTGTTTCCTACGTAGGTGGCCAGGTTCTTGGGGGGAACCACGTCTATTTGTGAGGCCGGCAGGAATGCTTCGACGCCGATGTTTACCAGGAGACCGCCTTTGACGACGGACTTAACCTTACCTGTGACGGTGCCGCCTTCGTTGCAGATAGTGAGAATCTTTTCCCAGTTCTGTTTGAATTCGGCTTGTTCCTTGGAGAGGACGACATTACCGTCTCTGTCCTCCAATCGGACGATCATAACGTCGATTTCATCGCCTGGTTTAACACTTTTGAAGTCATCGAATTCGGACGAAGGGACGGCGCCTTCGCTTTTATACCCTATATCGATCAGGGCTTCTTTTGCTCGGACTTCGATGACTGTTCCCTTTACTATCTGGCCCGGAGCAAAGCTTAGATCGCTTTGCTTGAGGGCTTCTTCCATTGTAAGCATAGACACAAAATGATTTGTCCGTGATGCGAATTTGAAGAGTTTAACAGGCGCCGCATTGCGCCTTCATGAATCCTCAAATGTTGCTACGTAAATACGCTATAGCGCAACAGGATTATTCGGTTTAAAGTTCCAAAATATAAAGCCTCGAAAACCCGCACCCGCGGTATCGAGGTCTGAGATTAAGATTAAGGCTATTTTCGCCGGATGCAAACAATAATCGATGTTTTTCGATAAAAAATTCACCCGCCCGCGGTTCCGGTGCATGTTTTATTAAATAAACCTCTCGAGTATCAGGTTTAATTTTATCTTAGTCTCTTCCGGCCAGAATTCCCTTTTTGTGAGGATACTGTTCTCGAGTGCGCTGTGGCATGAGCAGCCGGGCATGCTCGGCATGGTGGGGATCACCTGCTTCAGTACACTCTTTGTTTGGGCGGCGTTGCGGTTCAGGTTTCCTACGACCTCTTCGACACTGACGCTTGAGTCGGTCTTCCAGCAATCATAGTCTGTCACCGTCGCCAAGGTGGCGAGCGCGATTTCCGCTTCCCTGGCGCACTTGGCTTCCTTCAGATTTGTCATTCCGACCACGTCGAAGCCGAGTTGGCGGTATGCAAACGATTCCGCCCTGGTTCCGAAAGCCGGGCCTTCGATGTTTACGTATGTGCCGCCGTCATGGACGCGCGCGCCGGTTGCCGCGCAAGCATCGTAGAGCAACTTCCGCAGCTCGGGACAAAAGGGGTCGGCGAATCCTATGTGTGCAACGATACCATCACCAAAAAAACTGTGCCCTGCTGAGTCCTTGGTACGGTCGAATAACTGATCAGGTACCACTATATCGCAAGGATGGCGATCTTCCCGAAGCGAACCCACGGCGCTGAGGGCGATTATCCAACGGACGCCAAGCTTTTTCATGGCATAAATATTGGCCCTGTGATTCAGCTCGGACGGCATGATCCGGTGTCCGCGCCCGTGCCGGGGTAGAAAAACCACATCCCTGCCTTCGAGGTTGCCGGTTAATAAACTGTCCGAGGGCTTCCCGAAGGGGGTGTCGACCTCGACCCATTCCTGGCCGGTCAATCCTTGGATGTCATAATGACCGCTGCCGCCGATTATGCCTATTTTATGCTCCGACATATCCGGGGATTCTTACTTAACACCGCTAAAATTACCAGATTAATTCGGCATCAGGTTTTTACTATAATCCCAGCAACTGCATACCGAGTCCGCTCAATAGGATCGTTGCGCCCGCAATGGCGTGCATGAAACGCTCGAGCGGTTTGACTGACAGGAATTTAATCCCGAGTGAACCGAGGTAAACTACTGAAAGCATTGTCCCAATGGTGATCACGCTGAAAACCGTAGCGACAATTACAACGTCCAACATACTGTTCTTTGCCGCGGGATACATCAGGACGGGGATCAAGGGCTCGCATGGGCCGAGGACGAAGATCGTGAAAAGCACCCAGGGTGTGATGCTCTTCTTGGCTTCCCCGTTTATATGCGGATGGGCGTGACCGTTTGCGTGAACGTGTTCGTGGCTGTGAATGGTGCCGTTGTAGTGAAAATGTTTGTGTTGATGTGCCTTGTTCAAAACACCCCTTCTCAAGCCCCAAATGAAATAGACCAGTCCGAATACTATCAATAACCAGGCGGCAATACCGCCGCGGAATGATTCCAACGCCGTCAATTTCGTTACGGTGATACCCAGAACAACCCCGATGGAACCTAATACGACCGAGCTTAAGACATGACCGAGGCCACAGAAGAACGTGATCCACATGGTCTTTAACTTAGACCAGCCCCTGGCCCTGGACATGACGATAAACGGTAGATAATGATCCGGGCCGAAGAGTGTATGGAAAAATCCGAGGGAAGCAGCCGTGATTGTGAGGATAGTTAATTCGCTGTTCATGTGTCGCTTGTTCGCTTTCGCTTAGTGTCGCTACGTAACGGTCGGGCATTGCAATCCCATAAAAGTATGAACTTTTAACCAAAACGTGTCAATGTTTTGAAAAACTGGATGCCGCTACGGTCGCATTATAAATGCTTCACTTGAATCATAGGCTCCTTCGAAATCGGGATCGGGCGAAATAGATAATTGCATCTAAATAATAATTCGACCACGCGAATGAATTGTTTACGTGGATGCACGCCTGAATTACAATGTAATAAATTCGATTAACCACGAAATACAATGAATAAGGTTGCGATTAAGCCGTGATATTCAGCTGAAAGGGTATTCGATGAAGATATTTCTCGTAGTCTCAGTCTTGTGCATCCTGATTTCGAGTGTCGGCGGTCGTGTTGCGGCCGAACCGCCTTATCCAAGGAGCTCGCTGTTTGCGGGCATCAACTTTCACGAATCCACACTCCGGCGTAGAGCGCCGGGGAGCGATATCTGGTCTTGTACATGGGCGGGCAATGGACAGGTATTCGCCGCCTGGGGCGACGGCGGCGGTTTTGGTGGAACTGACGTTAAGGGCCGCGTTTCCATCGGTGTGGCCGCCGTGTCCGGAGAACCGCAGGATTGTAAAGGAGTGAATGTATGGGGCGGTATCGATCCCGTATCCCGGCAGAAACCTACCATAGGAAAAGGGACTATCCTGGCGGTCGATAGTAAACTTTATCTTTTCATCAGCGAGCAGGATGAATGGGATCGATGTCGGTTATGGAAATCCCGCGATAACGGCCGCAACTGGGAGGATAAAGGCTGGATATTCCCGGAATCGCATAAGATATTCGCTTTCCCGGGGCTGATCCAGTTCGGCTGCGCCAATCGGCTGAGTCCCGACGGTTACGTCTATGGATTCTCGGATAACGATCCACGCCGCGTCGAGGATAAGCGATTGTACCTGTTTAGAGTTAAGAAGGGACAGATCGAGGAACTCGATGCCTATGAATACTTCTCGGGCACGCCGGAAAAGCCCGAATGGTCCGGCCGAATCCAAGACAGAAAGTCGGTCTTCTTCAATCCCGAGGGAATCGGTTGGGGGACGACCTGTGTGTTTCATCCGGCATCCGATCGTTATCTGTTGACCGTTACCACACATGAAAACCGTGGTGACTGGGGACTTTACGAGAGCCGCCGGCCTTGGGGGCCGTGGAAGACGGTGGCTTATGGCGAGGATTTACCGCAGTGGACTTATTCCCCCGCCGAAAAAGACCGGCCCGCCTATTTACATACCTTCCCTGCCAAATGGATCAGCGACGACGGTACAACGCTGTGGTGCGTTTTCGATCGGGGCGACCGTTTCAATCTGGTAAAATGCACCCTGCAGATCAAATAGCGACGTTGAGAATATCCAGCGCGACTGCAATCAATATTATGACCGAGTTTTTTTAATTTCGATACGTTAAGAGGCATGAGCATAGTAACAAAGAAAGGGGATACGGGATTTACGCAGATGATGTATGGACGACGTGTGCCGAAGTCGCATCCGCGGATGGAGGCCTGCGGCGCCGTCGATGAGCTGAATAGTGTTCTCGGGTTTGCGCGCGCTTTTTCGGAGGATGCCTCGGTGGGAGCGATTGTTTTTTCGGTTCAGAGGGAACTTGTTTTGTTAATGGGTGAATTGGCGACGGCCGGCGAGGAATTACGGCGGTATGCCGAGGACGGATATCTTCAGCTGTCCGTTGATTCGGTGGAACGTATTGAGAAGGAGATAACGGGATTGGAATCCGGGTGTAAATTCCCGGCGGGCTGGGTGATACCGGGTGCGTGCAGGGCTTCCGCGGCGTTTGATGTGGCGCGATCTGTCTGCCGGCGCGCCGAGAGGCGGGTGAGTGCGCTGTGTGAGAACAATCAGGTCTCGAATGATAATATTCTGCGGTATCTGAACCGGTTGAGCGATCTGCTATGGTTACTGGCGCGGCGCGAGGAGTTCCGGATTGAGGAGGCATGAGGCTGGAGTTAACGTTAAAGCCGTTTAATCCCTCGGTTTTTCGCGTCTGGCTGTCCATGGTTTTGGTTTTATCCCCTATTATATGGCATGGAACATGCTTTAAATTTGACGGAAAGATGCACTGTATCGGAAAAACAATTAGGTGTATGGCCAACCGCTCCTGTCATCATGGCAGGGGCAATAAAGGCATCCTTTGTCCTCCTCAACATCGTGTTTTGAGCGCACGGTGTCCTGCCTAACCTGGAAAGGTTCCCGGCGGTCTGACAGGCTTTCCCAGACCGCCGGTTTCTTTTTGGACGGTCTTGGTTCGGTTTAAGGATTTTCGGTTTTAAGGTTGGAATTCCGTTTCGGCACCGGGATGATCGGCGAGTCGAGACAGTTTCTGACGGCTTTGGCGAGGGAGTTGGGTGAGAACGGTTTTTGGAGAAAGTTCAGACCTTCTTGGAGGGTGATGTCTTTACCTATCAATTCGTCGCTGTATCCGCTTGCGAAAATTACTTTCAAATCCGGTGATTTATCCTGTAGATACTCGGCCAGGTCGCGTCCGGACATGCCTGATTGGAGGACTACATCTGTGAGGAGGAGGTTGATATAACCGTCGTGGGAATCCCATGCGTCGATGGCTTCTTCGCCCGAGGAGGCGATAAGTACTTTATATCCGAATCGGTTTAGGATGCTGAGTATGAGGTTGCGGAGTTCCGATTCGTCTTCGACGGCGAGTATGGTTTCTTGTCCGCCTTTGATCAGCAATGGGGTTGATTCCGGGGTAAGTTCTTTTTGAGTAGAGCAGGAGGGGAAGAAGATACGGAATTCGGTGCCTTGTCCCGGACGGCTGGATACCTCTATCCAGCCATGGTGTTGTTTAACGATGCCGTAGACGGTGGCGAGGCCCAGGCCGGTACCTTTGCCGGCGTCTTTTGTGGTGAAGAACGGTTCGAACAGGTGTTCGAGGATATGATTTTCGATACCTGCGCCCGTATCGGCGACGGTCAGACATACGAAGAAGCCTTCGCGCGCTTCGGGGCAGTATTGTTTTCGAGAAGAGTCTACTTTTTCGGCGGAGGTGGAAATGCGGAGTTGTCCGCCTTTTGACATAGCGTCGCGGGCATTGACGGCGAGGTTGAGAATGATTTGCTCGATCATACTGCTATCGGCGAGGATGGCGGGTAGGGTTTGGCAGTAATCGTAATTGACGATGATATTTTCGCCGATCAGCCTGCCGAGGAGTTTACTCATATTCTTGACGACACGGTTCAGATCCAGCACCTGGAGGCGCATTATTTGTCTTCGGCCGAATGCGAGGAGTTGTCTGGTCAAGTTTGACGCGCGTTCGGCGGCGGAGGCGACCTGACGGATGGAGTCTTTTTTATTCTCCGATATCTCGGTGTCGGCGAGGATGAGGCCGAGGTGTCCCTGGATTACGGTAAGGATATTATTAAAATCGTGGGCGATGCCGCCTGCGAGTTGGCCGATGGCCTCCATTTTTTGGGACTGGCGCAGTTGTTCTTCGAGGAATTTACGGTCGGTAATATCCTGGATTGTGCCGATCAGTTTGTCGTCGGCTTCGGAATTGGAGAGGAATTCCGCCTGTACATTGAGTATATGTTCGCTGCCGTTTGGTAATTTGATCTTGAAATCGATATTGCAGAGTGCGCCGGTATTGATGCATTTGTTAAGCGCCTGTTCCACTGCGTGCCTATCACGGCGTATGATTGCGTTGAGAAAGTCTTTCCATGACGGCGTGAACTTTTCAGGGTCTTTACCGAACAGATGGTAGGTTTCCGGCGACCAATAAAATTGTTGGGTGGCGGGATTGTATTCCCAGCTGCCGACCTTGCCGATTTTTTGTGAGAGGCGAAGATTTGCTTCGCTGTCTTTGAGCGCTTGTTCTGTTTTTTTACGTTGGGTAATATCCCTGGAAACGCCCATTAACCCGCATGCGCGGCCCTCGGTGTTTTTGAGAAGAGATGCGGAGAGGAAGCTGGTGAAGGTTGATCCGTCTACGCGGATATTTGTGATTTCGCCGACGTATTTACCCGTTTCCCGCGTAGTATTATGTACGAATCGGCCTTCTTGTTTGTCGGCGTAGAGGTCGAGCACCGGTCGTCCGATGATTTCCTGACGTTTATATCCGAATGTAGATTCGGCGGCCTGATTGAACTCGGTGATCTTGCCTTCCAGATCGGAGGCGATGATCATATCGATGGAGCTCTTAATAATGTTTTGGGCGTAATTCTGGGATGCATGGAAAGCTTCTTCTGCGCGGCGGCGTTGGATATTGAGTCTATTCCTTTCGATTGCGTAGCGTATAGACCTGAGGAGGAGGCGGCTGTCGATCTGGCCTTTTATAAGGAAATCCTGGGCGCCGTGGCGGACGGCGGATAACGCGAATAGATCGTCCTGGAGCCCTGTGAGGACGACGACCGGCATTGCCGGTGCGGCTTTGCGGAAGTGTAGTACCGTGTCCAGTCCGTTTCCATCCGGCAGCGAAAGGTCGAGTAGCGCGACGTCGAATTGAGATTCTTCCATTTTATCGAGTGCCTCGCTGATGCGTGTTACGTGCACTAGTGAAAAGTACGAGTGCATGGTTTCGCTGAGCGACTCCTTGATGAGGCGTGCGTCACCGAAGTTGTCTTCGACAAGCAGAATATTGATAAATTCGTCTGTCATCGCAGCCGTCCTATATTAATTTGTCGGCAGTTTAACAATCGTGAGCCAGAAATTTTCTATTGAGCGCGCAACGGCTATGAACTGGTCGAGGTCGACGGGTTTGATGATATAGCAATTTGCATGGAGCTCGTAACTTTCGAGGATATCTTGTTCGGCCTTGGATGTGGTAAGAACCACGACGGGAATACGCCGGAGCTCGGGGTCTTGTTTGATCTCCGCCAGGACTTCGCGTCCATCCTTTTTTGGGAGATTGAGGTCGAGGAGTACGATGTCCGGGGTAGTGACATGATCGTACGGTTTCTGCTTACGCAGGTACGAGATGGCGTCCATGCCGTTTGCGACTGTATTCAAGTTATTGAGCACTTTACCTTCCTTGAGCGCTTCTTTGGTTAACCTGGCATCGCCGGGATTGTCTTCTACCAAGAGTATTTCAATGGGTTTTATTGTTTGCACTTCCATTATTGTCAATATATTCGGGTATTGTGAAGTAAAAAGATGAGCCTTTACCGAACTCGGATTCCACCCATATCCGTCCTGAGTGGCGTTCCACTATTTTTTTGCAGACGGCCAGGCCGATTCCCGTGCCGGGGAATTCAGAATAGCCGTGGAGTCTTTGAAAAATCATAAAAATCTTATCTTTGAATGCAGGATCTATGCCGATGCCGTTATCGCGTATGGCAAAGCGCCATTCCCGGGAAGCCTTACTCGTTTTCGTTTGTTGCTGCTGCACGAGCCCGGCGGAAATGTGGATGCGCGGGGTGTCGTCGCTGTGAAATTTAAGGGCGTTGGCGATCAGGTTTTGGAACAGCTGCGTAATTTGTGTTGAGTCTGCGGGCAGAGTGGGTAGCGGTTCGTGGTTGATTTGCGCGTTGACTGCGTTGATGGTCATCCTTAGGTTTGCTAAGGCGTATTCGAGGGACTGGTTGAAGTCTGTAGGTTTAAACGGTTTACCGCTTGTACTGACTCTAGAGTAGGTGAGCAGGTCGTTGATTAATTGCTGCATCCGCGTGGCGCCGTCGACTGCGAAGGCGATGAATTCGTCTGCATCCTCGTCGAGTTTCCCGCGGTAACGTCTGGCGAGTAACTCGGTGTAACTGGCGACCATGCGCAATGGTTCTTGGAGGTCATGTGAGGCTACGTAAGCGAACTGCTCGAGTTCCCTGTTGGAGCGTTCGAGTTCGGTGGCCTTGGCGGCGAGGGATTCCTCGGTCTGTTTTTGGTCTGTGATATTACGTGAAATTCCCACCAGGCCGGTTATGATGCCGGTTGTGTTTCGCACCGGCACCTGTGTCACGGAGAACCAGCTGGGTGAGCCGTCGGGTTCGGGTTTGCGTCGTACCTCGCCGATGACCGGGATACCGTTGTTGAGGGTTCTGGCTTCGTCGGTGCCGTTATGTTCTTCGTGGCCGAGGATTTCCTTTTCTGTTTTTCCGATTGCCTGATCAGGGTGATCGAGGTTGAAGGCGTTTGCTTGTGCATGGTTGATGCGGGTGAACCTGCCGGAATTGTTTTTGAAGTAGATCATGTCGGGAATGTTGTCCATCAACGACTTGAGCAGGTCGCGTTCGTATGCAAGAGCCGCTTCCGTCTGTTTCAATTTGGAGATTTCGACCAGGCTGTTGACTTCGTAGTCTTCATTACGCCAACGGATTCGGGCGCGACTGAGGAGGGCGGGTACTCCTTTGTCCGTGTAGCGTTTGATAAGGGCCTGGACGTCGGCCCTGTGGTTTGTTGCGGCGGTTTCGGGGTGTGCCGGGTGGGGGGTGTTGAAACTAATGAATTCGGTCAGATGCTTTCCGATGATTTCTTCTCTGGGTTTATCGATCAGCTCTATAGCGCAGGCGTTTGCGGTAATGATCTTTTGTGTATGCGCGTCGACCATGATTATTCCGGCGCGTACGCTGTCGAGCATAGTCTTCAGGTAGTCTTCGCTTTGTCTCAGGATTTTGTCCCTAGCCTGGATTTGTGTGAGCATTTCATTGAAGGCCCTTACGAGCTGTCTTGTTTCGTCCTGGCCGACTTCCGGTGCGCGGACGGAATAGTCTTTTTGCTCGGAAATTTGTTTGGCAAGCCCGGCAAGTTTGAGCAGCGGGGTGGTTATAATCTGTTGGAGCCGTGAAGAGAGGAGCCAAGCGACAAGGAATGATAACGCCATTACGCCGAGGGTGATCTCGAGGTAATTCCAGAATTGATCGTTAATGATCCGCGCATCTGAAAGGAGGCTGACATGCGCGATGGTTTCATTGTCGGCTTGGACAGGCATTGAGACATGCATGAGATTCGACTCGGTGAATTGCACGCCGGATTCGACGGACGCCGGGAATGTTACGTCATCGATATCGGCCGATTTGTATTCGGTGAGGGTGCGGCCGTCGATTGTTCGAATGAGAGCCGCGATGATGTGCGGCTCGTTTTCCAGAGTTGCCAATATCCTCTCCAATCCCTCCGTATCACCAGACTTGATGGATGGAACGCTGTTCTCGGCTATTATGGCGGATATACATTCCAGGTAGGAGCGGATGTCCTTGTTGTAGGAGCGCCATTCATACCAGAAAAATGCCGTACAGGCCAGGATAAGCGCCACTACCGATGTGGTTGCGGTAATGAGCGCCAGCTTTCGCTTCAGCGGCATTTTACTCAGGTTCAGCATTAAATCGGTGATTTCCTATACGAATGCTTTTTCAGCGGGTTACGACGTTTTTGACGATTGCCAATTTCTACACCATGTATTGAGGCCGCATTGGCATGGAGTATGTGCTTTCTTGTGGCTGCCTTGATTAGGTTGTAGGAATCGGTGGTCGTTCCCGCATTCCCGCGCATGAAGAAGGGTGTCTTGCGATCCGAAGGAAAGCGGCGGAGGTTTTCAATGTGATTAGACAATCGCATTAATATTTCGCACAAAATGATTAATTGACATTTACCACATCCTGTCCCGATGTGCTCCTAAACAGTCTTCGATCCGAAAAGCTGCAAGGCTTCACCGGGTATGTGGATATGCTCCTTCACAGGTAAACCTATCAGCGCTTCGAGGCGCCCCGATATTGAATTACTGTGACCAGTTTGCAGAATAACTGGAATGAAAGCAATACAAACTTTTTTTGAAACCGCGTTTTTTTGTAATATCAGGCTATTTTCGGGGTAAACGCAGCGTATTAGATCGACCATGCCAAAAAGCCCCCAAAAATATACTGGCTAGAAGAAACCATTGCGGTAATCTAATAGCAGAAGGTATACTAATTGAGATATTGAGATTATGGAACCGAAAGCGGATATTGCACTAATCGGCCTGGCCGTGATGGGACAGAACTTGGTCTTGAACATGAACGATCACGGGTTTACCGTCGCTGTTTACAACAGGACTGTTTCCAAGGTGGATAATTTTCTCAACAACGAGGCCAGGGGAACTAATATCATCGGCGCTCATTCCATTGAGGAAATGGTTGCGCAACTGAAGCCGCCGCGGCGTGTGATGCTCCTTGTAAAGGCGGGTAAGGCCGTAGACGATTTTATCGAACAGCTGATACCGCACCTGGATGAGGGCGATATTATTATCGACGGCGGGAATTCGTATTTCAAGGATACGATTCGGCGGACGAAATACGTCGAATCGAAGGGGTTGCGTTACATCGGCACCGGCGTTTCAGGCGGAGAAGAGGGCGCGCGCCATGGTCCATCGATAATGCCGGGCGGCTCGAACGAGGCGTGGCCGTATGTGAAAGAGATTTTCCAGTCGACAAGCGCCAAGGCCGACGGCGGCGAACCGTGCTGTGATTGGGTGGGCAAAGACGGCGCAGGACATTTCGTGAAGATGGTTCACAATGGAATCGAGTACGGTGATATCCAGCTTATTTGCGAGGCGTATCATATCATGTCCGCCGGACTCGGTATGACGCCCAAGGAGATAAGTGAAGTCTTCGGCCGCTGGAATGAAGGCGACCTTGATTCATATTTAATTGAGATCACGCGTGATATTCTTGCGTATGACGACGAAGACGGCGAACCGCTGATCGACAAGATACTCGATACCGCCGGTCAGAAGGGTACGGGCAAGTGGACTGTCGGATCATCCCTTGAATACGGCGTGCCGGTCACCCTTATCAGCGAGGCCGTGTTTTCGCGGTTCCTCTCGGCATTGAAAAATGAGCGGGTCGCCGCGGCAAAGGCGATCAAGGGAATAAATCCAATAATCCGGGGCAACAAAGAGGCGATTATCAATGACTTGGAACAGGCACTTTATGCATCGAAGATAGTTTCCTATGCGCAGGGCTTTATGCTTATGCGTTTTGCGGCGGAAGAACACCGCTGGAAATTGAATTACGGCAGTATAGCCCTGATGTGGCGCGGCGGATGCATTATTCGCAGCCGGTTTCTCGGCCGGATAAAAGAGGCCTTCGAACGCCGGCGCAGGTTGAAGAGCCTGTTACTGGATACATTTTTCAAACGCGCCATACGGAAGAGCCATAAACCATGGCGGCGCACCATATCCAGGGTGGTCAAGGCCGGCATTCCCGTGCCCGCGATGTCATCGGCTCTGGCCTTCTTTGACGGGTACAGGAACGAATGGCTCCCGGCAAACCTGCTTCAGGCGCAACGCGATTATTTCGGCGCGCATACCTACGAAAGAGTGGACAGACCGCGCGGCGAATTCTTTCATACGAATTGGACGGGCCGCGGCGGCGAAACCGTGTCCGGCTCGTACAATGCCTGATAAGCTTTTTTTAGCGCAACCGATTCCGTGGATCAGATTTGTGCGGCCGGTTGCGCTTTATTTTTTTGAAACAGATTGTAAACTTAGTGGGTATGAGTGATTCAGATAAACCGCTTATTAAACTTCAACCGACCAAGGAATTCTTCATTGGAATCGATTCCGACGGATGTGTGTTTGATTCCATGGAAATCAAACACAAAGAATGCTTTACGCCGATGTTTATCAAGCATTTCGGTCTACAGCCCGTGAGCAAGTATGCGCGGCAGACGTGGGAATTCGTCAATCTCTATTCCAAGACGCGCGGAACGAACAGGTTCCCCGCATTGTCGCTGTCTCTGAACATGCTCAGGGAACGGTCTGAAACCGTCGCCCGTAACGTACCCGTACCGGATACGGCGGAATTGGACGCATGGATCGCCAGGGAGACTAAACTTACAAACTCGACACTCAAGGCGGAAGTCGAAAAAGGGAACCCGGCGCTGGCCCGCGTCCTCGATTGGTCAAACGACGTCAACAAGGCCGTGCAGGAGATGGTCTCCGGACTGCCGCCGTTCCCGTTTGTTCGTGAGTCGCTGGACAAGATATCCGACGGCGCCGATGCGATCGTGGTTTCTCAGACCCCGACCGAGGCCCTGGAGCGCGAGTGGATCGAGCACGATATGGACAAGTACGTTGCCGCCATTGCCGGCCAGGAGCTGGGTTCGAAGAGCGATCATCTTCAAATGGCCGTGAAAGATAAATACGCGCCCGAGAAATCGCTGATGATAGGCGATGCGCCGGGCGATTTCAAGGCCGCCAAGGACAACGTAATCCTTTTCTATCCTATTATCCCCGGGGATGAAGAGGCCTCGTGGCAGCGGTTTTTCGAAGAGGCACTTGATAAATTCTTTGCGGGCGAATACGCGGGCGCATACGAGCTTGAGCTTATAAGGGAGTTCAACGCAAGCCTGCCCACACAACCACCCTGGAAAAAGTGAACACCCGCACCCGGCAGAACGACCCCGGTTGCTACGAGTTGAACCGAAGTCACAGTGTTAGTACTGTGGACGAATGTGCGCGCCTGAAGATTTGCATCCGCGGCGCCGTTCAGGGTGTCGGGTTCCGCCCGTTCGTATATCGTCTCGCCGGCAATCTCTACCTTAATGGCTGGGTGAATAACACGCCCGAGGGCGTTCATATCGAAGTCGAAGGCGCAGAGAAGGCGTTGCGCGAGTTCTTGGATAGACTTAATGCCGAAAAGCCGGTGCATGCGCGGCTTTATAGCGTCGACCACGTTTGGCTCGATCCCGCCGGTTACGACGGATTCGAGATACGTCCCAGCGCCGCCGGTGCGTCTGGTGCGGTAGTTTTACCCGATATCGCCACATGCGAAGACTGCGTGGCAGAGCTCTTCGATCCGAATAACCGCCGCTTCAGGTATCCTTTCCTGAACTGTACAAACTGCGGTCCGCGTTACAGCATTATAGAAGACGTGCCTTATGATCGCGCGAACACGACGATGAACTCATTCGAAATGTGCGGCGATTGCCGTGCCGAGTACAATGATCCCGCGGACAGACGTTTCCACGCGCAGCCGAACGCCTGCCCGGTTTGCGGCCCGCGCCTGGAGCTACGCGAGCCCTCGGGCGCGCTTTCATCCGCCGGTGACGCAGCGCTGAAAGATGCTGTAGATGCGATCAGGGCTGGGTGCGTTATCGCACTCAAAGGTCTCGGCGGATTCCAGCTGGTTGCAGATGCGCATAACAACGAGGCGGTACAGCGACTGCGGCAACGCAAGCACCGTGAGCATAAACCATTCGCCGTCATGGCGCCGTCTATGGACGCCGTCGCGGTATTTTGCGAATTATCGAATACCGAGAGACGCATACTCCGCTCGCCTGAGACGCCGATAACGCTTTTAAAAAAAGGATTAACAAGGCGGGCCTTCATGGCCGAGTTCGGGACGAGACGATTCCACGAACAAATCGCGGACGCCGTTGCCCCGGAAAATCCGTACCTTGGCGTAATGCTGCCTTACACGCCTTTGCATCATTTATTGATGAGCGACCTCGGATTCTTCATTGTGGCTACGAGTGGGAATATTTCGGACGAACCCATGTGCATCGATGACGTCGAAGCGCTCGAGAGACTGAAAGGCGTGGCCGATTTATTCCTCGTCCATAATAGGCCGATCGCCCGGCAAGTGGACGACTCGATAGTGCGCGAGGTTCGCGGGCGCCGGGTGCTTCTGCGCAGGTCGCGTGGATTCGCCCCGTTGCCGGTATATCTTCCGCAGGGGCTGCCGCCGCTCCTCGCGGTGGGCGGGCATTTGAAAAACACGGTGGCGGTCTCCTCGGAAAACCGCGTGATCCTCAGCCAGCATATCGGCGACCTGGATACCGCCGAGTCACTACACGCATTCGATAAAGTAATTACCGATATTCAGGCGCTTTACCGCGTGCGCCCGGAAAAGATCGTTCACGACGCACACCCGGACTACGCATCGACGCGCTACGCCGAAAGCTCCGGCCTCCCGACTGTATCCGTCCAGCACCACGTGGCCCATGCGTTATCCGTCATCGCCGAAAACGAACTCGAACCACCGCTTCTGGCGGCGGTATGGGACGGTACCGGCTACGGCGCGGACGCCACTGTATGGGGTGGCGAGTTTTTTCAAATTCGCGGAAACTCCATACGCCGAATAGCCGCGTTGAGGCGGTTCCCTTTGCCCGGCGGTGAAGCGGCGGTGCGGGAGCCGAGAAGAACGGCATTAGGAATTCTTTTCGAGTTGCTGGGTCATAAGACCTTCGAATTAAAGGATTGTCCGACACTCGATGCGTTCAGCGGTGTTGAATTAAATGCGCTGGAGACGATGTTGAACAAGAACATCAATTGCCCGCAAACATCCAGTATGGGGCGATTGTTCGATGCCGTAGCCTCGCTCACTGGATTGGAGCAGCACAACCTTTTCGAGGGCGGCGCAGCGATGAGGCTTGAATTCATTGCCTGTGAGACGGTGGCATCACGGAGATATCGTTTTTGCGCAAAAATGGATAAACAAAAGCAAAATAGGGTTGGCATTGATGCCGCCGATCCAATAATCGTTATTGACTGGGCACCGGTTGTCGAGGGAATCTTGAAGGATACGCAGGCGCGAATACCGGTTGATGCGATAGCCGCTGGTTTTCATGAGGCGCTTGCGGAAGTCGTTCTCGAAATAGCACGTCGGACGGGAGAAGAGCGGGTGGTGGTTTCCGGAGGTTGTTTTCAGAACCGGTTACTCTCGGAAGGCGTTGCCGGTGTGCTTGAGGAAGCGGGGTTCAAGTGTTACGGACATCAGCGAATTCCTCCGAACGACGGCGGTTTGGCCTTAGGGCAGATAATCGCCGCGGCGAATAATTTTATTTTGAGTTAGCGAATATGTGTTTGGCAGTCCCTGGGAAAATAATTGAGATCGAGAACGACGATGACCTGATGCGTGCGGGCAGGGTCGATTTTGGTGGAGTTCAAAAGGAAGTAAACCTTGCCTACGTGCCGGAGGCGCGTCCGGGCGATTATGTAATTGTGCATGTCGGTTTTGCAATAAGCACACTCGATGAAGACGAGGCGCAGGAAGTATTTGAATACGTCAGAAAAATAGATGAATCACTGGAGTTAACCAATGGGAACTAAAACGTTTACAACAATTGACGGCAACGAGGCCGTAGCCTACACGGCATACCGCCTCAATGAAGTGATCGCGATATATCCGATCACACCCTCATCCAACATGGGCGAATGGTGTGATCAGTGGACATCCGAAGGAAAACGGAATATCTGGGGGACGATTCCTTCGGTAACGGAAATGCAGAGCGAAGGCGGCGCCGCTGGGGCCGTGCACGGCTCGGTTCAAGCGGGCGCTTTGACGAATACGTTCACCGCCTCGCAAGGGCTGCTCCTGAAAATCCCGAACATGTTCAAGATAGCCGGCGAGCTGACGCCCACGGTCTTTCATATTTCGGCGCGCACGATCGCAACACATGCGCTATCGATCTTCGGTGATCATAGTGACGTGATGGCGGCGCGCTCGACCGGCTTCGCTATGCTCAGCTCGGGCTCCGTTCAGGAGGCGATGGACTTTGCGCTGATCGCGCAGGCATCGACGCTTAAGTCGCGTGTTCCGTTCCTGCATTTCTTCGAGGGATTCCGCATCTCGCACGAGGTATCCAAGATCGAACTCATCAGCGAAGACCAGATGCGGGAGGTGATCGATGATCGTCTGGTCGAAGAGCACCGGTTGCGGGCGATGACGCCCGATCGCCCGGTTCTTCGTGGTTCGTCGCAAAACCCGGATGTATTCTTCCAGGCCAGGGAGACGGTTAATAAGCATTACCAAGAATGCCCGGACATTACTCAGCGGGTGATGGACAGATTCGCCGAGGTTACAGGGCGCAGCTACAAGCTTTTCGAGTATGAAGGTGCGCCGGATGCCGAGCGCGTGCTGGTGATCATGGGCTCTGGCGGCGAAACAGCGCTTGAAACGGTCGATTTCCTCACCAACCAGGGCGAGAAGGTCGGCGTTCTCAAGGTGCGCTTGTACCGTCCGTTTGATATAAAGCGTTTCATTGAAGCGCTACCGGCGACGACTAAGTCGATTGCGGTGCTTGATCGCACCAAAGAACCGGGAGCGGGTGGTGAGCCGTTGTACCTTGACTGCGTATCGGCGTTGAACGAAGGCCTTGAAAACGGCTGGGGCGCTCTGAAGTCCATGCCCAAGATCGTCGGCGGCAGATACGGCCTATCCTCGAAGGAATTCACGCCGGCCATGGTCAAGGCGGTCTTCGATAACCTGGCAGCGGACAAGCCGAAGAACCACTTCACCATCGGTATCGAAGACGATGTGACGCAGACGAGCCTGGAATACGACCCCGAGTTCTCGACCGAAGGCGAAGACGTGATCCGTGCCATGTTCTACGGACTCGGCGCGGACGGTACGGTCGGCGCCAACAAGAACTCGATCAAGATCATCGGTGAAGGCACCGACAACTACGCGCAAGGTTATTTCGTCTACGACTCCAAGAAATCGGGGTCGATGACCGTATCACACCTGCGGTTCGGCCCCAGGCCTATCCGCTCGATATACCTGGTCAGCAAGGCGAACTTCGTCGCCTGCCACCAGCCCGTGTTCCTCGAGCGGTTTGACATGATCAAAAACCTCGTCCCCGGCGGAACGTTCTTGTTGAACACGCCGTTCGGCCCGGACGAGGTGTTTGCCAAGCTGCCGCGGAAGACGCAGGAAGCGTTGATCAAGAAAAAGGCCAAGTTCTACATAATTGACGCAACAAAAGTAGCCCGCGAGAGCGGTATGGGCGGACGGATCAACACCACTATGCAGGCCTGCTTCTTCGCGCTTGCGGGAATCCTGCCTAAAGACAAGGCGATCGATGCCATTAAGGATTCGATCAGGAAGACTTACGGCGGCAAGGGCGAGGAAATAGTGAACAAGAACATCACCGCCGTCGACAACGCGTTGACGAATATGTTCGAGGTCAAGGTGCCCGATGAGCCGATCGGCGACGTAGAGATGCTACCGCCCGTCCTGCCCGAGGCGCCGGAATTCGTCCGAAACGTCCTCGGTAAGATCGTAGGCGCCGAAGGCGACAGCCTGCCGGTCAGCGCGTTTCCGAATGACGGCACGTTCCCGATCGGTACGACGCAGTACGAAAAGCGGAACTTGGCGCTCGAGATACCGGTTTGGGATGAAAACACATGCATTCAATGTCTCAAGTGCGTCGTGGTATGCCCGCACGCAAGTATCAGGGCGAAGGTGTATGATCCCAAGCACCTCGAGGGTGCGCCCGAGACATTCAAGTCCAAGGATTCGCGAGTGCCTTCATTTAAGGGAATGAAGTTTACGCTCCAGGTGGCGCCCGAGGATTGTACCGGCTGTTACATGTGCGTCGACGCCTGCCCGGCGAAGAATAAGTCCGAGCCGAAGCTCAGAGCCATCAACATGGAACCGCAACCGCCGCTGCGCGCGCAGGAGCGTGAGAATTGGAAGTTCTTCCTTTCCATCCCGGAAATGGACAGAACGAAGGTGAACGCCACGAGGATTCGCGAACAGCAGATAATGCAGCCGTTGTTCGAATTCTCGGGAGCATGCCCCGGTTGCGGCGAGACACCGTACGTAAAGCTCATGTCTCAGCTCTTCGGCGACCGAGCGATCATTGCCAACGCCACCGGTTGCTCGTCGATTTACGGCGGCAATCTCCCGACTACGCCGTGGGCGCCCAATAAAGACGGCCGCGGCCCGACTTGGTCGAACTCGTTGTTCGAAGATAACGCCGAGTTCGGTTTCGGTTTCCGCTTGGCGATAGATAAGCAGAAGGAGATAGCCGAGAGCTTACTCGAGAAACTCGCTCCGCAGGTCGGTGATGAGCTCGTCAAGTCTATCCTCGAGGCGCGGCAGGTGACCGAAGAGGAGATCAATGGACAGCGCGAACGCGTCGCCGCGCTCAAGGACAAGCTGAAACAACTCGACTCGCCGGAAGCGAAGCGTTTGACCGGCATCGCCGATTATCTGGTCAAGAAGAGTGTGTGGATACTCGGCGGCGACGGATGGGCTTACGACATAGGTTACGGCGGACTCGATCACGTGCTTGCCAGCGGCAAGGATGTGAACGTCCTCGTCCTCGATACCGAGGTTTACTCGAATACGGGCGGTCAGATGTCCAAGGCCACGCCGCGCTCGGCCATCGCCAAGTTCGCCGCGGGCGGCAAGCCGCTATCGAAGAAAGACCTTGGCATGATGGCGATGACTTACTCGAACGTGTACGTGGCCAGTGTCGCCATGGGCGCCAAGGATGAACAGACACTCAAGGCGTTCGTTGAGGCCGAGGCGTATCCCGGGCCGTCGATCATTATCGCGTACAGCCACTGTATCGCGCACGGCATCAATATGTCCGTCGGTATGCGTCAGCATAAGATCGCCGTCGATTCAGGGCAATGGTTGCTGTACAGGTTCAATCCCGAGCTTGTGGCGCAAGGCAAGAATCCGCTGCAGCTGGATTCACCCGCGCCGAAAATACCCGTCAAGGAATACCTCCAGTCGGAGAACAGGTTCAGGATGCTCCTCAAGAGCAAGCCCGAGGATGCTAAGAAACTCTTCGAGAGCGCACAGGAGGATGTCGAGGAGCGTTATAAGCTCTACACATACCTCGCAGCAAGGGCCATGAACGGAGAAGGCAAGGAGCAGGAAAAGACTGAATCCACGGCAAAGACCGGATAACCGGAAACTTAACGCTCCCCGGCTCTATTCAGCCGGGGGCGAAATCACTTTTAAATCAATAATAAAATAATTAAAAACAGGAGAATATACCATGGATCTGAGTACAAATTACCTGGGACTGAAACTCCGCACGCCGCTTGTCCCGTCGGCCGGTCCCCTTTGTGAGGAACTCGATAACATCAAGAAAATGGAAGACGCCGGCGCCTCGGCCGTAGTGTTGCATTCGCTTTTCGAAGAGCAACTCTCGCTCGAGGCGTACGAGCTGGACAGGAGCCTGACACAAGGCACCGAGAGCTTTGCCGAGGCGCAGACCTATTTTCCTGAAATGCAGTCCTTCCGGCTTGGGCCGGAGGATTACCTGGAGCATATTTCCAAGGCGAAAGAGTCCGTCGGAATCCCAATTATCGCCAGCTTAAACGGCGTATCAGACGGGGGCTGGATCGATTATTCCAAGAAGATACAAGAAGCCGGCGCCGATGCGCTCGAGCTGAATATCTATTATATTCCGACGGATATGGAAATGACGGGTGAGCAGGTCGAGGATAAGTATATTTCAATCCTCAAGGCGGTTAAAGAAGTGGTGAACATTCCGGTTGCCGTCAAGCTAAGCCCGTTTTTCAGTAACATAGCGAACATGGCCGGTAAGCTTGATCGTGCCGGGGCGAATGCGCTCGTGTTGTTCAACCGTTTTTATCAGCCGGAGATCAACCTTGAAGAGCTCGAGGTCGAGCATAACGTTCTTCTCAGCACGCCGCAGGCGCGACGTCTGCCCATGCGTTGGATAGCGATCCTGTACGGAAAGGTCGAGGCCGACCTCGCCGCCACAAGCGGTATTCATACCGGAAAGGACGCGCTCAAGATGCTCATGGTCGGCTCGAAGGTCACGATGCTCTGCTCGGTGCTCCTCAAGCAGGGTATCGACAAGATGAAAGAGATCGAAACGGAAATAGTCGAATGGCTCGAAGAGCACGAGTATGAATCGGTCGAGCAGCTTCAGGGGTCGCTTAGCCAGAAGAAATGCCCCGAACCCAGCGCTTACGAACGCGCGCAGTACATGAAGATTCTGAAGACATTCCATATCGCCTAGAATGCGGGACTTGTCTCAGCGTTTTAAGGCGGGCACATGCCCGCCTTTTTTGTTTGTGATTTTCAATCAATATCTGAATTCTTAACGGCATGAAATACCTGGATGAGTTCAGGAATCCGGAGACGGTCAAGAAATATGCGGAGGCGATCCACAAAACGGCTTCGCGGCCCTGGCGGATAATGGAGATATGCGGCGGCCAGACTCATAGCATAATGAGGTTCGGCCTCGAGGGGCTGTTGCCGGATTCACTGGATTTGGTGCATGGACCGGGTTGCCCGGTTTGCGTTACTCCCATTGAATTGATCGATTGCGCAATCGAGATTGCGCGGAAACCCGAGGTCGTATTCTGCTCTTTCGGGGATATGCTCCGTGTACCGGGGTCCGAGACCGATATGTTCTCGGCGAAGGCCGACGGTGGCGATGTGCGTATCGTTTATTCCCCGCTGGATGCGGTGCGTCTGGCTCGTAAACATCCGGATAAACAGGTGGTGTTTTTTGCCGTGGGGTTTGAGACCACCGCGCCCGCCAACGCCATGGCGGTGCTGCAGGCGGATAAATCGGGCATCGACAACTTCTCGATGGTCGTATCCCACGTCCTGGTGCCGCCGGCGATCGAGGCGATCTCGGCGTCCCGAGACAGCTGTATTCAAGGCTTCCTCACCGCCGGTCACGTCTGCGCGGTAATGGGATACAACGAGTATGAGCCGATCGCCGAGAGATACAAAATACCGATGGTCGTAACCGGATTTGAACCGGTCGATATCCTTCACGGGATATACCGCTGTGTCAGTCAACTCGAGAAAGGAATCGCGAAAGTGGAGAACGCGTACTCGCGCACGGTACGTCCGGATGGTAATAAGCACGCGAAAAAAACTGTGAACGATGTGTTCAAGGTAGTAACGCGTAACTGGCGCGGCATAGGCGAGATTCCGGACAGCGGACTCGATCTGCGCGATGAGTTTATTCGATTCGATGCCGTACGTAAATTCGGACTGAGTATCCGGCCGGTCTCCGAGAATACCGAATGCAAGGCAGGCGAGGTGCTGCAGGGGATTTTGAAGCCGGATCAATGCCCCGTATTCGGATCGAAGTGCACGCCGGAGCATCCGCTCGGCGCGCCCATGGTCTCTTCCGAGGGCGCCTGCGCGGCGTATTACAGGTATCACGGTAAAGGTTGATAAATCATCCTCATCCGTGGAGCCTATCGTACTGACGCGGAGATACGCGTTATTATTCTATGCAATAAAGCTTATCGTGTGTACGCACGAACAGCTGATCGCCCGCGGTGATAATGGAAGACATTGTTTCCCTGGCGTCGATCGCGAATTCTGAAATCTTCTCAAATTCATCGCCGGTGCTCAGGACAATGACCGTACCGCGCTCGCTCAGGCAATAAATCTTGCCGTCGGCGCCGGTCGGTGATGCGCTGAATGTCTCGCGCACGCCGAGGCTTTCACGCCAAAACACCTCGCCGGTTTGCGGTTTCATACACGACATGATCTGGTCGTCGCCGTCGAGCACATACAGTTTTCCTTCGTAATAAAGCGGCGTGCATACATCCGGCGTCACGTCTTCCATTGTCCACGCGACCGTCGGCTTGGACTCGTTATCCACACGCAAGGCGAAGAGCGTTCCGCCCTTCGGCTCGGATGCGTAGATGTGCCCCGGCGCGGCGGCGGGCGAAGTGATTATCCGGTAGAACGGGCGTTGCCTGGGGTTGAGCCCCGACCAGCGCCAGAGTTCTTCGCCTGTTTTGGGATCATGGCCTGTAACACAATCTCCGCCGACTACTACGAGAGCCGTGCGGCCGCCGTATGTATAGGGCAACGGCGTTGTGTACGCCTCCATTGACTCGCGTACGGCGTCGGTTTCGCGTAGTTGCCGCCAAATATTTTCGCCTGTCTCGGGATTCAAGCACAGCAGGAATGAGTCGCGTTCCGGTTTGTCATCCTTCGCGTGCGAATACGTCGGCGGCGTGCGTTGGAGGACTTCGATATATAATTTGTTATCAAACAACAGCGGGCTCGAGCCGTACAACCACATAAAGGCAAACTTGCCGTATTCTTCGCAAAGGTTCCGCGACCAGAGTTCGTTGCCGTTAAAATCAAATGCCGCCAGGTCGCCCGTGCCGAACATTACAATGACGCGTTCGCCGTCGGTAACAGGCGACGGCGAGGTAAAGTTGTTCTTCCCCACGCGTATGTTGCCTCCTTCAACGACCAGCCGTGTCCATTTGGTCTCACCCGTTTCGCGGCCGATGCAGTAGAGAAGAAGATTGTCGTTTTCGTCCGGCGTGGACAGGAAAATATTATCGCCCCAAACTACAGGCGTCGAACCACTCTTGCCGGGCAGGGGTGTTGTCCATTTGACATTCGTATCCTTGCTCCAGGTGGCGGGGAGGTTGGTTGATAACGATGTGCCGTTGAAAAACGGGCCGCGCCATTGCGGCCAGTTATCGGCCGTCGCCGCGGATGCTGTTGAATTAAAACAGAATGAAACACACGAGGTCAGTATCGTGAATGCTATTAGGAATCTTGCTTTCTTCATATTTCAAATCTCTGATTAGTCTTTCTCCGGATACCTGATGTTTATGCGAGTTGTTTGACCGTTATTCAAGCGATCGGCGCCTAATGTGTGTAAGACGCATTCTACGGCCGGATATTCAACACGCGGTTCATTGTGCGCTCTTGCGTATCAAACCCATTACTCGGAGGCGATAATCGGTGTAGGTGGAATAGCTCCCGCGCAGCCAGAGCAGGGCGGTCTTGGGCCTATCCCAGGCCGGTACGATGGGACGTAAGTTGTCCTCGGTGGAGTTCATCGTGATCGGCTCCCATTCCCAAGTGCGGCCGGCGTCGCTCGAACGCCCCTCGAATATCTCGTAATGCCTCTTTCCGTCGGCGGCGCTTATCAATGGTTCGCCGGTGACGGGATGTGCGTCCGCGGAGATGAATACGACGTTAGGATCATCGGGATGCAGCGCTACCAGGCCGGTGTAGTCGTTCTCAGGATCGTAAAGACACGACCCCGCGTAGGTCATTTGATTTACATGCCATCCGTTGTCCGACCACCGCGCATAGTAATAACGGTGATCCTGATCGTCGCGGTTTTTCTGGACTGAAAAGGCAATGTACGGATTCCCCTCGGCATCGAGCTCGATGTCGATCGTCCATGCGACGTTATCCATGTCGCCTTCGAAGACTTGCGTGAAATCCGACGGTGTGGCCGCGGACTTCTTTGATCCGCTCAGGCTTGTTACGCGTGTGCCGTCGGAGCGATAGACCGTGTTGTTGCTTATGAAGCCGTGATAGATGCTGTTATCGAAATCGCGCGGATGCTGCTCGGTTGTGATAAAATGTATTTTATTAAGGCCGTCCGATGCGTACTTGAGATACGGCCGTCCAGGGCCGGCAAGAAGACGCCCGCCGTAAGACCAGTCTGTGCCGTTCGTCGAGACGAGGTAGTTCGGGTCCCAGCCTATGCCGCGGTGGAAATTATAAAATCGCTTACCATTGCCGAGTATCAATAGGTTCGCGTAAGTGACGCCCGCGCCGGCGTCGACCTTGATTTCTTTGTCCCATTCCTTGAGTTTGCTGGGCTCAGACGAGACTCTGAAGCGCATGGATCTGTCGTTTCCGTGCTTGGAATACGCCGCCAGGTAGCGTCCATCGGGCAGTAATGCGAATGCCGGTACGGCATGATCGTCGCTTTGCAGGCCTTCGTGAAGCATGGTCGTTGTAAAACGCCCGGACGCCGTATCCCAGCCGGTCACCTGGATGTCGCCGCCTGGCGAGGATACGGAACCGGCGATTATCTTGTCGCCGTCCGTGATGGCCCGTGGGTCCTGGTACCAGCACCAGCCGCCGTTCGTGCATAGCGTCACCGCCTTGCCTGCGACGTAGTTATCCTCGAGTTCACCGGCGCATAAGTATGTAGCGCCCAAGAAGCATGCAACGACCATCGGCAACATGAAATTAATTGGATACGATTTCATTTTTGAATTCCTTATTTAATCTTTATATCTCTCAAGCTCCGTACCGGTTCTCCCGAAGCGTCGTTGAATTGTGCCGCGATAGTGTAATCGCCGGGCGTATCCGGCATCTTCACGGAAAATTCGACGATGTTTTTGCCTAGAGGTTCGATTACGTTTTTTTGTGATTGTCTGGATACTATATCATTTCCCTTTAGGAGAACCAGCTTGAGTTCGATGCTGCGCTTCTCAAGTAAGTCATTGATTATATGAACATCAACCGATTCCGTCGAGCCGCCCTCAACCTCACTCTTCCAGAAATCGACCATGAGACCGACGGGTGAGAATGCGTCTTTTACGTACTCCACGAAATTAGGTTCCAGCTCGAGCCGCTCGAGATCGATGAAATGATCGCTCGTGGCGCCGCCTTCCGGGCGCGACTGAAAACCGGGACGCGAGTATCCGAGCCCGCAGAAATGAAGTACACCCGCGGCCTCCCTGTGCGCCCGCCAAAATTCGGTGAGCGCCGCCAGGTATCGCGTATAAAGCAGACGACGCTCGGCCGTGGTGGAGTCTTCGCCCAGAAGCGTCCTGTACACGTCCTTGGTCAGAGTGGTCGGTGTGCCGTCACGATTGAGCCAGAGCCATGCGTACTCGTTGATGATTACCGGTACATTGAATCTTCGCTGTGCCTCATTCAGGTTCGGAACACCCGAGCGGCCTGCGATATGTTCGAGCTTGAACGGTTCATTGCCGAACCAAGTTTGAATAAACAGGTACGGATGCGATTCGACGGCGTCGCGCGGGCTTTGCGGGCTTGCCCATCCGTTTTCCCAGGGCCGATTCGATAGGTCCAAATGCCGCACCTGCGCTACGGCTATCTCGGTCTGATCCGTCTCGCTCTCGTTTTGCGCATCCCAGATGACGACACAAGGATGATTCCAGCGCTCGCGCATCCATTCAACGTATTGCGGTGCAATGTGCTCCGCGCGCGGGTCTTCCGGCGCATCCCCTAAAAGCCAAATCGGGAACTCGTCCTGTATGAGTATCCCTTCCTCGTCGGCGATGTCATACCAGAAATCCGGCGGGAACCCTATGCAATACCGAAGTGTGTTCCAGTGCATGGACTTGAATTTCTTGTGCAGCGCGCGAACCCACTCTTTGTCCCACGGTAATCCATCCCTCGCCGCGTCCTCGAAAAACCTGTATATACAAACATTCGAGCCGCGCAGATAATACGGCTTGCCGTTCAAGAGGGCGCGTCCGGTTTCGCGGTCGAAGTGAAACTCGCGCATACCGAATCTAACACGGACGGAGTCCATTCCCGTACTTATGGTAACCGCATACAGGAAAGGGTCTTCGGGCGACCAAAGACGGCAGTTGTCGATCGGCAATGATATCTCGATGGTGCGTTCTTCTCCGGCGCGCAGCTCGAGCACGGGTGTTTCAACTGCGCCTACCGCTTTGCCTGTCGACGCCTCTTCAATCGAACATGAGACCGCCGTTTTAACAGGGGCGTCGCCGTTCTTTAGCTCGACAACAAACCGTGCCGTGCCGGTGTCGATATCCGGGATTGTTTGAATATTCCTAATGTACGGGGTATTACGGAGGCTCAGCTCCACTGAATCGTATATCCCCGGGATATACCTGTTTTTTTCAAAATCCCACCCGGACGGAACCCCTGCGGGGAGGGACTCGCGGTCTGCGCCCACGCGGATCATCAAAACGTTCGATCCCGGCGCTTCGTTAAGGTATGGGCGTACGTCCAGAATAATCGGGGTGAAGCAGGAAACGCTCCCGCCCACCTTCTTGCCGTTTAAAAAGACCATGGTGCCGTACTTCGCCTTGTGTATCTTTAGTATGGCGGCCTCGGGCAGCGGCTGTTCCAAATCGAAGGTTGTCTTGTACCAGAATGCATCGCGCTTGTCGCTCTTTTTGCCGACCTCGTCGAATGCAGGCCGTGCCATGTCTATCAATCCCGGTACAGGCGCCTCGCGGTCGAAAGAATCAGGCGGTTCTTCTATCCCCCCTTGCGCCACTGCCCACGTGCCGTTCAGATTCACAGTCATTCGCGCCGAGTCCGTCCCCGCAAAGCACGGTTGCATCGTTAACAAGCCCGCCGCCAACGTCGAAACAAAAAACTTTATATGAGTTTTCATAATCTTACGACCTGTTCAATAAACACTTCTTATCCTTAATAATGATCAAATGCCTGCGCGTTGAACGCAGGCATGCGATGTTTTCGCGTCGTTTACGCCAACCTCGTTAAAACTCGAATTTCACGTCGGACAACCTGGTTTCGAGTTCGTTGAGGACGCGTTTTTCGTCATCGACATCTTTGGCGGCGAAGGTGACGCTGAAACGGAGGTATGCTCCCGCATCATCCCACGGCACTGTAGAGATGAGTTTTTCGGTTATCAGCCATTGCGCGACATCTTCCGCGGATTCGAATTCGAATTCGGTTCCATCTTTTGTTGTGGCCTTTTTCGGCGCCTTGACGTAGAGGAAGAAGGAGCCTTTGGGTTTTTCGGCATTAAAGCCGATGCGTTTCAATGAGTCGACGAGTGCGGTCATTCGTCTCGAGTACTTTGCTGCGATCTTTTCCGTGATTTCCGGATGATCCAGGCAATAGGCGACGGCGTGTTGGATGGCGAGGAATTGGCCTGAGTCCGAGTTATCTTTTATGTCTGCGTATGCCTTAACGAGCAGCGCGTCGCCCGTCACGAAACCGCAGCGCCATCCGGTCATATTGAAGCTTTTACTGGCCGAGTGTAATTCGAGTCCGATTTCTTTTGCTCCGGGCACGGAAAGGAAGCTCAATGGCTTGCCTTCGAAGACAAGCGCGGCGTACGCGGCGTCGTGGATGACGATGAGCTTATTTTTTCGGGCGAACTCGACTACGCCGGCGAAGAATTCCCGCGTGGCGCAGGCGCCTGTCGGGTTGTTTGGATAATTAAGGACAAGCACCTTGGCGCGTTCCAGGATGTCGCTGGGTATGGACTCCAGTTCCGGGAGGAATCCGTTTTCTTCCGTCAGCGGGAGGTTATAGACATGCCCGCCGTAATACCTGGAATGCGTTCCGAACACGGGGTATCCGGGGGTGGTCATTATGACGTAGTCGCCGGGATTCACGAAGGCGGCGGGCAGCATGGAAAGGGCGGATTTACTGCCGATGGAGTGTACTACTTCCGTTGATGGATCGATACCGGGTACGTCGCACACACGTTCCATATATCTTGCCGCGGCTTCCTTGAGCACGAAACCGCCGTTGTCGGCGTATCCCCGGTTTTCGGGCTTTTGTGCTTCCTCGTGGAGTTTTTCCACTGCTTCGGGGAAGGCCATTTCGTCGGGTTCGCCGACGCCCATATCGATGAGTTCCCCGTCGGGGTGCGCCTCCATTGCGGAGCGTTTTGCGCGTTTGATTTTTTCGAATTTGTAGATCGAGGTCTTTTTGCCGTAGTCCTCGCCCCCAATCCTTTCCGCAAACAATTCTTGGATATATGGTTCAGGCATAATAAACGCTAAAATTGATCAATAATCCGGTTCTATGTTTTCGAGTCAATCGAGTCAAAGATGTTTATGACGCCGTCGGCGCATCCCGCTTCCCGGTATTCGGGATACGGCCATTATTAGATTATCAGGTAGACCGGTTGTTAGCAAGCGAAGCGGACTTGAATTAGGAGAATGATTTATCGGAGTCCGTGGATGACGAGTCATTCATTGAAAGACTTCCGTCTGATTCGAACATTTCGAGGCGTTTGCGCGCCTTATCCGCGGCGGAGGTATGTCCGAATTCGACGTCTATCCTACGCAGCAGATCAATGGCGTCGTTCATGCGGTTCAATTTACTCGTGTACAGATTGCACAGATGGATGGCCGTCCAGCCCCATTGTTCGGCGGGCAGTTTGTGTTTAAGGATTTCTTCGTATTCGAGTGCGGCGGCCAGGTAGTTTTTGAGGTCGTTTTCGTAAATCTCGGCTATTCTGATGGCGACATGTTGTTCGCGCGGATGTTTTTCGAGGTAATCCCGCATCATTTGGATGGCCTCCAGGTGTTCGCCGCTGGCCCATTTCTCCTCGGCCAACTCGTAATCGCCTTTTGGGATTTCTCCGACTCCGTCCGAGTAGTAAAGCTTCGATGCCTGAGAACCGAGGAAAGTGGTCACATCATGCGCCGTGAGCATGCCGAATATGACCATTGAAGCGAGGAACCCTCCAAAATAGACCATCATCATCGAGTATCCGGACTTAGGCTCGGTTTTCGCGCCGGAATATTGGGAAAGCCTGGAGTCCAGTGTCTCCGATCCGTCGTTCTCGGACATGAACGCAGTATAATTCGAGTAAAATCCCCATCCGCTTGCGATTGCGCTGCTGGCGAAGATTATGTAACCTGCTATTTTTAACGTCCTAATATTCACTATAATACCCTATGATAATGAGCGAATTCCCCATAATAATCCAAGCAAATTCCATTCCGCATACAATATCGTTCAAATGCGCCGTAGTATTACAGGGTTTTTGAAGCAAACCGCGGAAACCAACCACGGAAGCCTCGAAAGCCTCGGAATTATTGACTACGAAAAGGTTGGTAGGTTAAAGGAACAGATGAGGGAGAATTCCGGGAATAAATCAATAATCGGTGATTCAAATTTGACTGGCGCCGAATCATGGTTTTATTTAACTGTCATGATCATTAAAAGCTATATTCCGAGTCGGATGCCGAGACTGATCAAGTACGGCATATGCGTGTTTCTATCGATAGGTGTGCTGGCTTCGATCTCTTCTGTATCCCATGCGCAAGAGAAGAAGCCGGAAATGCCGGAAGACTTGAAGGATGTGGATGTATCAAAGCTCCCGCCGCCCGTTGAAAAAGAGGAAGTCGATTTTAAGAAAGAAATTGAGCCGCTTATCAAGGAATCGTGCCTGATGTGTCATGGGCCGAGGATGGCGATGGGCAAATTCAGACTCGACGCCAAGGAAACGGCGTTGAAGGGCGGCGAAAAGGGAAAGGACATTGCGCCCAATATCATACCCAAGCACAGCGATAGAAGTCGAATGGTGATCTATGCGGCGGGATTGGTTAAAGGTAAAGAAATGCCGCCGCGTGGTATCGGCAAGCCTTTGAAGAAGGAACAGATCAGTCTGCTCAGGACTTGGATCGATAAAGGTGCCGAGTGGCCGGAAGGTTACGAACTAAAAGCGAACTGACCACGACACCGGTTTCATTTTAATACGATATCCGTTTTAACCGGGCAAAAGCGGTTGTTCCCAGTCGTGAATAGGTTGGGGGCAACCGTTTTTTATTTTTTTAAGTGATTAAGTTTTAAGTGATTAAGGATTACACGAAAGGAGTTTTTTGTTACTCATTGCAGCCGCATTTCCAAGCCGCATCCCGTTAGGGATGCAATATTTATAGCAAGAAGAGCGACAAATAGAATAAGTCCCGTAGGGACGAAATATTGCCGGAGCTCAGCGATCTGAGATCAGAAGTCTCCGTTCCCGTACACGTTCTCGTTCCCGATTTCCATGATTTCCTTGGTCGGTTTCGGTCATTTCTAATTCGGTGATTCGAGTTTGTTTCGGATTTTGATATTCGAGCGTGTGAAGCATAAAAAATTGGTGAAAATTCATGTGAAAGCAGAAAAGAGGCTGCTTATGTTTGACACGAAAGTTTTTGCTGCATATTTTAAAATCAACACATGAGTAGAAACTTGCAGCATGAAATTAGAAAGTGTCACCGTATCCAAAAGAGGTTATATAGTGCTGCCGGCACACATCAGAAAAGAAATGAATATAGAGTCGGGTACCCGGATTCTTATCAATAAAGAGAAAGGCCGGCTTACCTTGGAAGCCGTTCCCTCCTTTACGCAAAAGCTCGCCGGATTAACTCGAAACACTATAGGTAACACCCCGGAAAAGGTAGAATCGTTTATTGATAACGAGCGGAAAGACAGGACAGATGATTGATGATAAGACGATGGAAGACTCCGTCCGCGGCAAGAAAGTGCTGATCGACAGCAATATCATCATTTATCTCACCGACACCAAATGGAGTCGCAAGTATTCTAAACTATTAGTGCAAAACACGTTTCGCGATGATTGATTTGATCCGCAATCAACAAAGACAGATAGAAGATATTTGCAGACGTCTGAACATTCGTCGACTTGAAGTCTTCGGATCGGCCGCCGCCGGAGAGTTTGACGTTGGTCGGAGCGATGTCGATTTCATCGTTGAATTTGAGGAGCCAGAATCATCTCCAGGATTGCTGTCGCGTTATCTGGCTCTCGCCGATGCGCTTGAGAAGCTATTAGGCAGAAAAGTCGAAATAGTCACCCCTCAGTCAATTCGCAACCCATACTTTCGCCAAGCAGTGGAGGCCACACGCGAGCCGTTATATGCAGCATGATCCGCGCAAGCACCTGACTGACGCCTTGTATGCGTGTGAAGCCATTGTTGACTTCACTCAAAACATCAACATCGAAGAGTACAAGCAAAGCCTAATGTTGAGGTCTGCGGTCGAACGTCAGTTTGAAATCCTGGGCGAAGCATTCAGTCGGCTTGATACTATTGCTCCTGAATATCGTGATCAATGCCCGGAAATGGGAAGGATTATTGGTATGCGCAATCGAATTATCCATGGTTACGATACAGTGGACGATAGCATTGTCTGGGACGCAATCAAGAGGCACATTCCCTTGCTTCTGAACTGGTTGCGAGATATGTCCTTATGATTGGCTTATAAGCGTGGGATATGAGCTGATCCACCTTGGGTCATAATCCAAATCGA
>JAIPKD010000031.1 GCA_021733835.1 Verrucomicrobiota bacterium
CCAGTGAGAACACCGATGCTATTCCGTTGTGTATCCACCGTGCGCCGCTTGGTACGCATGAGAGGTTTATTGCGTTCCTGATCGAGCATTATGCCGGGAATTTCCCGCTATGGCTCGCTCCTGAGCAGGTGCGGATTCTGCCTATCACCTCGGACTTGAATGAATACGTATCGGAGCTCGTCAAGGAACTTCGCGGAAGGGGCGTGCGCGCTGAGGGTGACTATGGAAACGATAAGGTGAACGCAAAAATACGCGACGCCGAGTGTGACAAAGTGCACACCATCCTGATCGTGGGCAGGAAGGAAAGGGAAGCGGGGACGGTGTCCGTTCGTATTCACGGTAAGGGTGACCAAGGCGCGAAGCCGTGGAACGAGTTTGTTGAGGGCCTGATTACGGATATCAATGATCGCAATTGAGTCCGCGGTATGCGCTGTTTAGGGAACCGATTCCCGGTAGCGCGTAGAGGTGGATTGAATCATAGTTGAACATGAACAACGGTCGGACAGTTTATTTAAGTGCCATAACCGGAGTGGCGGCCGTTGTTATTGTTTTGCTTGTCGGGGTTCCGACTGTATTCGCGCAGTATCCCGGCAGTGTAATATGGGAGTGTTACGCCGACGGCCGGGTGGTCTCGTGTCCCTCTTCCGGGCCGGGTGGGACGCTGTACTTCGGCGGTGGCACCAAACTTTACTCGTTTAATCCGGACGGGACTCAGAGGTGGATTGTAGATACCGGCAAGACTATCCATACAACGACGGCGGTTACACCGAGTGGCGATATAGTCTTCGGTTCCGGAAATCGGGTATGTTGTTATAGGCCCGACGGGACACTGAAATGGTATTTCAATGCCGATGCGCGGGTGTTTTCCTCGCCGGCTATCGGGCCCGACGGGAGGGTATTCTTCGGCGCGGATGACGGCTGGTTTTATGCGGTTAACACGAATGGATTGCTGGACTGGGCATTTCGCACGGGCGACCGGATCAGCTCGTCGCCGGCTATAAGCGCCGACGGCGTAATTTATTTTGGGTCGTGGGATCATAATTTTTACGCGCTGAACCTGGACGGGACGTTGAAATGGATTTTCTCCACGGGCGGCTATATTCTTTCGTCGCCCGCCATAGGGATAGACGGCACCATATACTTTGGTTCCGGTGATTACAGGCTATATGCGCTGAACCGCGACGGTACGAAGAAGTGGTCTTTTCTCACAGGGAATTATGTCTACTCATCGCCGGTGGTGGATGAAAATGGCACGGTCTTCTTCGGATCGTATGACGGTAAATTCTACGCGTTGAGTGCGGACGGCAAGAGAAAATGGTTTTTCAAAAGCGGCGGCCCGGTACAGTCGTGTCCGGCGGTTACCGAGGACGGCACGGTCTATTTCGGTTCGGACGACAATGTCTATTACGCCTTGGATAATCGTGGCAAGATTCGCTGGGTTTTTCCGACAAAGAATGTCGCGCGCTCCGCAATAATGCTTGGGATGGATGGGACGGCGTTTTTCGGTGGTGAGACGAACCGGTTATTCGCGGTTCGCGGTCACAGCAGTGTGGCAAATAGCGCATGGCCGATGTTCAGAGGCGATTCCAGGCATTCCGGTATAGTTAACCTGATAATCGTTGAGCAACCGGAAAGGCGGGTCAAGCCTGTCGGTGAACGCGCCGAATTCAGTATTAATGCAAAAAGCTCCGTTGCACTGGATTATCAATGGTTCTTCAGGGGAAGCCCGATCGAAGGCGAAACGAATGCAACCTTGGTCATTGACTCGATTGAAGCCGACGATGCAGGCACATATCAGGTACTGGTTATGAACGATATGACCAGCCGGGCGAGTATACCTGTGACTTTATCGGTCATCGAGGAGCCGGTACTGACGGAACAGCCCGAAGAAGATTCCGTTTTACCAGTGGGATCGAGTGTAACGTTTGAAGTCGATGCAGAGAGTTTGGCACCGCTGGAATTCCAGTGGCTCAAGGACGGTGAGAAGTTGGAAGGCGCAACAAATGCCGCTTTGAAATTGAGTGATTTAACCGTTAAGGATAACGGTACATACCAGGCTTTGGTGCGAAATGTGGTGGCGGAGGTTTCCGGGAATAAGGTCGAGCTTACGGTCGTTTCGCCGCCGAGTATAACATCGCAACCCGGAGATAAAACCATACCCGTAAACTCCAATGTGGTTTTTAAAGTTGAAGTTGAGAGTATAACGCCTGTGGAACTGCAATGGAAATTCGAGGGCAAAAACATCGAAGACGCTACCTCGACCAACCTCCTGCTGGAGAAAGTAAAGCCCTCCGACGCCGGCGAGTATTCCGTCACCGCAAAAAATATGGCAGATTCCGTAGAATCCAAACCGTTTAACCTGACGGTGCTCGAACTGCCCAAGATTACAAAGCAACCCGAGGACGCCACGCTTGTACTCGGAGAAAGCACCGTGTTCGAAGTCGCCGCCGAAAGCATAGCGCCGTTGAGTTATCAATGGCAGTTCAACGGTGAGGATATCGACGGCGCTACGTCGGAGAAGCTGGAGTTGAGCAATGTAAAGACGAATGATGCGGGGGGTTACCGCGCGGTGGTCAAAAACAAATTAGGCGCCGTACCGAGCAAGGAGGCGAAGTTGACCGTGAACGTGCCCCCCGTGATTACGGAGCAACCGGGGTGGTATACGCGTCCCGCAGGTACTAATGTGACATTCGATATCAAGGCCGAAGGCACGGAGCCGTTGCGGTATCAATGGAAGTTTTTTGGTACGAACATAGCCTCGGCCACGAATCCGGAGCTCCAAATCACCAATATTTCCACCAACGACGCAGGTGTTTATTCCGTGGTCGTGACGAATATGGCGGGCGCAGCCAAGAGTAAATCGGGCGTGTTGCGCGTAAAGACCGAGGAGGGTTTTTGGCGCGGCGTTAAAGCCTGGTTTTATGGAGTGGATTAAACCTATGCCGGTGCTTAGAAGAAGGGATTGTGTTCCAGCTCTTCCGTAACCGTAGTCAGCGGACCGTGCCCCGGGCAGATAAGGGTATCGCCGGGCAGTGAAAGTATCTTTTCCCTAACATTGCAGATCAGCGTATTAAATGAGAAGAAGCCGTTGCCGATCGACCCCGCAAAAAGCGAGTCTCCGACAATAGCCGCCGCCGGCGCTCCACCCGGGAACCCGCTTACCACGTAAGACATACCGTCGCTGCTATGGCCCGGTGTGCGGACGGGTGTTACATTAAGGGCGCCTACCGAGAATGGGTTGGTTCCCGTTGAGCCGGCATCCTGCACATGCATCTTTGTAAACTCTTTCTTGAGCATATCGAGCCCGGAAACGTGGTCGTGATGCAGATGCGTGATAAACAGGTAGAGCGGTTCCACATTGTTGGTTCGGATTATATCGATAACGGAGCTTGGTTCCCATCCTGTGTCGAATAGAGCGCCCGCGCCGGTCGTTTCGTCCCGGATAATATAGCAATTGGCTGCGTTACCGTGGCGTGCGGTGGTTATTATTTCGAGAAACCGCCATTGTGCGAGGTCTCTTTTAATCGGCAACCATCCGTCGAGTATCGTTTGGAATTTTGCGGGGTTCAGTTCCAATAAAGAGCATAGGCTTGGGAAGTCGATTTCGGCGGGAGAGCTGCCGTTTTGTTCCCATTTTGCGTATTCATCTTCTGAAATGCCGGCCGCTTTGGCGGCTTCGGCGGTGTTAACGCCTGCGGCCTGTCTGGCCTTCCGCGTAATATCTCCGGCATGGTCTTCGAGTGCTGTCATGTTAATCATGTGTTTTGAAGCTGCGTTAATGTATGCTAAGGTATTATCAGTGGTCAAGGTGAAATGACATGGGGCGATATTTCATGTGATTACGCAAATTTCCGAGATTTTCATTTCGCTCAAACACGAGTTTACTGTTGAGTTCCCGTCACCGGTTTGGGATAATTAAAATGCGATGGGAGCTTCAAAAACTGCTCCGGGAAATTCTATTCACTATGCAAGAACCTAGCGAGTCAATTCAAATTCAGAGCAAGCCGGCTATGATCGACCCCGGCAATAAGTATGATGCTTCCAAGATCGATAAACTCGAGGGCCTCGAGGCGGTAAGAAAGCGTCCGGGAATGTATATCGGAGACCCTGATGAACGCGGTTTGCATCACATGGTCTTCGAGGTACTGGATAACTCCATAGACGAGCACCTGGCCGGGTACTGCAATAATGTCGAGATAATCATCAACGTCGACGGATCGGTTTCTATTCGTGACGACGGACGGGGGATTCCGGTGGACGTTCACAAGAAATTCAACATGCCCGCCGTCGAGTTGGTACTGACGAATCTGCATGCCGGCGGCAAGTTCGGTCAGGGCGCGTACAAGTATTCGGGCGGCCTGCATGGTGTCGGCGCAAAGTGCGTGAATGCGCTTTCGGAGTGGTTCAAGGTCGAGATATCCCGTGATGGGAAGGTCTACTACATGGAGTTTACCAAGGGTGTGACCAGTCAGAAGCTCAAGACGATCGGCAAGTCCAAGCACACGGGAACCCTGATAACGTTTAAACCAGATGCCGAGATCTTTACAATCACCACCGAATTCAAATTCGAACTCCTCGCCAATCGCCTCCGCGAGCTTGCGTTTTTGAATCCCGGTCTGAGCATTATATTGACAGACGAACGCGAGGAGGACAAGAGAGAGAAATTCCTTTATAGAGACGGGATCGAGGGCTTCGTTAAGCAGATTGGCAAGAGCAAGGCGACGATACATCCGAAACCGATCGTCGTTTCGCAGCAGAAGGAGGAGGTTTATGTGGACTGTGTGATGCAGTATAACGAGAGTTACTCCGATTCAATCCTCTGCTTCGCGAACTCGATTCCGAACCCGGACGGCGGGGCGCATTTGACCGGATTTCGAACCGCATTGACCCGCGCCATTAACCAGCATGGAAGGGCCAATAACCTGATTAAGGAAAAGGACCCGAACATCTCGGGCGACGATGTAAGGGAAGGCCTGATCTGTGTCTTGAGCGTGAAACTTCCGAATCCGCGCTTTGAATCGCAGACGAAGGTCAAACTGGTGAACACGGAGATAGAGGGCATCGTTTCCTCGGTCGTTTACGAGGGGTTGATGGGGTATTTCGACGCGAACCCGCCGGTAGCCAAAAAGGTGGTAGAAAAAGGACTCATGGCCGCGCGCGCCAGGGAAGCAGCACGGAAAGCGCGTGAAACCGTGCGCAAAAGCGCAATGACCGGCGGCGGTCTGCCTGGGAAGCTGGCTGATTGCTCCGACCGGAATCCGGAAAACACCGAGTTATTTATTGTCGAGGGCGACTCGGCGGGCGGCTCTGCGAAGCAGGGACGCGACCGTAAGTTCCAGGCCATTCTCCCGATACGCGGCAAACTGATAAATGTCGAAAAAGCGCGCCTGAACAAGGTGCTTCAAAACGCGGAGATCAGAACGATGATCACCGCCGTGGGCACGGGGATAGGCGACGGCGAGGGTGAAGGTTCGTTTAACCTCGAGCGTCTTCGGTATCATAAGGTCATTATAATGACCGATGCCGATGTCGACGGATCACATATCAGAACCCTGCTGCTTACGTTCTTTTATCGGCAAATGCCGCAACTGATCAAACACGGCAACGTGTATATCGCGCAGCCGCCGCTTTACCTTGTAAAGCGGAAGAAACGTATGGAATACGTCGAAGACGACGCGCAGATGAATGAAATCTTGATCAGTCTCGGCTCGGACGAGGTAAAACTGAGGAACCTGGCTGATAATAAGGAAGTGACGGCCAGACAGTTATCGGAGATTCTAACGTTGCTCGAGTCGCTCGATAAGTTTGCGCAGGCGATCAGGCGGCACGGCGGCGATTTTTCCGAGTATATCGAACATCGCGATCCGAAAACGCATGAGTTGCCCAAGCACCTTGTTCGTGTGCGTACCGGCAATGACGAAGAAGTCTTATATTTCCATAACGAGGAAGAACTGGCGAAGTTCAGCGACGAGAATCCGGACCTCGGCCTGTTCGGCGACGAAGACCAGGAGAACGGCCAACAGGAAAAGAGCAAGAATGCAGTCACCCGAAGGGCGAAACATGTGGAGCTCCACGAAAGTCCGGCCGTCGTCAAGCTGCTCGCCAATCTGTCAAAGAAGGGCTTGAACATCGAGCATTACTCGGCCCAGGACGAGCCACTGTTTGAGTTGATCGACGGCGACGGTGACGGGCATGTGCGTCCTTTGTATTCGATTAACGAGATTCTTACTACCGTCAAGGAGCTGGGCAGGCGCGGCCTCGAGATACGCCGGTTCAAAGGATTAGGGGAAATGAATCCCGTGCAGTTGTTTGAGACCACCATGGACCCGTCGAAGAGGAAGCTTCTCCAAATCAACCTGGCCGACGCCGTCGAGGCCGAAGAGATGTTTACCAGGCTGATGGGTGACGAAGTGGAGCCAAGACGGCGGTTTATCGAGGATAACGCCCTTAATGTCAGGCACTTGGACGTGTAAGAGATTTTATTTTGGAACTAAGTTGATTTGAAAGGATTCTATGGCTGACCCGAATAATTCAGATGCCGATACCCCGAAAAACCAGTCGCTTTTCACTGCAAAAGAGAAGATACAGAAGATAAATGTCGCCGACGAGATAAAGAATTCGTTTCTCGATTACTCGATGTCGGTGATCATCTCACGCGCCTTGCCCGACGTGCGCGACGGATTAAAGCCGTCACAGCGCAGAATCCTCTACGCGATGCACGAGCTTGGGCTGGCGCCGACGAAGGGGCATCGTAAGTGCGCGAAGATAGCCGGTGATACCAGCGGTAATTATCATCCTCACGGCGAGGCGGTTATTTATCCTACGCTTGTGCACATGGCCCAGCCGTGGGCCATGCGCGAGAGGTTGATTGACGGACAAGGAAACTTCGGTTCCGTCGAAGGCGATCCGCCGGCCGCCATGCGTTATACCGAGGCGCGGTTGACGCATCTTGGCTCCGCGCTCATGCATGACATGGATCGGGACACGGTCGATTTCATGCTGAACTACGACGAGCGCCTCACCGAGCCGGTAGTGTTTCCGGCGGCGTTCCCGAACTTACTCGTAAACGGCGCAACCGGCATCGCCGTCGGTATGGCTACCAATATCCCACCGCATAATCTGGGTGAGGTAATAGACGGCATTTGTGCGCAGATCGATAATCCGCGGATTTCAGGCGAAGAGCTGATGAAGTATGTCAAGGGGCCTGACTTCCCCACCGGCTGTATGATCTGCGGTATCGAAGGCATAAAGAAATACTTCGCAACCGGGCGTGGAAGCATAAAGATCAGGGGTAAGGTCGGTGTGGAACAGCTCAAGGGTAACAAGGAGCAGATAGTTATCACCGAAATACCTTTTAACGTCAACCGCGCCGTACTGGTCGAGAAAATAGCGGGGCTGGTTAATGATAAAATCATTTCCGATATTACCGCCGTGCGCGATGAGTCGGACGAAAACACGCGCGTGGTTATCGAGATCAAGCGCGACGCCATCGCAAAAGTAATCATCAACCAGTTGTTCAAGTACACGCAGCTGGAGACCTCGTTCGGCGTCAATATGCTTGCCATCGATCATGGCAAACCAAAAACACTGTGCCTGAAGGATATAATCTATTGTTTCATCGAGCACCGCCGCGAAGTGGTGTTGCGAAGGACGCGGTACGAACTCAGGAAGGCCGAGGATCGCGCGGAAGTGCTCGAGGGTTACCTGATTGCGTTGGCGAACTTGGACGAGTTTATCCGAATCATAAGAAACTCCGCCAACCGGGAGGAAGCGAAGATCAAGTTGCTCGGTTTCGAATTCACCCGTGCGATGGCCGAGAAATTCGGAATCCTGATTCGAAGCGAGGCACGGTTGGTTCGAGGCCGTTATTGTTTTAGCGAAAGGCAGGCCGATGCCATCCTTGATCTGCGGCTCTATCAGTTGACCGGCATGGAGCAGGAAAAGGTTAAGACCGAGTACGCGCAATTGATTAAGAAAATCGAGGACCTCCTGGATATCCTGGCCAAGGAACATCGTGTATTGACCATAATTAAGACGGAGCTTCTTGAGATAAAGAATAAGTACGCTTCGCCGCGGCGCACGCAGTTGGTTCCCGACGAGGGTGAAATAGCCATCGAAGACCTCATTGCCAACGAGCCGGTGATAATTACGATGACCCACAGCAGCCTGATCAAGCGTACGAATATCAGTTCTTACCGGGCGCAGCGTCGTGGCGGCCGCGGTGTTATCGGTATGATTACCCGGAACAGTACAAATGCCGAGGGGCAGGCGTCGGACTTTATAGAACTCCTGTTCACCGCGAGCACGCACGATTATCTCATGTTTTTCACTAATACGGGGCGTGTCTACGCCGAGAGAGTTCATGAGATTCCGGATATGGGGCGCGCCTCGAAGGGCCGCAGTATAGCGAATTTACTTGAACTCCGTCCCGGCGAGAGGGTTACCGAATTGATCCGTGTCGTTTCCAAGTCCGGGCCTAGCGGGGAAGACCTCACCTGGCAACAGCCGGGATTCCTCTTCTTCGCCACCGCCGGCGGTACGGTGAAGAAGACCAGCCTTTCCGAATTCGGGCATATCTACAAAAGCGGGATAAACGCGATCAGTATTGACGATGGCGATTCGCTTATTGACGTTAAATTGACAAGCGGCCAGGACGATGTCGTGTTGGTTACCCGAGATGGCAAGAGCATCAGGTTTGCCGAAGAGGATGTTCGGGCAATGGGACGGCAAACGCGCGGGGTCAGGGGTATCAGCCTGGGTAAAGAGGATGGCGTGGTTTCTCTCAGCGTCGTCCAGTCGGATGCCACTCTCCTCGTCGCCGGCGAGAACGGGATAGGGAAACGTACCGATTTCGACGCTTACAGGAAGCAGACCCGCGGCGGCAAGGGGATCATCACAATGCAGACTAATGAGAAAACAGGGAAACTGGTCGGTGCGCTGACGGTTCATGACGATGACGAGATAATGCTTATTACACATTCCGGACAAATGGTACGGATTGCCGTCGAGCATATCAGGATCACGGGTCGTAACACACAGGGTGTGAAACTGATCAATCTCGGTAAAAAAGACAGGTTACAGGCCATTGCGCCGGTGATTACCGAGCAAAAGGAAGAAAAGGAGACCGAGGCGGACATTGAGGTTTGATCATACCGTTTGTGTCACGCGGTTGAACCTGTTCAGGAACCATCGTCGCCCGAAGCCTGCTTTTCCTGTGACACCTTGAACAGGATCGACCATTTAACTACGGGCTTGTTCGGATTGAATCCGATAGTGGTCACTTCGTCGGATGGACGTGATATATCGAAGTCTTCGGCTTCCGCTTCTATACTGGAAACGGCGTACTCACTCGGATGATATATGGTTATCGAGTATTTATCCCCGGGAACCAGGCCGGTGGACAGGCCGGTCAGACGGTTTTGACCTTTGTTCCATGCAATATTGTTAAGGTCGAATCCGCCTTGTGTGAAATGGCGGCTTGTTGAGATCACGGTTGGATGCGTGGTGAGGGGGGCGAGTGACATTAATAGACAGTCATTGGCCGGCACCTCGGCCGAGAACCCGTTTGTGAAAGTGCCGGCGGGATTCTTGTTCCAGAAATCGTACCCTATTAACCGTGCGTTCGAACCGGCGCCCGGCAGTTGCGCGAAGTCTACTTCAACCATTGCGCTGGCGCTTTCCAGATTAATCAGACAGACCACCCAATAGTCGCCCCATGGCTTTTCGATTTTCAAGGCCAGTTTTTGTGGATAACTTCCGGTTCGCTCGAATAGGTCGAGAGGCCGCGCCGCCTTACCCGTGGGTGGGGTGATGGTTTTTAGAAGCGCCAGCCTCGAGTCTTCGAGTTCCCAGAATAAATCTCCTGAGAGCAGGGGGCCTCCGGACATCCCGCAGAGCGCTGCGCGTATTCGCGCCTGACCGTCGGTGAGCGGCGGACTAAGGGTGACGGGACGGGTATGGTTTATCCACATCCTGTTTTGAATAAACCATAATGAAGAAAGACGCGCTGCTCGCCCGAGCCTGAGGCCGACATCCGATGTCTCGCTGGTACGACTGCCGTCTAAAAATGCGCCGTCCGCCACGCCGGCGACCGGCCAGGGGTTCGAGCAGGAAACAGCGAGGTATGTGCCGGGCCTCGAGCTTGTTTTCATTGCGGATAATGTCTTCCGCAGTCGGATTGGATCGGTTTGCCGGGGGCCGGTTGGGAATTCGAGATAATCGCATACCCAGTCATAGGTAACCCCGCGCGCGATCATAGTCGATTCCGCGACCAGCGGGAGCGGGGTTTGGCTTAAGGGTTCCGCTGATCCCGGACGCGCCGTGACGCCGGCGGATGGAATACCGCTGTTGTTGGAATACCCGATGCCCACATAAAGGCCGCGCCGATGCAGCTGTTCGGTCAGCCACAACAAACCGGCGGGGTACCTTCTATTGATTAGCAGTGTCCATGGCGCCGGTGTATCAAGACGCCAGCTGGTTCCCAGGTTGATCAGATTGAATCCGTATTCGCGCAGGTCTGATTGAATTATTCGTTCGGCGGTGTAGAGAATGCGATCCTGGTTGATCGAGTTTCCGAATAATGCCGTGCCATCGACGCCGCAAGGCACGTTGCCGGAGGGTATTCTTCCGCCTGCGTTGAGGAAGAGCCGGCCGTACTTCTCCATACCTTCAAACACGTCGGCGCCGAAGTAAACCGCAATTGGCGCGCTCTCGCCGCCGGGTGTCTTCGGAGAAATACAAGTGAACGTCAGGCTGTTGCCCGCCCGGGAGATTTGGAATTCGGGTTCCATTTCGGCGCCTCCCGCCATACCGGTTACGAGCGCGGGTAATTCGTTTCCGAGATATGCCGCCATTACGTATCTACCGGTTAATGTGGATTCTCTCAGAAGCTCGATCGACGGGCTGCTCCCATCCTGCGCGTCGGCGGTGGAGTTTTTCCAAATAACCGGCCTGGATGGCGCCTGAGGACTGAACCTACCCTGAACCTTGATCTCTTTTCCTCCGGCCCCCTGTTTATCCATGGCCGAGATCACTAATAACGGTTCGTTATCGTATAAGAATATCCGCATTCTCCGCCCGGTATAGAGGCGAAAGTCAATCTTCATACCCCTGCCGGTGTTATCCGTGAATCGTTGTTTGTTGTAGTCGATATATCCGGTGGTCGAGGTTGCGCCGGCGAATTCTACTCTGAAGTCGTTTATCAACACTCGCCCGTCAACGGATATACGGAATTCACCCTTGTGCTTCGGGAATACCATCGAGGCCCTGCCGTTTTGTATCCTTAATGCGCCCTTGAATTCATCCACGGAGATTTCGGCGCTAAGCCGCGGCGCGATCAGTAATGCGCAGACAGTGATTGTATGTAGTATGGATAATTTCATCATAGCCGGATGAACGATCTTTCGCGCCGAAATTTATAAAACATTATGCCCGATACCGGCGTCGGATACCCGAGCCTTACTTTGCTTGTGTAGTGGCCGAGGCGTCCAACACTCGGTTAGATTTAATTACTTTTTATGTGCCGGGTACAAGCGGAAAAATCGAGGCGATAATAAGGGTCTGAATGAACCCTAAGAAGGATATGGCAAAAAGTAATACGGTCCACGTCTTGAGCGTTTCTTTTTCATTAAACCCGCTCATACGGCCGACCACCCAGAATCCGCTGTCGTTCATCCATGAGACGCCGATCGAGCCGAATCCGATTACGATGAACACATATATCGGATTAAAAGGCGGCGGTGCACCGCTCATTATGCCCGACATCATGCCTGCAGTGGTCAGCATGGAAACGGTGCCGGAACCTTGGGCGACCTTCATTACAACCGCGAGCACCCAGGCCAGGATTATCAGGTTTATTCCCTGTTCCGCGGCCATTATCCCTACAGCCGCGCCCACGTTTGCATGACGTAACATCATGCCGAAGGCGCCGCCGGCGCTGGTTATCAGTATGATTACGCCCGCGCTTTCGATCGCAGGCGCGACTGATTTGTGGAGTTCCTCGAATGAGAGCATTTTTTGCTTTACCAGTATAGCCAATGCAATACCCGCGCCGATTAGGAGCGCCAGGTTTTTATTGCCGAAAAAGTCCGCCCAATTTGACAACGTATTGAATGCAGCTTCACCGCCCAGGAAATCTATGAAGGGCGGGAACGCCTTTGCGAAAGCGCCGAGGAACGATGAAAAAGTTATGAGTAATACCGGCAAAACCACAGGCATTATCGACGTCAGGAACGAGGGCAGCTCCTTTTCGTCTTTATTGACGATGGCATTCAGTTCCTTCAGCGACGCGCCGCTTGTTTCTCGCAGCGGGAAGTCATGGCGCTTGTTCAACCATTTGGAGACATACCATCCGCCTACCGCCGGGATAATGCCGAGCAAACAGCCTGCGAGGATAGATTGCCCTAAGTCCAGTTTGAGTATCTCGGCCATCGCGAGCGGTCCCGGCGTAGGCGCTACGACCGAATGCGTAATCACCGCGCCGGCGCAAATCGCCATTATATACAGCACATAATTCTTACCCGTCCGTAACCTCAATGCCTTCGCCAGTGGGATGAGTAGAAAGAACACGGTGTCGAAAAAAACGGGTATCGACAGGAAAAAACCGCTGAATAACAGCGCCGGCCCCACGCGCTTCTCTCCGAATGCCCGCGTCAGACTCCGGACAATCTTGTCCGCGGCGCCGCTTTCCATCAGGCAAATGCCGATAATAGACGCCAGCGCGATCACTATCCCCACACTCCCCGCCGTGTTGCCGAATTCGCGGACGGATACTTCGAGCGCCTGAACGAAATGATTGCCCTCGGGCTCTCCCGGCAGCGAGCCTATCGGCGCGAGGAATCCAACCAGTATTGCGGCCATTATCAGCGATAAAAATGCGTGAATGCGAAATACCGCGATCGACGTGATAATGAATACTATGCTTATCAGCAGTATTACAAACGGCCAAGCGGACACATCGCCGCCGGCCCCGGATGTTGCGATCAGTTCCATCATCTTTCCTTCTCTTCTCCCGCTCAGGTACGCTGTAATTGCTAGCAGAAACTAAGTTAGGGTCAAGAATATACTTTAACTGTGATGAGCCGGAACAAATTCATGAATCCATCGGAACACTCAATATTCATCGCTCAATAGCTCAACCGGGCGGATTAATTCGGTTTGTGAAATTCGAGGCTTAAAATGTTCAGTGCGATGAAAAAAACTTGTAACCTCCTGATATAATATTCAATATCACACGCATGTCGCAGGAATCGAAGAACAAGAGTGCCGGCTTGCCGATGACGAAGAGTTGGGATCCTGAGAAGGTTCGGCAAGAGGAAGCCTTACTCCAGGGCCTGGAAGGTAAGTCACTTATAACCCGCATAAGAGGTTACTTCAATCTCACAGGGCCGGCGTGGGCCCAAAGCGCGATGACCCTCGGTGCCGGCAGTGCCGCCGCATCGGTCGTAGCGGGCGCATTTTTCGGCTATCAACTCTTATGGGTACAGCCTATAGCGATGTTTCTCGGGGTCTTCATGCTGGCGGCGTTGTCCAACATAACATTGACAAAAGGCGAGCGCGCTTACCTGATTGTGCGTCGCGAGATTCATCCCGGCCTTGCCCTGATGTGGGCGCTGGCCACCGTGATTGCTACCGTTATCTGGCACTTCGGCCAATATGCCCTTTTGGGCGGCGCCTTCTGGGATCTTGCCAACGTTGCGGGTATCCACAATGCGCCTGAATCGAATACAACGGAGACAATCGTACGGTTCGCCGGCGGATTTCTCATTTTGGGCGTTAATATATATCTGACATGGAACTACGGTTCGAAGCCGAAGGGGATTAAGGCCTATGAAGTATTTCTGCGCTGGATGATCCGATTGGTGATGCTCTCTTTCCTTATTGTCGTAATTGTCCAGATAACAGAAGGCAAGGTCGATTGGGGCCGTATCTTTAAGGGGTTCTTTACTTTTCAGATTCCGAATCAGGAGGGATCGCTTACGACTATTCTTGGCGCCATCGGGGCGGCGGTCGGCATCAATATGACGTTCCTGTATCCCTACTCGATCTTGGCCAAAGGATGGGGCAAACATCACAAAGGGCTTGCGCGATACGATCTGGTGGCAACGCTCTTCGTGCCTTACTTGATCCTGACATCGCTGATCATAATCGGTATGGCATCCACTATGCACCAACCTCCGTTTGGAACCATTCTCGGAGATAGCGTAACCACGGCCAATTTCCAGCCGGTCGATGCCTCACAGAGTTTGGGCACTGTCCTGGGGACGTCGTTGGGACGCATTGTTTTCGATCTCGGTTTTATGGGGATGGCCTGCGGCGCGATAAGCGCGCATATGATTTGCTGCGGTTTCACCGTATGTGAGATGTTCGGCCTCGAATATACACCTGCTCGTTATCGTCTGTTCACGCTGACGCCCGCCATCGGCGTACTGGGCGTCATGATCAAGAGCCCGATATGGTTGCCGGTCATCGCCTCCGCGATCGCTTTCACAATGCTGCCGATTGCCTACATCTCGTTCTTTATCCTGAATAACAATCGCAGTTATCTGGGTGCAGCCGTCGGCCGCGGGTGGAAGCGTACTGTAGTGAATGTGATATTGCTCATCGCAGTTATTATGTCGCTGATCGGAGCATCGATTAAGATCAAGAGTGGTGTAATCGACAAGATCGGCAAACTGTTCGGGAATGAGCCCGCGAAAGAGCAGGTCGAGCAAGAGGGTAACGGCTCCTGACGCGCTTTGGGAGTTGCATGAAATAGTTATTATTTGGGCGGCGCCGGGAATACCGTAGTTCATCATTGGTTTGTGTATGTTGAAATGCGGTTTTCCGGCGCCGGATTTACTATTTAGCCGATAAAAAAATAGGATTCCCCGCCATTTTACACGTGACAAGACGGTGGGTATCCTCTATATTCCGACTGCGTTGGGCGACCCTATCGTCTAGCGGTCTAGGACACCGCCCTTTCACGGCGGTAACACGGGTTCGAGTCCCGTTAGGGTCGCCATTCTTCATGCGTCTTCCGAATTTCCCGACGAATATTTTGTACATCAGGATTGGATATGGATTCTTGTTTGAACCATGCGGCGGCGAAGTGTGTCCTATACTTTTACGGCGGTCACGTTGCGATACCGCGTTACGATTATAAAATTTGCGTCCTGATGCATGTTTTTTGTATCCGACCATTGCAAGATAGGCTTGCAAAGAGCGGGAGGATCGGTTCAACTTGTTGAGTCTCAATATGGAAGATAATACAAAAAATAATATCGAAAAAGCTGTGCCTCGAAAACTCCTGCCATGGTGTGTCGCCGGCGCGAGCTTGATTTTGTACTTGGTCACCTTGAACGAATGGGTATCCCTATCCGGATTACAATTGGTATCCAAGGTTACGGGGTGGGATTGGTGGTCGCCCAATCTGGAGGCGCCATTGTTTATAGTGCTGACGGCGCCGTTGCGGCTTTTGCCGGTTTCGTGGCAGCCGGTGGCGCTGAATATCTTTTCGGCGGTCTGCGCCGCCGGTGCGATTGGATTCCTGGCGAGGTCGGTAATGCTTCTGCCACACGATCGGACAAACGAGCAACGGATGCGTCAGAATAATCCGAAGGCGCTGCTTACCATGCGTGGATACTGGGTGCCACCTTTGCTTGCGGTGGTTGTCTGCGGATTGCAGCTTACATTTTGGGAGAACGCAGTTGTAGCCACCGGCGAGGCGCTGAATATATTGATATTTGCATTTGTAGTGAATTCGCTGTTGGAGTACCGGCTTTCAAAGAGTAATTCCAGGTTATATTGGACTGCGCTGGTTTACGGATTAGGTATTACAAACAACTGGGCGATGATCGGTTTCCTCCCCGCGTTTCTTCTTGCCGTTGTGTGGATCAAGGGGATCGAGTTTTTCAATACGCGGTTTATACTCGGTATGCTCGGGATGGGCTTGCTGGGCTTGCTGGTTTACCTGGTACTGCCGATTATCGAGGTGTTCGGTGCGCCGACGTCCTTCTCGTTCTGGGAATTGTTGAAGACCCAAATAGTGATGCAGAAGAATATTCTTTTGCAGGTTCCGAAGTATATCGTTCTGTTATGCGGCGCTACTTCGCTGCTGCCCGTCTTTTTAATAGGAATAAAATGGCCGCGGCAAATGGGCGATACAAGCGTTGCCGGGAATATATTAACGAAGGTGGCGTTTGTGGTCATTCACTTTCTGTTCCTCGTACTTTGTATTTGGGTGGCGTTTGATCCTCCGTTCAGTCCCCGCGACCTCGGTATGGGCCTGCCGTTTTTGACGTTTTATTTCCTTGGCGCCTTATGCGTCGGTTATTTCAGCGGCTATTTTATTGTCACTTCGGCTGATATTAATGGCAAGGCGTGGATGAAGCCGTCGCCCGTCGGACGCGCCTTTAACAAGGCCGTGTTTTACGCTGTATGCGTAGCGTTGCCGGTTGTGGCAGTTTCTTTGATTTACTTGAATCTCCCGAAGATATATGCGCAGGACGGTACGCACCTTAAGAAGATAGCCACTGCAATGGCCTCACCACTCGACGGCGACGACTTGATCGTGTTCAGTGATGATCCCGCGAACTTGCTCCTGGCCGAGGCAATGGTTTCAATGAATCCCGGCTCCGGGAGTCCGGTGTTCGTGGATTCACGCTCGTTGTATTACAAAATATACCATAAGAAACTGGCGGCTAGGTACCCGGGGAAATGGCCGAGAACACTGCTTGACTCGGCTGGTGTACCGAATCCCATTTCACCCGCCTACCTGTCGCGGTTCTTCGATCAATTAGTTAGATCAAACAGCGTCGTTTACCTGCAGCCCACTTTCGGCTTTTATCTCGAGAATAATTTTTTGGAACCGCATGGCTTGGTTTATAACGTGAAGCCGCTTGAAAAGGGTTCTATTAATCCTCCGCAAATGCCCGAACAACTCGTTAATTCGAATAACGAGTTTTGGGCGGGAATGAGAAGGTGGAAGGACGCCTTGCCCGTTCATCGATTTACGGACTTGGATAAACAGGCGGCGCGTGATTTGAATTTTGTAGACGGCGTATGTTCTCGCGCCGCCGACTACTGGGGTGTGAGTCTTCAGCGAATGGGTGATATACAAAGAGCGGGTAAATTGTTCAAACTGGCGCTTGATTTTAGAGAAGATAATGTGTCCGCAATCGTTAATAGCGAGTTTAATTCTAAGTTGGCAAATGGTGATGCCTCGCCGATCGAGATCAGGCCGAGGACGCGTATGCTTCTGGACGGGTATCCGAACTGGAATGGGATACTGAACAAGAACGGCCCATTCGATGAGCCGTTGTTTTGCAAGGAGCTGGGGAGCCTGTTTTTAAAGAACAGTCTCTTCCGCCAGGCAGTGATTGAGCTTGAGCGTGCCGTGAATTTTAGTTCGGGCAGGTTCGAACCGAATCTATTGCTGGCGCGTGGATACTTGAACTGCGGGATGCCCTCCAAAACGCTGGACTTAATCGAGAAGATCAGAACAGGTTCCGAGTTCCAGCCATTGGCCGTGTCCAACAGAGTGGACCTGGTCAAGCTGGAGGCCTGGTCGGAATACAGGATGGGTAATGTCGATAATGCGGTGAATACTCTTAAGTCCGCGCAATCCGAGTTCCCGCAAAGCGAGCAGATTCCGGAAGCGTTGTATCACATTTATTGGTTTACCGGCCGGGAAACGAACGCCATTGCCGCTATTAATGATCAATTGAAGATTTCGCCGAACAACATTCGCGCGCTCCTCAATAAGAGCTGCATCAGTATATCGATTTCGAATTATTCGGAGGCGCTCCCGTCGTTGAACCGTATCCTCGAGATCAATCCCGAGCATACGGCGGCTATCTTCAACAGGGCGATAGCGAATTTCGGTCAGGGCAACCTGGCTGCGGCCGAGAAGGATTATAATAAGCTGCTCGAGCTCAGGCCGAATTTCCACTCCGCTTATTACGGACTGGCCGAAATAGCCTTGAAACGCGATAATAAGGCTGCGGCTATCGAATATTACAAGAAATACCTCGAGTACGCGCCGTCGGAATCAGCCGAGACCGAGAATGTCCGCGAGAAACTGAAACAACTCGAGGGCGCAGCAGGAGAGTGACGAATCGAATGCGCGTTGTTCATGTTATCACGCGGTTAATAGTCGGTGGCGCTCAGGAAAACACAGTCGACACCGTACTGGGTCTTCGCAAGGCATTCGGCGTGGACGCGACGCTTGTTTCAGGGCCTACGTACGGCCCCGAGGGATCGCTCGAGCGCGTCTTCGATAACGAACCGGCGGGGGTGCTGACAGTTTTGCCGGGATTGGTGCGCCCGATCAATCCAGCTTTGGATATTGCGGCGTTCTTCAGGTTATATCGTCTCTTCAAGGCGCGGCAGCCGGATATCGTACATACGCACAGCGGCAAGGCAGGGATATTGGGCAGGTTAGCCGCTGCATCTGCGCGAGTGCCCGTTATCATTCATTCGATACATGGCCCGTCATTCGGGGCGTTTCAAGGCGTAGTTCCTAATTTTATTTTCAAGACCACCGAAAAGCTCGCCGGCCGGGTGACTACACATTTCGTTGCGGTTTCCGATGCCATGATTGAGCAATACCTCGAGGCCGGTATAGGCGAACGCGCGCGTTACTCGAAGGTCTACAGCGGCTTTGATCTGACTCGATACCTCGAGTCGGATTCAGTTAACATAGACGTCAGGGCGGCGATGGGGATCGATGCGGGCGATTTTGTGGTGGGCATGATCGCGAGGTTATTCAAATTAAAGGGGCATGACGACTTGTTCGCCGCGGCGGCGGGGATTATCGAAAGGGTGCCGAATGTTAAGTTTCTCCTTGTTGGTGACGGGCCGTGGCGCGAGAGGTTCCTTGAAATATCCGAGCAACCGCCGCTCAAGGGGCGCTTTGTATTTACCGGTCTCGTGCCGCCGGAGCGTATCCCGGAGCTTATAGGAACGATGGACATCCTGGTTCATTTATCGGTACGCGAAGGGCTGCCGCGGGCATTGCCTCAGGCCTTGGCCGCCGGGCGTCCGGTTGTGGCGTACGACTGTGACGGCGCGCGCGAGGTTTGCATTAGCGATAAGACGGGTTATTTGATTGCTCGCGGCGATATCGAGACACTGAAAGCGCGGATAGTAAAATTAGCGTTGAATCCCGGCTTGAGGATTGAGATGGGCGGGAACGGCAGGTCTATGGTGAAAACAATGTTTGCACGCGATAGATTGATCGGTGATCAGCTTGCGTTATATTCGACCATGCTCGAGCGGGTGCGCAAAGATAAGGCGCTGAACACGTAATTTACGGATGAATTTTCCATTCAATGTATATATTCCGGCTTTTTTCGTACCTGCGATTGTTGCCTGGGCGAGCATGCCGTTTTTGCAAAGGTTCTGTACGAGGATCGGTTTGTTGGATAAACCGGGTGAGCGCAAGATTCATATAGCGCCGGTGCCGCTTGCCGGGGGATGGGCGGTCTTTCTGGGGCTTGCCGTGACGCTGGTGGGCGGGCTTGTGTTCATTTGGCTGCCGGTATCGGACCAGGGTTACATCGAACCGCTCAGGTACGGCTTCACGCAAAGGGCCTGGGAGTTGGCGGGCATAATCGGCGGCGCCTTCGGCATGCTGATCCTCGGATGGATCGATGATATGTTTGCGTTGAAACCGGCGGTTAAGTTTGTGGGGCAGTGGATAATAGCGAGCCTCGTAGTGCTTGCCGGCATACGTATCACACTATTCGTGCCGGACATCGTATTCAGCTACGTAATTACCGTGTCATGGATTCTTACAATAACCAATGCGGTCAATTTCATGGATAACATGAACGGTTTATGCGCCGGTGTGGGTTGTATCGGCGCATTTTGGTTTGGGCTTTGGAGCGCCTTGTGCGGGCATTACCTGGTCGCGTCGATGGCGCTCAGTGTAAGCGGCGCGTTGCTCGGATTCCTCCCGTACAACTTTCCCAGGGCTGTCGCGTTCATGGGTGATGCGGGGAGTCATATGACCGGCTTCCTCCTGGCGATACTGGGGATACTACCGCACTTTTACTCCGGCGCGGACACGAGCAGGTTGGCGGTTATAAGCCCGCTGGTTATACTCGCCGTCCCACTGTTCGACCTTGTATGGGTGGTCTTGATAAGGATCAGAAATCATAAACCATTTTATATCGGTGACACTAATCACATTTCGCATAGGCTGGTCAGGAGCGGTATGTCGCAGAGCGCGGCGGTAATGCTGATTTGGCTGATTGCGGCAATTGCCGGTGCGCTGCCACTATTGTTTTTGTAATTATGTTATACGACACTCATGCTCATTTGTACTTCGACGAGTTTCGGGATGATCTCGAGGACGTTCTCTCGAGGGCGCGGAATAACGGCGTTTCAAAAATCATCGTCCCCGGCATTGACATCGATACCGGCAGGCAGGCGCTCGAGTTGAGCGGACGGTTTGAAGACGTTCACGCAGCCGTAGGATGGCATCCGGGCGATGCCGCCAGTGCGCCGGAGAACCTGCGCGATTTGATTTCACAACTGGCCGCCGGCTCGCCGGTCGCGGCAATCGGTGAGATAGGACTCGATTTCAGATATCTCCCGAGTAGGGCCGGGCGGGGCGATCAGGCGGACGACGCCGCGGACGTGCGGAGTCAGATCGAGGTGTTTAAGCGCCAATTGGACGTCGCCGCTGAACTCGGATTGAGTTGTATTATCCATCAGCGCGATTCATGGAAGGAAATATTCGAGTGCATTGAACCGTACAGAGATAAGCTCAGATTCATCTTCCACTGTTTTTCCGGTGATGCCGATGTGATTGACAAAGCGCTCGAGTTCAATTCGGCCGTGAGTTTTACGGGTATAATTACTTTTAAAAACGGCAGGGAAGCGCGAAGGGCGGTGGAAGCCGTTGCGCCCGGACGGTTCATGCTGGAGACCGACTGCCCGTTCATGTCGCCTGTGCCGTTCAGGGGGCGGCGCTGTGAACCGGCGTTTCTCACAAAAACCGCTGAGCTCGCCGCCGAATTGAAGAATTGTTCATTGGAAGAACTCGGCGAAATCACATGCGAAACAGCGCATAACTTCTTCCGGCTTTGAACCGAATCGTGTATGCTCCGGACGGTTAAACTGCGTAAGCCGAACCCGGCCTTGATTAGGCTCAAGATAGAAAACGGTCATGCCTATGAATAATAAAGCCAGAATAACGGCGATCATGGGGAGCTATCGAAGGGGTGGAGTTATTGATAGGGCGATCGAAGTAATACTCGAGTCCGCCGGCGCCGAGGGCGCCGAGACGGCAAAAGTCAGCCTGATCGATGAGCATATCGAGTTTTGCACCAACTGCCGTTCATGCACACAAAAAGAAGGGAAGGAACGCGGCGAGTGTGTTATCGACGACGGGATGCATGGGATATTGGATAGGATAAAAAGTTCCGATGCAATTGTCTTCGGCGCGCCCATGAATTTCGGCACTGTAACGGCCGTGACAAAGCGTTTTATTGAAAGACTCGTCTGTTTCGCATACTGGCCTTGGGGTATGCCGGCGCCGAAAGTTCGGGATACACACAAGTCGAAGCGCGCAGTTATCGTAATCTCCTCGGCGGCGCCGGCGCTATTGGCGCGACTGACGACCAAGATGCTAGGTCTCATGAAATACGCCGCCGGTATCCTCGGTGCGGAAACGATTGGTGTATTGTTCATCGGCCTGGCGGCGGGACAACAGATGCAGCCGTTGAGCAAACGCAATGTCAAGAAGGCGCGCCGCCTGGGCAAAAAACTGGCGGCGTTAAAATAAAAACCGTTTCAGGGGCGATGCCGCGCGTATTCGATGATCATATAAATAGCTTGTTGTCCGGTTTCAAAATCAATACGCTGCTTGAAAACGGTGCTTACGGCTAAGGCTTTTTGTGTGATTAAGTGATAACAAGAAATCAACCACAAACCCAACTATGCGAAAAATCTCGGTATTTATTTGTATGACGCTTTGTGTGGCGTCGTTAACCAATATCTCCGGTGCGGAGACTAAGTTTGAAAAGGCGCCACAGCTCGACGCCGACGGCTGGCGGAGTATGTTCGACGGCGAAGACCTTGAAGGATGGAAGATAACTAAATTCGGCGGACAAGGGCCGGTGTCGGTGGAGGACGGTAAGATAACGCTCGGGATGGGGGCTATGGCTACGGGGATTACGTGGACGAATGATCTGCCGCGGCTGAATTACGAGATCGCGCTGGAAGCGATGCGTGTGGATGGCAACGATTTCTTCTGCGGATTAACATTTCCTGTGGGCGACTCATACTGTTCGTTTATTGTCGGCGGCTGGGGCGGCGGTGTCGTAGGACTCTCCTGTCTTGACAGTCAGGACGCCTCGCAAAATGAGACTACGACTATAAGGGGTTTTAAGAAGAAACAATGGTATCTGATCCGGGTACGTGTGCTGGCCGATCGGATACAATGTTGGATAGACGATGAGAAAGTGGTGGACGTGGACACGACGGGCAAGGTGATAACGATACGCCCGGAGGTGCGATTGTCACGCCCATTGGGTATTGCGTCCTGGATAACCGAGGCGGCGTTAAGGAATATTCAGATTCGTCCGATCGACGTGAAGGCACAAGGATTTATACCACTTTTCAACAGCAAGAATCTCGACGGTTGGAACGGCGACACGAATATATTCCGTATAGAAAATGGCGCGATCGTCGGCGGATCGATGGACTCGCCGATCGAGCAAAACGAGTTCTTATGCACGGACGAGAAATACGCCGACTTCGAGTTGCGTTTGAAGTCCAAGTTAAAAGGAGAAAAGAGCAACGCCGGGATTCAGATTCGCAGCGAGCGTGTGCCGTATCACAATGAAGTGGTGGGATATCAGGTTGATATGGGGCCGGACTGCTGGGGGAGCTTATACGACGAATCACGGCGCAGGAGGTATCTGGTCGAGGCGCCCGCGGATATTGTTGATTCGGTGTATAAACCCGGCGAATGGAATGAGTTCTTGATCCGTTGTAAGGGGGATAATATCAAGGTGTGGTTGAACGGTGCGCAAACAGTGGACTATACCGAGGATGAGAGCGGGATCAAGAAGACAGGCGTGATAGGTCTGCAAATTCATAGTGGCCCCCCAGGAGAAGCCTGGTATAAGGACATAGAAATAAAGACACTGCGCTGATCGATTCAACCGTCGGATGCCTCGGGACTTATCGGTTGAGCGCCGGCGTGTGCGACTGCGCGTAATCACGCAGCGCGTACATGTTTTCGTCCGGCGTATCACGAGGCACTTCGCACCCGGCGCCGACGATGAACCGGGGCGCGGTCTGCTCGTGGCAGCGTGAGATCGCGTCGGTTACAATTTCCGGCGTGCCGTCAAGGAGTACCTTTACAGGATTGATATTACCGAGGAGTATCTGATCGGGGCCCATTGCTTCTCGGCCGTCGGCCATTGACGCCAGATCGATATCTACGATTTCGCAGCCGAGGCTTCCCATGCCTTTCAAGATGCGGCTTGTATTTCCGCAGATATGCAGCCTGACCTTAAGCCCCATTTCATGGAGGGCGTTGACCATGCGTTTTTGGTAAGGCAGCACGAAGTCCTCGTACAGCGCAGGGCCGACCAACGAGGCCGCGGCGTCCCCGATACCCATGAGATCGACGCCGGCTTCCGCCTGTGCCCGTGCGAACGAGAGTTCCAGCTCAAGGACGAACTCGAACAGGTCGAGGACGAATTGCGGATCATCAATAAAATCGAGCATAAGCGCGCTGATCCCCCGGAGGTCGGCCGCTTCGGCGCACGGGCCTTCTATCCAGCCTTCAATAATTTTATCCTCGCCCACGCGGTTTTTGAACTCGGCCGCCGCCCGTACCCGATCATGCATCCGGCCTTCCTTGTAAGGGGAGGGTGCTTTTAATTGTCCGAGCTTCCTCTTATCCGCGAGCAGCGCGTTTGTTTCGTCGATCGCAGGCGGTTGGTTGTCGTAGAACTTGATTGCCGCTCCGCAATCGGCGGCCTCTCGCGTGGGATCGGATATGCACGACACATAATCCAGGTCGAATGCCGTGGCGGTCGCTATCTGCGCGTCGACGAGGACATGATGATTTGTCACATAATCAAAATACTTGGCGTCAATCCGCTTGGCGGCAAACATCATGGTAATCGGCATTAGGAGGAGCCGATCGACCGGTTTGCCCTCGAGCATGCTGAAGAAACGTTCACGACTGTTCATAAGTTACTTCAGGATTCAACCCTGTCTGGTTTGTTGAATAAAAAGTTTATTTGGTCTCGGTCAATTTCTTTTTCATGGCCTTTATGAATTCGGGACTGGTGCCGCAGCAGCCGCCTATGAACCCTGCGCCGGCTTTGACGAGGTCGGGCAAGTGCGACGAGAAAAGTTCCGGTGTGGTGCCGTAGATGACCTGCCCGTCGACGATTTCGGGCATGCCGGCGTTGGGCTTGATCCACACGGGATTCCCCGACGCCTTGTGCAAGCGGTTACTGACAGGAATATAATTTTCTATGCCTAAACCGCAGTTGGCGCCCACAATGTCGGCGCCGGCGTTGCGCAATTCATCCGTCGCCTGCTCGGGTGAAACACCCATCATAGTACGGTCTTTATCCTTACCGGAATCGTAAACCATGCAAGCAACGACCGGCAGCCCGGTCGCGTGCGCGCTTGTCACCGCGATCGTGGCCTCCGTGAGGTCGGACATAGTCTCGACTACGATAGCATCGGCGCCGGCCTCGACCATGGTTTCCGCCTGCTTCGAGTACGCATCGGCGAGGTCGGCTTCGTTGACGTTGCCCATCATCAACAATTTACCCGTAGGCCCTATTGAGGCGAAGACAAGCGCATTATCCGCGGCGGCGGCTTTTGAGATCAGCACCCCCTGATGGTTTATCTCGAGCGCCTTATCTGCCAATCCGAACTCGCCGAGGCGGATGGGATTGGCGCCGAACGTATTGGTTAATATGATCCTGCTGCCGGCGTTCAGGTATCGGCGTGCTACTGCTTCGACCTGATCGGGGTGTGACAGGTTCCATTCGTCGGGGCATTCACCTGATTGGAGGCCGTGGGCCTGTAGCTCGGTACCCCAGGCGCCGTCCAAAAGGACGGGCAATTCGTTAATCAATTGTTCGAGTAATGGATGCATTGTTATTCAAAATCGGTATTACGTTTCTTATATCGTAAGGTGATTCTATGCCGTGACCAGTTTTCTGGCCAGGTTAACCGCCGCGGCCGCGTTCTCGCTGTATCCGTCTGCGCCGAATTCTTCGGCGTACCTCGGGCTGAGCGGCGCGCCGCCGACCATGACCTTGACCTTGTCGCGAAGCCCGTCTTGCTTGAGAACGTCAACCGTCAATTTCATCGAAGGCATTGTAGTGGTAAGAAGTGCGGACATGGCGATGATCCCCGCGCCCGTCTCCTTCACGGTATCCACGAATTTTTCGGGAGCCACGTCTACGCCGAGGTCTTTAACCTCGAATCCACTGCCTTCGAGCATTGCGGCGACCAGGTTTTTGCCGATGTCATGGAGATCGCCCTTAACTGTTCCAATAACGACTGTACCGACGTATTGCGCGCCTTCCCGGAGCAGCACCGGTCGGATAAGATTAAGCGCGGCCTTCATTGCCCGCGCCGCAAGCATCATTTCCGGGATGAAATATTCGCCTGCTTCGAAGCGTCGGCCCGCTTCGTCCATGGCGGGGATCATGTGATCATCGATCAGTAATTGCGGATTAATATCTTTTTGCAGTGCGTTTTCGGTGATATTTTGAGCCGCGTCCATCCGGCCTTCCAGGATTGCGTTATAGAGTTCTTCAAGGTTTTCCATGGTCAGTCTTTCCAAGCGTATTCGATGTTTTCCTCAATTACGGTATTCAATTGTATGAATTCAACCAGAAAATATGTCGCCGGTATATAAAAAAATAGTGTTGCCGATGGTCATTTTTCCATGCCGCCGGTTGCTTTGCCGTCAAGGTATTGTTGAAGTATGGTTGTGAGTCTTGCGGGGGATAGTACCGTAATTTTTCTGCCGTGAACGCGAATGAGTGCGCGTTCCCGGAAATCGGCGAAGGCCCTTGAGAGAGTTTCGCTGACCGTGCCCAGCTCGGCGGCGAGTACGCGCTTTGTCGTGGGTATCTCGATGACGTGTGGGGAATCGCTGTCCGGATTCGGGCATCTCTTGATCAGCCAATGGATCAGACGTGTTTCTACGTCTTTGGACGAGATATCCTCGAGCCGCGCTAAAAGGGTTTTGAGGTGCTGGGACAGCGCACCGAGAATTCGCAATGACAGCTCAGGTTGCTGCTTTATCAAGGCGATAAATTCGCGTTTTCTGATAAAAAGGAGCTGCGACGGCTCGACGGCCTTTGCGTCGGCGGGGAATCCGGATTCATCGGTAATCGCAAGCTCGGCGAATGATTCGCCTGTTTTAAAGACATGAATAACCTGTTCTTTGCCGCCGGGGACGACGCGATTCACGCTGATCGTGCCTTGTTGAATAACGTAGAAGCCGTGAGCCGGATCGCCTTCATGAAAGAGGTACTCGTCCTTATCGAGGTTTGTAATTACAGTGGTATCGGCGATTCTTCGCAAGTCCTCCAATTCGAGTTCTTGAAAAAGGCGGCAATGCCGGAGTGTGTTGATGATCGCAGATTGCCTGTATGTCGTTATTGCGTTGTTTTGTTTGTTTTGCGCTTCCATCGATACCGAGATTGTCACCGGCGAAGACATCTACAAAGGGCTGCAGTTGCTTCCCGGATGGTTGAATTGTCTTTGCTGTAATATGCCAAATCGATGCTACGGCAGAAATCCGTGCATGCGCTGTAGAATATAAAATCCGCGCGCGCAAATATACAATATAATTTGAAGAATCCCGATACTCCGAGGGGATAGAGGGGAGGCGCAGCCTGCTTCACGTCCGATGAAATTCAACGGCATCGCGGATTTATCCTGAGGTGTGATTATGAGGACAACGCGATTATGTAGCGTTGAACGCGGAGTGTTTGCTCCACATCACCGGCGTCGACATATGTCTGATGCAGGTTCGAGCACATGCGCAGGAGCATTCTTCGCGGTGAAATGGGAGCAAGAAAGCTTTCATGGTAACCATGGCCCGATTCAATAAGGTACTTTATGCAATCCTGCTTGGAAAGCATTTTGCCGTGGTTGAACGCGTCGATATAGATTGATTCCGTAGGCGACTGGTATCTGCAAAGGAAATGCCCCGGCATGCCGATACCGGATATCGGCATTTTAAGCCGGCGTCCGATCAGTGTATATATCAGGCAAATGCTGAGCGGATTACCGAGGCGCCGGTCGATTACCCGGGTTAAATAGTTGTTATCGGGATTGTAATAATCTCTTTCATTGCCCTTGAACTTTAATTCGCAGAAGAGGAATTCGTTTAACTCGGCGAGCGCCCAGTAGATGTTCTTGTGCCGGCTTGTATTAACTGCGAATTCTTCGGTGAAATAATCGAGAAGCGCGTAGTAGCCTTCGAGATTAACATCCGGATACGCCGTCTTAGATAATAGCGCGGCGCCTTTTTCGATGTCGAGTCCTTCGCCGTTGTTGAGACAGAACTTTAGGAAATCCAGATCCGTCCTCCTCTTCGCAATAGTCTTGTGTAGCTCGTTTACGCGCCGACGGAGTATTGGGTCATCGGACAAAAGATATGGTTCGAGCCAGGTCGCGGGGGAAGGAGAGATTTCGATGATTTTTTGTCTTATGGTTTGGTATACTGCTTGATCTTCATCGCATAGCAGGGTCAGTAAGGCCTTTCTCTGATCACAGGTCAATTCATCGGCTCTGGTTGTTGTGCCGGATTTATTCATCTCTCCGCATGATATATATCCTTATAGTATATGATGCTTTTTTGCCGATTTTATTCAAAAAAACCAAAAAATACACTGCGCCGCAGAGTGCCCTCCGCATGACAATCACGGGTATTCAGTGTGCAGGCAGGTTTCCGCTACCGCTGAAAGGCGTCGATTATCAAGAATCAAGTCTTCAGTCCGAGGCCCAGGTTTTCTTTGCAGAATTTAATGCTCCGCTCGAGTTCGGACTTCTGATACTCACGTTCAAACGCACGCCTGTCACGTCCGTTTGGGATCGAAAACGAAGGCACAGGCTCGCCGCGCTTAGCGAATTCGATGAACCGCGCGAACTCGAATGCCTTGGTTTCGGGGAATACATCCCAAAAATCCTCCTTCAAATACGCCATGTGCTTCGAGTATTGCGAGATGATTTCCAGAATGAACGGCGCTTTCGGGCATAGTTTCTTGTATAGCGCGAGATAATCCTTCCAATTAACAGAACCTTCGCCTATGGCGCGCCAACGCGCTGTCGCGCCGTCGTCGGCTTCCCACGCAGTGGTATCCCGTATGCCGCTGGTAGCTACGTATGGGCCGAGCACCTCCAGGTTATACATCGGCGCTTCAATAGTCCACGGCGCATTGCCGGGATCAATCGTTGCGCCGACAAAATCCGTCCCGGCCTCCTCGATCAGATCGGCGAGCTCGCGCGCCTGCATATCGCCGGCGTGGTTTTCGATCGCTATCTTGATCCCCGCATCGAGTGCCCGAGTGCGGGCGTTTTTACAGACCTTGACCGTGTCGGCTATCCTAGCGCGAATACCGCCGTCGGTATAACGATCCCCGCCGGTACCCAAGACACACCTGACAACCGGTGAGCCGACGGTCGAGGCTATCCGGATGGCCAGGGCGAGATGCTCGTCCGCGGTGCCGTACTTGTCGTTAAACGCCCTCGAAGTAGGACAGATGCTCCAGGTGCCGACATGAAGCTCGATGCCGCTGTCTTCGGCGTGCTTGCGAACGTCCTTTAAATAGCCGGCTGAATGATTCTCAAACGCATCAAGATTCGAGATCATAAGGACATCAACGTCCAGTTTGTTCGCATAATCAATTAATTCATCCGCGTTCCAGCTGAAACTCCTGACGGAAAAATCATCGAATCCAAGGCGGGTCTTTTCCGAAGAACCGGATTCATCTGCAGCGGCCGCAACCGAACTGCGAAAAGCAAGCGCTGCGCCGGACACGGCCAATGCCTTCAAAAAATCACGGCGCGGTAGTTCAAAGGTCTTCTGTTTCATATCCGGCATTATGAGTATTGAATAATTCGCGTCAACCGGTTTCTTTGTAGCAATTCTCATTTTAGTACGGAGCGCGGCTGTGTCCGCAGAACCAGCCGCAGCGGCTCCGGAAGCTACGCCTCCACTCGATTACCAACCGTCTGCGCCTCTCAGAATCCCGTTAGGGATGAGGCCTCGAATAAGTCCCGTTGGTTGCTTGA
>JAIPKD010000109.1 GCA_021733835.1 Verrucomicrobiota bacterium
GACAATTCCAATCCGTTACCTGTCAACGAAATCAAATCGTGCACGTCGGATCAAAATATGATCACCGCATCGTGGCCTGAAAACATAAGTCCTGTAACCGTAAAAAACCGACTCAAGGAGGGACCCGCCAAGACAATCCTCAAACGAACATTCGAGTTCACACACCCCGATCATTTCTATACCATTACCTTCGATTTCCGCGCAGAAGACCCGTGGGTCGGCATAAATGACGAATACCGCCTTGGTAAGAACACAAACATTAAGCTGGACCTAGAGAAACTCAACGCGGACAATGTCTATCACCAATACACATACAACGCTCGAACATTCAGCGCAGGCGGCCTGGCGGAGGATTCAACACTCGAGCCGCCCCAACACCCCATCGCCACCATCGGCCCCGTGTGGCGGGATATCTGGTACAACGGCGGGCCCTTCGCATTCGTTTACAACTCACAAACCGACCGCGGCCTCGGCTTTGCCGCCGTAAACGGCAGCGATTGGCATACACCCAAAGGTGTATCCCCGGAATCTCAGAATATCCATATCCACGGCCACAAAAAACTCCCAGGCAAGGTCTTTACACTGCTGCCGACCGACGCGGGAACACGACGCTGGGCGCTTGTTGTCGGCCCTCCATCCCTGCGTAACGCACTCGGACGCATGACCCGTTCGCACGCAGATATTCCGTTCGACAATATCCGGAAAAATTGGATTCTCGACTGGGAGTCCGATTCACCCGAATTCAGCGCCGGTGCCGCAGACGTTTATCTGGATAGCCATTTTAACAGACACTTCTTCAACCCAACCACTTACCCAAGACGCGTAAGCAGCCAAATAGAAAATGCATTCAAATATAAACAGGTCAAAAGCCGCGACCTCGCCGTCCTCGCCTATATCTTCACTGATCCGGATTATTGGCCGGGCCCGGACAGCGAATGGCAAATCGGTAATCCAAATTTCCACACCGACATGTATAATATCCCTCTCAAGATCGGCCTCCTCATGCAAGACCATCCACATGCCGAGCGTTGGACGCGGTACGGAGTGAATGAAACATACAGAAACCTTATGAAAGTAAGCTACCCAAACGGCGCATGGCAGGAAAGCTTAAGCTACTCCAAATACTTCTTCGATGTCGCCGATAATATCAAACTCCTCGAAGAATATAATATAACTAACGGCTTTAAGCACTGGCCGCGAACCAAGGAAGTCGCGCGTTACCTCACTCTAATGCATACACCCGTCGATCCTCGCTACGGCGCAAGACAAATAGCGCCTATCGGCGATACAAGCCCAGGAAATTACATCGATAAACTTAATCACATCGGCGCATACTTCGAAAATGCCGACAATGAATTCGCCGACCAACTCAAACGCTTCCCGGAAAATTGGAACAACGCAGTCAATTTGAAAAGCGAACAGTTTCCCGGTTTCGGCGCCATGCTCCGAGGCAACCAATACGATCCAAGATACGAGTCTTTCGTCACAATAAAAGCCGGCCCCGCACGGAACCACTACCAAGGCGACGAACTCGCATTCCACTTCTGCGGCCTCAGTACGCCCCTGGTAATCGATCACGCTTGCCACTACTCCCCACGCCCATGGAGCGCCGCTATTCATAACCGGCCGGATATGAACAATAAACGCCCGGTCGCAGTCGCACAACCGCTCGCCTTCCGTACATCGCCGACAGCCGACCTATTCGTCGCCGAAGAACAGACCACACGAATTAGTGAAGTCCCAATCCAACCCCATGAAACAGTTAAACCCGGATGGGAATATCCAACATCTTTCCTCCCAAAAAATACCCCCTGGAAAATGCGGCGATTCCTGCTACTGGTAAAACATGATCCTGCATCAAGTAACATACCGGATTATATCGTCGTTCGCGACGAAATTAGCTCTCCTGAGCCCGTCTGGTGGAACTTGCACGTACTCGGACGCAAAATAAATGGACACGGGCCCGTATTCCACTTCCCCGGACAACTCGACGTAGACTTAAACGCCCACTTTCTTGAACCTGATATCACAGAAATAGAAAAACGCCAATGGGGCTGGAACGGCAACTCTGCCGAACGACGTCAGCGTAAAGGCGATGATTACGAAAAACATAACTTCGGCCGGCTCATACCAAAAGGTTTTCAACAGGGTTCCTGGAATAAGGACGACGGGGAACGCACCATGTGGCTGAGAGTCAAAGGTAAACCCGGGGTCTCCAAATGGCTCGTCGTCCTTATGCCGAATCTACAGAACTCTGAACGCCCGGAAGTAAATCGCCTGAGTGAAACATCGGTTGAAATCTCCTTAGGCAGGGAATCGGAAGTTATCCATATCGGCACCGAGGCCACACCACAGGCAGGACTCGAACAAAACAACGAAATAAATGTCCTGCTCCAATCAAAGGAAATAAAACCTCTCACGGACTATTGATACATCATTAAAAACGAGCATCAAAACTCATATGCTATAAAATCACCGCCTTGCTGCATTCACCACTCGAGGGCATGCTGTCGCTGAATCGGCACCCTACCATAATGGTAAATACACCAGTTGCCTATGAAATCCGAAACCTCCTTGACCTGACCGCCATTCAAGCGATAAACGTCTATCCTCTGGAGCGGCGACTCACAAACGGCGCGCATCCACCTCTTCGCACCTTCACTCAATCCCGAGCCCTTTAAGTCCGGACGCACCCCAAGCAACGTGAATAACCGAACCTCAAACGCTAACACAGCCTCGAAACCGGTGCGAAACCTCTCAAATATCGAGAGAAATACTACAAATAGATCATAAATATCAACTATAGGCGTCGAAGGCTCCGTTGTAAGCTCCACCAGCGCAACATAATATGCCGCCCTTTGTAAGACCCCTACATCACGCCGTAGTCCATCGTGCGTATCTATAACACGAACTTCCTTAAGCACCTGTATCTCCCTGCTCTCCTTGATTATTAAGCCTATATCCGCTAGAAAAAAAATATCTATACGCCCGGCAAACGATGACTTGGGCCGCCTCGCACCTTTCGCAATTGTCTTGATCCGCCCTAAATCCCGCGTCAGCCAGTGCACTATCAAACTCGTCTCCGAGTATTGATAAATCCTAAGAATCAGCCCACTCGTAGTCGTCTCCATCTCAATAGCAACTCACTCCTCCCGACTATCACCCTTTCCGCTAACGGAGTCGGCAGGCTTGAATACCCCTGGAATATACGGAATGTCATTAGAAGAAATATATTCAGGCGCAATTGATCCCAAACTTATTATGAATTTTATCGCCTCGGCCACGGACATATTGAGACGAATCACATCCTCCTCCGGAATCAACATCAAATATCCGCTGGTCGGATTGGGCGTGGTCGGCAAAAATACGCACACTACCTGCTCCTTCGTCCTCTCCTGTATCTCCGGGAATTCTTCACCCGTAATGAATCCTATCGAATATGAGCCGCGACGCGGATACTCAAAAAGAACAACTTGCTTAAACGCCGTCCGTTTATTGGAAGTCAATGCCTCGTTTACCTGCTTTGTCGCCGCGTAAATCTTGTTCAACAACGGCACCCTCAGCATTATTATGTCGACGATATGGATTATCTTCCTGCCAAGATAATATCTGGCAAGCCGCCCGACCAATCCCACTAAAAATGCCGCCAATAATAATGCCGCTATACTCCAATACCACCTGACCGGCCCCTGGCCATCCCCAAAATGTGTCCATTCCCGAGGCAGGAAAAATAATAGCATGTCGGTCAGATTAGAAACGGTGCCGAATAACCATAGTACAAGCGCAATGGAAATCACGGCAGGCAACACAATAGCTAGTCCCGCCAAAAAATCCGCGCGCCCTCTGGAAAGCAACCGTTTCATACCTGCTAAATGTTATTAATCCACCCTAGCTCACTCAAGGAAAACGACGACTCGATTCCCAATACCAATTCATCCTCTTTTCGCTTCATCACTATCGCCGACTCCGAGGCCATGTCATCATATCCGTTCAAATGCAATATCCCATGCGCTATATAACGCACAAGCTCCGACTCCCATGATGTCCCGAACCTACCCGATTGAAACTCCGCTTCATCCACACAAACCACCACCTCACCGATCAGGACATCACGAAAAATCTCCGTCGAGTAATCAAAAGCAAGCACATCGGTAGTCCCAAGGTGCCCAGAATATTCCTCGTTTAATTCGGACATCCAAGATGCATCCACAATACATACCCCCAAATCATAACTACACACACCTATCCGATCGAGAATACTCGCCGTAACCCTCTTCAAAAACCGGACATCTATCCTGTATCTGTTCTGCAAGTTCCGGAAAGAAATACTTTTCATTCTCGCTTTGCCCGATGTTCTTCATACGCAGAAATAATTCGCTGCACAAGCATGTGACGAATTACATCCCTCTTCTCGAATTCAACAAAACTAATCCCCTTTACGTTCTTTAACACCTTCAACGCCTCGATCAATCCTGACCGCTTATTCGCCGGTAAATCCACCTGTGAAGGATCACCCGTTACCACAACCTTCGATGCATGCCCCATCCGCGTGAGAAACATCAACATCTGCTCGCTCGTCGAGTTTTGCGCTTCATCCAAAATAATAAAGGCCTGATTCAACGTACGTCCGCGCATATAAGCAAGCGGCGCAATTTCTATAGTCCCACGCTCAGTATGCCGCGTTATTTCATCCGGTAACAGCATATCATAAAGCGCATCGTGTAAAGGCCTTAAATACGGACTGATTTTCTCGTATAAATCCCCCGGCAAAAATCCCAACGCCTCACCAGCCTCCACAGCCGGACGCGTCAGGATAATCCGTGAAACACTATCCTCTCTTAAGGCTTCAACCGCCATTGCCACGGCGAGATACGTCTTTCCCGTCCCAGCAGGTCCTATCCCAAAAGTAATGTCATGGTCGCGAATGGCGGAAACATAACGTTGCTGCCCAAGTGTCTTCGGTACGACAATTGGTTTGCGCGTCGATGTCTGAATACGCTCCGTATGCAAACTTCGCAACGCCGATATGCCGTCGGTCTTCACAACCTCGAGAGCGTATCTGAAATCACGGTTTTTTACAGGAGCTCCCGCCTTCAGAGTCCCCTCGAGCAATTCGAACATCTGCTTGGCGCGCTCTATAGCATCCTCAGTACCTTCAAGCTTTATCCATCCTTCCCGCGTCACCGCCTTAATGTCAAGCTCCTCCTCCAACGCCCGTAGGTTCCGGGTGTCATTGTTGAACAACTTTTGAACAAGACGCGCATTCTCAAAGTGTAGCGTTTCAGTCGGCATTTATCAATAGGTTATAAAGTTTTTAGGATAATTCCTTCCTTAATTGTCTTGCCACTTCTATCAAAGCCTGAGGCAATACGGTAGTTTGCGCTATCACCGGCATAAAATTCGTATCACCATTCCACCGCGGCACAACATGTACATGCAAATGCTCGACTATCCCCGCGCCGGCTACCTTGCCTAGATTGATACCGATATTAAACCCATCCGGATTCATTGCCTTTTTCAACGCCACCACACATCTATCAACCAAAACCATCAAATCCTTCTTCTCCTCATCCGTCAATTCATCCAGACCGGCAACCTTCTTATAAGGTACTACCATCAAATGGCCGCCAGTATATGGATATCGATTCAATACCGCAAAACACGTGCGCTCACGTGCAACAATGAGATTGGAATCATCATCGTCAGACTGTGCCATATCAACAAAAATCGATCCATTCTTTGACTCCTGTTTCGGTGCCAATACGTACTCTATTCGCCACGGAGCATGCAAATTTTCCATAAATTCAATAATACGCACCAAGTAAACCTATGTCAAAATCTGAGCATATTCAGAACCTCATCGTGTTTTACACGAAACTCATTAATAGGCTTAGACCTTTATTATGGTTACACAGCAATCTGTAGGGACAGCCTCTACATCAATTAGCGGATGTAGAGTCTGTCCCTGTATTTTTAATCAACCAAAATCCCTTCTTTTCACCTCGCCAAGTCTGATTTCTTCAGGGAAATTCCCCTCCTTTTCCGATTTCTCGGCTCAATTTATCGCTCTTTTACCCCGCAAAACACTCCTCTTACACTCGCTTGTCTACACCCCGCCCATTACCCTGCTCTCTTCACGGTTGCTTCCCTCCTTTTGAAGATCTTTACCCTTCTTCCTCACTCCAGCGCCGGTCGGCGCTGCTCCCGCATCACCGCCATGCCCTCGAATACCTTCGGCTTCAATTCCTTCGCACCTTCCTCTCTCTTCACCCCGAGCCTCTCTCGATACTCCTCAAATACCCCCTCCACATACTCCTTGCTGCCCAATACCAACCCATCACTGAAATATCTCACCCTCAACCTCAATACCTCCCACATCTCCAGGCGCCCGTCCTCGTCCAATACCTCCTTTATCTGCTCACG
>JAIPKD010000110.1 GCA_021733835.1 Verrucomicrobiota bacterium
TACAGAACCGATCTGTCCGAAGGCACCGAGGTCTTTCACAACGACATACGCGGAAGGTTCAATCTCGGCGAACCTGCCGTGGTCAATGCAATGAAGTTCTGGGCCGGATTGACCGATAAGGCCCGGGAATGTCTGGTGCAAGGCAAGAAAGAAGAATTATCGGATATTATAAACGCCAACTTCGATAAGCGCCGTGAGGTTTATAAGATCAGCGATGACAATGTTCGCATGGTCGATGAAGCGCGAGCGGTAGGCGCCAGCGCCAAGTTTACCGGTTCCGGCGGCGCAATCGTAGGAACCTACAAAGACGACGCGATGTTCGATGACCTGGTCAAAAAGCTCGAGCCGCACGATATCAAGGTTATTAAACCGGAAATATTACCCAAGCAAACCCTTTGAAATTGAAACCACCGTATAAGATTGTCAGCCGAATATAGATAGAATTGTTATGATCAAAAAAGCAGTAATTCCGGCAGCCGGTTTTGGAACTCGTTTCCTCCCCGCGGCAAAATCACAGCCTAAGGAAATGTTGCCAATAGTAGATACACCGACCATCCAGTACGTAGTCGAAGAAGCGGTCAACGCGGGAATCACCGATATCCTCATGGTAATCGGTAAGGGCAAACGCGCCATTGAAGAGCATTTCGACAGAAACCTCGAGCTCGAAAAGGAACTGCGTGATAAAGGGCGCCTCGAAATACTCGAGACGATTCAGCGGATTTCGTCGATGGCGAATGTCCACTTTATTTGGCAGAAGGAATTAAAAGGACTCGGCGACGCGGTATCCTACGCCAAGTACCACGTCGGGAATGAGCCGTTTCTCGTGCTCCTCGGCGATACGCTTATCGATTCGCCGGCGCCCATTACAAAGCGGCTATTGGAGACGTTCGAGCGTTACAATGAATCCGTCGTCGCTCTCGAAGAGGTCGACCCGGATAAGGTCAGCCGCTACGGCGTGATCGGAGGGCGGCCTATCGCCGACGGACTATTCCTCATCGAGCAGCTTATCGAGAAGCCGGCGACCGCCGATGCGCCCTCAAACCTGGTCATTGCCGCCAGATACGCATTCACTCCGCGTATATTCGACTACCTCGAAAAAACACCGCCAGGTAAAAACGGTGAGATTCAATTAACCGACGCCATGCAGCTGATGCTGAAGGATACCGCGATGTACGGACTCAAGTTCGAAGGAACAAGGTACGATATAGGAAATAAACTCGATTTCCTTAAGACAAACGTCGTTTACGGTCTGACCAGAGACGATATAGGAGAGGACTTCCGCGCGTTCATCAAAGAAATCTCCAATGGACTTTAGCCGATTCGAATTATCTGGTGAGAGGTGAGAAGTGAGAAGTGAGAGGTGATGTGAACGGTAAGCAGTTAAAAGCTGCAAAAAAGGTGGCCGTGAATGGCCACCTTTTTTTGTAGTTTATCTTAATGGTTAATTGATCCCATTACCGTGCGCGCGGGCCTGCGCCGCGACCATAGCCGCGACCTGCGGCGGCGTTACCGGCGCCGCGACCGTTCCAACCGCGGTTGGCCGGCGCGACCTGCTGCTGTCCGCGACCATCCACTTGCGGACATATACCCATCTGCGCGCGCGGGCCTGTGGCGTTGCGCGGACCGATGCCCATGCCGCGACCTGCGGGTGCGACGGCCTGGCCCATGCGTCCTGCGCCGCGACCATAGCCGCGACCTACAGCGGCGTTACCGGCGCCGCGACCGTTCCAACCGCGGTTAGCCGGCGCAACCTGCTGCTGTCCGCGACCATCCACCTGCGGACAGATACCCATCTGTGCGCGTGGACCTGTGGCGTTGCGCGGACGCATTCCATAGGCCCATGCACCGGGCGGCGTCTTTTGTGCAGGTTGTATTTGTTTTTGCGGCGCGGGCTTTTTGGTTTTGGTCTCAGTTTCCTGCGCCTTTGCGTTCAGCGCGGCAACAGCGAATGCCAAACCCATTGTAACTAGAAGTACTCTTTTCATATTTACCTCACATTTCTTTTTGTTCATTATTTTGTGTGATCTCATTTGAGAACCGACGTCTTTATCAGACTTCACTTATAATAGACGCCATGATTGTTAAGTTGGTATTTGGATGGATAGGGAAAATTGTTAAGGAATTGTAAAAACAGCCGGGTTTATCCGATTAAAGTGGTTATAGTAGTTTTGCCGGTTCGCGGTTAATGGTTATGTACTATGAACGAAGCAGGTGAGAATAGCGAATTCAAGCGCACGAAGTTGTTGGTTGTGGACGACGACCGGAAATTGTGCCGTCTTATTAAGGATTATCTTGAACCCATGGGATACGAGGTTGAAAGCGCGTATAACGGACCGGAAGGACTGGAAATGGCCTCGGACGGCGAGTACCATGCGGTGATACTCGATGTCATGCTCCCCGGTATGGATGGGTTCGATGTGTTGAAGCAATTGCGGCGGGTCTCGGATGTGCCGGTGCTTATGCTGACCGCGCGCGGCGAGGAGGCGGATAGGATTGTCGGTTTGGAGATCGGCGCGGATGATTATCTGCCAAAGACATTTTCCACGCGCGAGTTGCTTGCCAGGCTTCGCGCCGTTACCAGACGCGCCGCAGGTGCAACGAGGACTGAGGCACCGGATGCCGAAAGCGAGATCATCGTCGGCAACTTGCGTGTGAATCCCGCCGCCAGGGTGGCGTTGCTGGAGGATAAACCGCTGACGCTGACACCGGTCGAGTTTGATCTGCTTATTTCGCTTGCCAAGGCGAAGGGTAGGGTGAAGTCACGCGAGATACTGATGGACGAAATAGCGGAGCGGAATTACGAGGTGTTCGATCGGTCGATCGATGTTCATATATCGGCATTGCGCAAGAAATTGGGTGATGACCCAAAGGAGCCTAAGTTCATAAAAACAGTCCGCGCCGTCGGTTATATGATGATCCCGCCGGGCGCCGCGATTTATTGATTCGTGATGAAGATTATTAAGTTCAGATTCCCATTGTATGCGCGGATATTGTTCTGGTTCTTTTTGAATCTGCTGCTGCTTTTCGTGGTGTTCCTGTTTTTTTTCAAATTCCAGTTTCGATTCGGCCTGGACGCCGTACTCCGCGAATACACGCGAGGACAAATAAGGCCCGTGGCCGGTCTGATAGCCGAGGAGCTCGACAGGTCTGAGAGGGAACAATGGGACGCGGTGCTCGATCGCTTCGGCGCGGCGTATGACGCGAACCTATATCTATTCCGCGCGGACGGCTTACAGATGGCCGGTGCAAACGTCGATGTGCCGTCCGAGGTCCGAGAGAGGTTCTTGTCCGTGTCCGACAGTCCGGCCCGTGGCATGGGCCGCGGCGGCATGGGCCGCGGCCGTTATGGAACCGTTGCACCGGGAAATACAAATATAATATCAGACTCGTCCGATAGGAATGCCGCCGGGCGCGGATTCGGCCCCGGTCCGCCGCCGGGGCGCGGTCCTAGGCGTTTCCAAGATCAAAACGCCGTAGAGAGTTCGCCCAAGTTCATGGTTCGCGCCGGCGCCCCGGAACAACTATGGGCTGCTATGCCGATAAGGATCGATAACGAGTCTTTCGTAAGCTCCCGGCCGATGCTCCTTCTGGTTGCCGCGAACCCTTCGGCAGGCGGTATTCTTTTCCCAAACCCTTTGCCTTGGGTGATCGCCGGTTTCGGGATGGTCGTCATCTCCATGATTTTCTGGCTCCCGCTGGTAAGAAGTCTGACGCGCTCGATAAACAAGATGAACCGTACAACCGGCAGGATAGCCGCAGGCGAACTCGATGCGCGCATCGAGGAGTCGCGAAGTGACGAACTCGGTGACCTGGGCGTGGCTATCAACCGCATGGCTGCGCGCCTGGAAGGTTTTGTAACCGGACAAAAACGGTTTCTCGGCGACACCGCGCACGAACTGTGTTCACCAATAGCGCGCGCGCAAATGGCGCTGGGAATCCTCGAGAATAATGTGGATGAAACGAAAACACCGTACCTCGAGGATATAAAGGAAGAAGTCGAGCAGATGTCACAACTGGTGAACGAATTGCTTTCCTTCTCGAAGGCGTCGCTTGCAGGGAGAAACGTACGATTGGTACCCGTTGATCTCAAAGAAGTGGTGACGGAATCAATCGAACGCGAGGCGCGCGGGAAGGCGCGTGTGGAGATGGATGTCCGCGACGATACGACAGTAAAGGCGGATCGAGCGCTCCTGCTAAGGGCGGTGTCAAATGTGATCCGTAACTCGGTGAGATACGCAGGCGACGACGGCGCCATACGCATATCAAGTCGGACGACGGATAATGAAGTGGTATTAAAGATTTCCGACTCCGGCCCCGGCCTTCCTGAAGACGCTCTGGACGGGGTTTTCGAGCCGTTCTTCCGTGTGGACTACTCGCGGGATCGCGCCACGGGCGGTGTCGGACTCGGCCTCGCGATAGTCAAGACATGCATCGAGTCATGTAACGGTACGGTTTCTTGCAGGAATATCGATCCTACAGGCCTGGGAATCGAGATTCGCCTGGAGTCCGCGGACGTGTGATATTGACGTTGCTGATGGTAAATTTCTTAAAAAGCTAATAAATATCGATGTTAAGTTATTAAGTTATTAAGTTTCTCTTGCGCGGAGGAAAAAACCACCCCTACCCCTCCAAGGAGGGGAACTATACAATGATCCCCTCCACCGGAGGGGATGAAAGGGGTGGGTAACCATACTTAGCTTTCCTCCTGGGAGGAGACCCCATTAATCCATAATCCTTACCCCATAATCCTGATGAATCCCGTTAGGGATGAAATGTCTATAGCAAATAACGACCAACAAGCAGAATAAGTCCCGTAGGGACGAAATATTGCCGTAGGTTAGCGAGCTGAAAGTAGAAGCCCCCGTTCACGTTCACGTTAGCGTTCTCGATTTCCGTGGTCGGTTTTGGTCATTAGAATTTTGGTGATTCGAATTTGTTTCGTATTTCGTGCTTAGGATTTCGAATTTATTGATCCGGACGGGAACGGGAACGGGAACGAGCACGGGAGAGGATGCGGAGCGCGGCTGTGTCCGCAAGGATCAGCCGCAGCGGCTCCGAATGCCACGGTTTCATCCGATTACCGGGTACAACGAATTTTCGAGACTGCTGCGGCTGGCTTTCAGCACAACCGCGCTCCGAGAATAGCGGCTTCGAATGCAATGCCTTCTCCTGTTTCAGAGCAAAAACTTACCCCAAAATCGACGATTTTGCTCATAAACCGACCGTTTTTACCGTTGGTTCCGTTGAATTTTGGAATCTCCCAGACGACTAAAACGAAAATATTTCGAAAAATATCGAGAAAATGTGGCCAACTTTTCATCGGCCGGCGAATATTATAATAGAGAATGGTTGTTAATCGCAACCGTTGATTTGTGAATTCAGCAATTCTCATTTTGGAACGTGACTGTGTCCGTAGCACCAGTGGCAGCATAGAAAGAGCGGGTAAATCCACGGAATTTGCGGAATTGCTGCGGCTGGTCGTAGCGACTCAGCCGCGCTCTGCCCTAAAATGAGAATTGCTGTTGTGAATCTGCATTAGATTTTAATTTAAGCATTGTAATGTTAATTAGGAGAATTAGTTATGAAAAAGAATAGAAACCAAACATACATGTACAAAGTTGTTGTAAGTGGCATTATTATCGGCTACTTGATAAGCATTCCTATGGTATCGCGAGCTGCATGCTGGAATATATCGGAAGTTGAATACCGTCAACCTACAGAATGTGGATGTGATAGTACATTTGCTGGTAGTGGATCTTGCTACTCCTCTAAATTATTTAATCCAGAAAATGTAGCAGAACAGCATTGTGAAACAACCGACGAAGGATACTATGAATGTGATAACGGAGAACAAACATTAGTTGGAAGAGAATGGGATTGTGGCGACCAGGGCTATGATACTGGCAGTCTAGTTACATGTGCCGGCTTGGTTTTGGGAATGGGTGCTCTTGCAATTGCGGCTATAGTTGCAACTGGAGGTTGGGCAGCCGTCGCTGCATTAATTGCAGAAGCAGGTACAGGCGCTACCGCAATTCCCTCATGCGCATGGTGTAGTGTTCATATATGCGGGCCTGATCCTGATGATCCTGGACAAAAGGTATACGGATATACTGACCCAGTGGTCAACAACTCTGGATGCACATATTAATGCTAATTATATATCAGAATATATATTATAATTATGAACGTTGTACGCAGTACCATAATATATCTGTGCTTATTATGTACAAGCATATTAAATGCTCAATATAGTTCAAATACATTAATTAATTCACTTTCACTTGAAAGTAATTCATTG
>JAIPKD010000111.1 GCA_021733835.1 Verrucomicrobiota bacterium
ACATAAGGAAATTAACGGCGGTTTGTGTGGTATTGACGGCGATATTAGCGGTGAAAGCGTATGATTCGACCGTAGAAGCCGGAAAGGACGGCTGGATACCATTGTTCAACGGCAGGAACCTTGAGGGATGGAAGGTAAAGATCAGGGGTCACGAATTAAACGATAATTTTGGAGACACGTTTCGAGTCGAGGACGACGTCATCAAGGTTTGCTATGATGCGTATGATAAATTCGACACGCGTTTCGGGCATCTTTTTTACAAGGACACCTTTTCACACTACCTATTACGCGTTGAATATCGTTTTGTGGGCGAGCAGATCGAGGGCGGCGCAGGCTGGGCTTATCGGAACAGCGGGATTATGATACATGGTCAGCCACCGGAAACCATGGAAAAAGACCAGGACTTCCCTGTCTCCATTGAAGTCCAGTTACTCGGCGGTTCCGGCTCCGGCGAGCGTTCCACCGCCAACCTCTGCACACCCGGAACGCATGTGGTGATGGACGGCGAGTTGATTACGCAGCATTGTAACAGCTCCAGCTCGAAGACATACCACGGCGATCAATGGGTAACCGTCGAAGTCGAAGTGCACGGCAACGAATTGATCAAGCACAAGGTAAACGGTGAAACGGTTCTCGAATACACTAAGCCACAGCTCGATGAGAGCGGGCCGTATTTCGATAAACTAGTCGCAGACAGCGGTAAAATGCTCGAATCGGGTACCATATCACTCCAATCGGAAAGCCATCCGGTGGAATTCAGGAAGGTGGAAATCAAGCCGCTTAAGGAATAATATTGGCAGGCGGAAGGTTCCCCCACCCCTGAAGCTCTTTAAGTTTTAAGTGGTTAAGCGGTTAAGTGATCTGGGATCGGATGTCAGCGTCATTGATTCGGATTATTATTTTTCCATCCTTGCACATCCCATTAACCATTAACAGCAGTTACGACATAATCCTCGACAACGCCTTGCCTGTGTAGCTCTTCGGGCAAGCGGCTATCGATTCCGGAGTGCCCTCCGCGACGATGCGGCCGCCGGCGTCGCCGCCCTCTGGCCCCAGATCGATCAGCCAATCGGCGGACTTGATCACATCGAGGTTATGCTCGATAACGATCAGCGAATGCCCTGAATCGACTAATCTTTGAAATAGCCCCAGCAACCGTTTTACGTCGTCGAAATGCAATCCAACAGTCGGCTCATCGAACATGAACAGAGCGTGTTTGGAATCGCGTTTTGCTCCGCCGGCAAACTCGGCCAGGCGCCTGGCGAGCTTCAATCGCTGACTCTCGCCGCCGGAGAGGGTGTTCAACGGCTGTCCGAGCTTGATATAGCCCAGGCCGACGTCCTGGAGGACGCGGAGTCTATTGATAGTTGCTGCCGCGATTTTTTCGTTCATGAGCGCGAGAAACTCAATCGCCTCGTCTATGGTAGCATCGAGGAAATCGACTATCGTCCATCCTCGTTTTTTCTTCTTCTTCGGATCGACCGTTTCGACCGTTATATCGAGCACATGCGGTTTGAAGCGGATACCGTTGCATTGCGGGCACGACGTAAACACATCGCTCAGAAACTGCATTTCGATCTTTTCGAATCCCGCGCCGCCGCAATGATCGCACCTGCCTACGGGTGAATTGAAGCTGAACGCGTTCGGTTCGAGCCCCGCCTGTTTAGCCTGATCGGATGAAGCGAACAACTTTCGCAGGCCCGTGAACGCGCCTATGTAAATGGCGGGGTTCGACCTAGGCGTCTTACCGATCGGCGATTGATCGACCATTAGCACCTCGTCGAGCTCGCGCCATCCGCGCAATTGCGCATACCCGTCCTTGGCCGTCTCGATTTCATCCGCCTCGTCTACAACTCTTTCGGCGTGAGCTGCGTCGGGAATTTCGAGGCGGTTTTTGAGCCCCGAATAGAGCAGGTCGCGGACAAGTGTGCTCTTGCCGGAGCCGCTTACGCCTGTGACGCATACGAAGCGTTCAAGTGGAATGGAAACGGTAATGTCCTTTAAATTGTGCAGGCGCGCGCCGGATATCGTGAGACGCCGCGCGTCTCCGGCGGACGAACTTCGGCGTCCTGAGGCCTTTGCAACGGGTCGGCTTTTTGGGATAAGAATCCGCTCCGCGCCGCAAAGGTATCGGCCTGTAATCGAGGTTCGAGACATTAAAATTCCGTCAACCGCGCCGTTGAAGACGACCTCGCCCCCCGTGTCGCCGTGGCCGGGGCCGAGGTCGATGATCCTATCGGCGGCGCGCATAACGCTTTCCTCGTGTTCGACTACGACCACCGTGTTGCCGGCGTCGCGCAGCGCTTCGAGGATTCGAACCAGGCGGCCGATGTCGCGGTCATGCAATCCGACTGTCGGTTCGTCCAACACAAACAGTGTATTGACCAGGCGCGAACCGAGGCAGGTCGTCAGGTTCACTCGTTCGACCTCGCCGCCGGAGAGCGTTCGCGCCGGTCTGTCGAGCGTTAGGTAACCGAGGCCGGACTCGACGAGGTAGCCGAGGCGCGAGCGGACTTCGTTCAGCGCAAGGCGCACGGGGTCATTGTGATCGAAACGCGACGAATCAGTCAGCCCGTCGATCACTCCGAGCGCGTTGTCGATAGGCAAGCGATAAAAATCGTCCAGGCCGAGAAAACGCTGTACGCCGCGGAGCTCGCGTCGGCTGTTGCGTCCGGGGCGTAACACGAGCTTGTACGACAGCGTTTCATGCTTAAACCTTGAGCCGCGACAATCGGGGCATACGACGTACTTCCTGTATCTGGAGAGGAACACGCGAACATGCATTTTATACGACCTGGACTCGAGCCATTGGAAGTAACCACGCACGCCGTACCATGCATTGGGCCATTCGCGTGAAGCATCCACGCCGTAGTCAGGGTCGCCGTTGATGACCCAGTCGCGAAATCCCTGTTTGAGCTTGGCAAACGGGATGTCGGTCGGCACGCCGCGTCTTCGACAGTACCTAATGAGGTCGTCTTGGCATTCCCGTGAATATCCGCTCCGCCACGGCGCGATCGCACCCTGCTCCAGTGTAAGACTCGTATTAGGGATAACCGAATCGAGGTCGGTGGTTATCGCACTTCCGAAGCCCTTACATGCCGGGCACGCGCCCATGGGATGGTTATAACTGAACATCGCCTGAGTCGGCTCGCGGTATTCGATATCGCAGGAAGCGCAATGCCGTCTGTTCGAGAACCAAGAGACTTCATTGATCCGCGGTGGCGTGTCGGGTTTCGAGTGGTCGATGCCGTACACGCCGAGCCGGCCTTTGCCGAAGTGATACGCCTGCTCGCAGGCCTCGATAAACCGGGCGCGATTGTTCGGTCTAGGTTTAATGCGGTCTTGAATAACTGTGAGAAGGTCCGGGGCGCTTGAATCGTTCACCGTCTTCAAATCCTCGATGCGCATTATATTACTGTTAATCAGCACCCGCTGGTACCCCTGCTGAACCACAAGGTCGAGGCACTTATTGAATCCCAGTTTTTTTGATACGGGGATCGTAAACACAACCAGGAGGTCATGCGTCCCGGCGCCGCGTCCTTTGATCTGTTGCTTTGTCCAATCGGATACAAACTTCCAGACAGTTGCCGGCGTGTCCTTGCGCACTTCCCTGCCGCAGCCGTTGCAGTATAGCCTTGAGATTCGCGGCCAAACGACCTTCATGAAATCGCAGATTTCGGTCAGCGTCCCCACCGTGGAACGTGTGGTCTTGATTGCGTTACGTTGTTCGACGGCGATTGCGGGGGTGATCCCTTCGATACGATCCACCATCGGCTTATCCATTCTATCGAGGAATTGCCGGGCATAAGGCGAGAACGTCTCGATATACCGTCGCTGACCTTCGGCGAACAACGTATCGAAGGCCAGCGAGCTCTTGCCCGAGCCGCTGACGCCTGATATCACCACCAGGTTATTGCGAGGAATCTCCAGGTCGAAATTCTTGAGATTATTCTGTCTGACCCCAAACAGCCGTATTGCGTCCATATCTCCCCTAGAATAACCGGGATCGACCGAACTGTGAACTGCGAACTGTGTTGCCATGAATAGTAATCAAGATATTATATGGCCATAGGATAATTTATTGTGATGGAAGAGCCGCCGTCAAAAACCGCAAAGCGCCATTTGGGAGCGATTCACACTCTTCTGAAACGTTATTGGAAGAGCGCCCTCGAGATACGGCGGCACCTGAAAATAACCGAGGAGGCGTTTCATCTGCTCCTTGCGGGGACGGTCGGGATAATCGGCGGCGGCAGCGCGCTGCTGTATTACTACGGTAATGACCTGGTTAAGTACATTGCCTTACGCGCCACCGGCGATGTGGCGGAGGTGGCCAAGACCCTCGGGCCGGTTCATCTCATACTTACGCCTACGATAGGCGGGCTCGTGGCCGGTCTCGCGCTGCTTCTTGTGAGGCGTGTTTCCTGGAAAAAGACGTCTACAAACCTGCTGGAGGTGGTGGTTGCGGGTGACGGCCGACTACCCTTCCGGGCGGGTTTCCTGAAGACTGTGTCATCGATAATAAGTATCAGCACCGGCGCATCAATCGGGCGCGAGGGTTCGATCATTCAACTTTCATCTACATTGGCCTCGAAGTGGGGGCAACTGGCGAACTGGCATCCGTACCGTCTCCGGCTTTTAGTCGCCTGCGGCGCGGCCTCGGGCATGGCGGCGGCGTATAACGCGCCGGTGGCGGGGGCGGTATTCGCGGCGCAGATAGTACTCGGCAGTTTCTCGATGAACCTATTTGCGCCGATCGTTTTTTCGTCGGTTATATCCTGTATCGTGTTACGCGGCTTTTTTGGAATCGAACAGCTTTATCATGTACCGGACTTCGATTTCACCGAACTGGGGCAACTTCCGTGGTTCCTGCTTCTCGGCATAGTGTCGGGCGCGCTCGGCGCGGTTTTCCTAAAGCTCCTCAAGCTCAGCGAGGCCATGTTCGAGCGCACACGCTGGCCGATTTACATAAGGATGTCCGTGGCCGGGTTATGCGTCGGACTCATCGCGCTTGCCTTCCCGTCCGTGTGGGGCAACGGTTATACGGCGAACAACCAGATACTCAGTCAATCACCCGAGCTTGGATTCCTCTTCGGATTATTCGCCGCCAAGCTCGTGGCAACACTTATAACCGTCGGCGCGGGCACCGTCGGCGGCGTTTTCACACCGACGCTGTTGCTGGGCGCTGCGGCGGGTAGCGCGTTCGGAACGACACTGCATCAATTGGGTTTCGCCGAGGCCTTGCCTACGGGTACGTTCGCGATGGTCGGTATGGGCAGCGTACTTGCGGCCACCACGCATTCGCCGTTGCTGGCCATGATAATGCTATTGGAGATGTCGCTTAACTATTCGGCCATGCCGCCGCTTATGCTCTCATGCGCGGTGGCCACACTGGTGGGACGCCGGCTTCACGCGGAATCCGTTTACACCGAATCACTGCGCAGGAAAAACCTTGAAATCGAGTTTGAAAGCAAGAAACTCGGTGAAGCCACAAAGCGCAAGGTCGGAGACATAATGCATGCGCCGGTGCCGCCGATGCTGCATAACACCACGTTCCCGGAGATAGCCCAGAGGTTCTTGACCAGCTCACATAATTTCCTGCCGGTCGTGGACTCAGACGAGCGGCTCGTCGGTGTAGTCGCGTTGCAAGATTTAAAGGAACACCTGAGCGCCGGTATAGAACTGAACAGCGTCATCGCATACGATATCATGCGTCCCGTGCCCGTCGCGCTCACACCGAATCAAACCCTCGTCGATGCCCTCCCCGCCGCCTTGTCCACAGACCTCAGGTATCTGCCCGTCGTAAACGATAAAAGGGACAACCGCCTTGTCGGCGCATTGGTCAAGGCGGAAATTCTCGGATTCCTTTCCGAGGCGATAGCCGGCGGGCATACCCATGAAACCTAGTAACAAATTACAATAATCCGTATAATATTGGGCGTGATCAATCTGCGGAGCGCTCGGCAATCCCCTCTCCCGTGCTCGTTCGCGTTCGCGTCCGGATTAATAAATTCGAAAATCCTAAGCACGAAATACGAAACAAATTCGAATCACCAAAATTAGAAATGACCGAAATCACGGAAATCGGGAACGAGAACGTGTACGCAAACGGAGCCGGAATCAAAACATCACTGCGTCCTTCGAGTCCTTGGCGAGAGGCGCATTACCCTCGCAAAATCCGCAACAAGCACGAATAATGATGACATAATATCCCGTCCCTACGGGACTTACGCTTTTTGTTGGGCTTTTTTGCTATAAATATTTCATCCCTAACGGGATTCTTTTAGGATTATGGG
>JAIPKD010000032.1 GCA_021733835.1 Verrucomicrobiota bacterium
TATTCGGCGCATAATCACGAAGGACGATCACCTGGCTGCTTTCGATCGGTACTAGGCCGTTCGGCATATTTGCAAACGGCTGGAGTGATGACATAATCTCACTGGGTTCCGTATGTTTAAGTTGTACGATCTTGGTGACAAATTGGTCGGTTTCCGGTAATTCTTCGGGGTCTATTTCCGAAAAGGCGGCGGCTTCTTTGAGAGCCTGAGCGGAGGGGACGGCGGTAATGAATTTATCGCCGGTAGGTATCATTGTAATGTTATTCAACGCAAGGACGCTATCACAAGCTTGAATGGCCTCTTTTGTGGTAAGAGGCGTTTGTGATTTAAGTGTGATAGTGACGTTGGGGAGGTTCATGGGGCGGAGGATGGTTTTGCCGGTGAGTTCTGCGTAGAAATCCAGGAATTGTTCCAGTGGCATGTCGGGGAAATTAATGGTTCTGGTTTCCTCGCTTTTTGTGGGGGTACGTGGTTGTTGTGGGCTTTGCTGTACTTGGGGCACCGGCAAGGCGTTTGTTGTGGAGGGTTGATCTGCGGTTTGAGTTGGTGATTGGGCGGAAGTGGCTTGATCCTGTTGTAGCTCCGAAGGAGGTGTGGTGTTTTGTTGATCTGCATTCTGGGGCATGGGAAAGGTAGGGAATGCCGATTGAGCTTGGCCACCGGAGTTCGCGGTGTCGGATTCGATAGGTTGCGCGGGGAGTTGATTTGTCGCCGCAGCGGTTTGTTTTATGTCGGCGTTGGCAGCCGATGCTTCTTTTTGTTTCAAGGCGCGAAGGTATTCCTCTTTGGTCATTATATTCGTCGCAGAGCTGTCGGGGGATACCGCCGTTTCGCCTTTGTATGCTCGATCAAGTAATTCCCTGAGGACTTGTTCGCGTTGTTGGTCTTTATTTTTTTCCGACTGCGCTTGCGCAGTGCAGGCGATTGCGACTCCTACGCAGAGAAGAATACCTATATGAATTCTTTTGTGTATTCTCATGATGTATCAGGTCTTTTTGTTTTGAGATGTGTCGGAATTATTTTGGCGCGCAGCGCCGGTGGCTGCTGGAACATTTTTCTGGTAACTTGCGATGAGAATCATTGTTCCTGTCAACTGCGTACGGCTTGAATCCGGGCGGAGATCAATATTACGTACGCGTATCATGGAATCCCCGGAACCCAGTTGGTAAAGGAAGTCGATCAGTCCTTCTTCGGCGGCGGTTACATTAATCCGTATTGCTTGTTCCTCAAAGAACTCGTTTGTGGATGAGCTGTTGTCCCTGATATTCAAGGGCGTGATTTGGTTGAGGGTGACATCACTACGCTGGGCCTGCGTTTGAACCGTACGCGTAAGTTGTCTTGCTTGCTCGGCGGGCAGTACTGCCGCTCCCATGCCTTCGAGCACCATAAGTTTTTCCTGATAGTCCTGCAGTTTGGATACTTCCCGGCGTGAGTTTTCCAATTTTTGTTTTACTTCCTTTAATTCGTTCTTGGCTTTTTCGAGGTTCCCGAAGTTCGGCCAAACGAACCAGATATTAAGTATCAGAAAGACTACTATACCCGTAATGACGACGAGGCGTCGTTCGCTCGGCTTAAGATTGAGTTTATCGAAGTACGAGGTCATTCTGTTTCAAGGCGTTTGAGTTCACAGGCAAAATTCCAGGTTGCGCTTGCGTTTCCTCGCGGCGTTGAGATATTCGGCGGATTTACCTGGCTGAAGAGTGGTGTGTCTTCAATCTTAACCTTCGCGAGCGCGGAATTATATTCATTTACTTTGATTGTTTGGTCGGAGGGTGCTTTGCCGTAAAGGGAGAAGCGTCCTTTTTGGAAAGACAGAGATTCTATTGTCAGCTCGGGCGGAAGTTGAGTAACAGCGGCTTTCCAGCAATCGAGAGCGGCGTATCTTAGTCCGGCTTGATCCTGAAGTATCATAAGTTTGGTTTTGAGTCTTACTGCCTTTTTAAAATCCGGTTCAATGGCTTTTACCTGACTCTCGATTCTATTTTTCTGAAACTTAACGATTTCCACTGCCCCGAAATAGAATAGTACGATAAGCAGATACAGCGCGGCGGCGACGCCGGCTGCGCGCATCCAAATCCTATCGATCCGCAACTGTCTATAACGAGTCAGGTATTCGGCGGACAAGAGGTTTATTTTGGACTGATTTCGCGCCAGGCGCTGAGCACTGAGGCCGGCCAAAGCGACGTCCGGCAGTTGCGGGGATGTAGGTGTTTCTTCCCACGAGAGGCGATGAAGAACAGGAGACCAGCGGTCAATGATATCCTGCGTTGCGGTAAGATGATATTTAGGCGTAGTATGGAGCCAGCCTTCGAGTTCGCCGGCCCAGGCCATTTGCGAGAGTTGTTCGCTCAACGCATTCGGCCAGTTTGGTGAGTCGGGCAGGTTCAGCCAGTTAAGGGATTGCAGGATGCCGTCCGACCACCAGGCTACAAGTGCGGAATTGGGATTGCCGTTTATTCCGGCATAAATACGCGCGCCCTCATCGAGTTTTTCTTCGGCCGCTAACTGGTGAATGAAAGGTATCTCCATGCGATCGGGCATGAATCCGAGTTGTTCGCATTCCTCAGCAAATTCCTCGACGTGTTGACGGTCGATGATTGCCACTATAACAGTCGATACACCATCGTCGGAAACCAAAATCGGCTCAGCGCTCCAAGCAATCTGCGTCAGGGGCAAAGGCGAGAGTTTTTCCAGTTGGAACTCGATCATGGAGATGGCTTCGGCATAATCCTGAGTCGGCAAGTGTACCACGCGAAAACAGACATGCGTGGACGGACACCATGCAACGTTAACCTTTGTTTGGAAGAACTGGTTTAAAGCGGTCTTGTTCCAATTGCCCGGCAGTTGTTCGCCTGGAGCGAGCGTCTTATCCTCGAGCAACGTGACGGTATCGCCTTTGATATTGAAGCGCCAGAGCTCCTGCTGTGACTCGGATTTTGAAAAAATATTGCAGAAATGTGGTTTGGCCATGACTTCTATTTAATCAACATTTCTGTTTTTACATCTCCGACGAGTGCGCCCAGGTGCTCTTCGGCTTGTGTAACCCTTATTACTTCCTCAACGGTTGTCATTCCGCTGCGCACCTTGTTCCAACCATCCATGCGTAATGTACGCATACCACTTTCTATTGCCTTTTGGGAAATAGAGGAGGCGGGGGATCGATTCATGATTAGAGAACGGAGGTTTTCGTTCAGTAGCAACAGTTCGTAGATACCGGTACGTCCCTGGTAACCGAGCTGTCGGCATTCTTCACATCCCGCGCCGTACCACAGCTTTACGCTGTCTATTTCATTTGCGGGAAAACCTGCGCGTCTAAGGTAATCCGCTTCCAGTTTTTGTTCGGTTCTGCAGTGGGGACAAATGGTTCTTACGAGACGTTGGGCCATGACCGCCTCGACGGAGGAGGCGACGAGGAACGGTTCGATACCCATATCGATCAAGCGTGTGAAGGCGCTGGGCGCGTCGTTTGTATGCAATGTGCTGAATACCAAGTGTCCCGTGAGAGCGGCGCGTATGGCGATTTCCGCGGTCTCAAGGTCACGGATTTCTCCGACCATAACCACGTTCGGATCCTGCCTTAAAATATGACGTAGTCCCATGGCGAATGTGAGACCGATGTCAGGGCGGACGGCGATTTGATTGATCCCTTTAAGTTCGTATTCGACGGGTTCTTCAATAGTAATGATACGTTTGTGGATGGAATTAATAGTACTCAGAAAAGCGTAGAGGGATGTCGACTTTCCCGAGCCTGTTGGCCCGGTTACAAGGAAGATGCCGTGCGGCCTATGAATGATCTCGCGAATCGCCTCTTCATCGGCCGGAGCGAAACCAAGTTTTTCCAAGCTAAGAAATATCTTACCGCGGGTGAGGAGTCGTAACGAGACGCTTTCGCCATAAACCGTAGGCACTGTCGATACGCGGATATCAATCTCCTCTCCCTTAATGCGAACGTTGATTCGTCCGTCTTGCGGTAAGCGGCGCTCTGCAATGTTCATTCCCGACATAACCTTGATTCTCGATATGAGCGCGGCTTGGTAACGTTTTAACTGTGGGGGCATCGGCGTCTGGTGCAGGATACCGTCTATTCTGTACCTGATTCTCAGTTCGTCTTCAGAGGGTTCGAAATGTATGTCGGTTGCTCGATCCTTATATGCCTCCCAGATCACCTGGTTAACAAATTTTATTACACTGGCTTCCTGATCGCTCTCCGTAATCTCCTTACTTTCAGGGACGAGTAATTCAATTGGTTCGTCTTCGGCGATCTCATCCAAAGTTTCTGCGCCGACACCATAATATTTCTTCAATGCCTTTTCTATTTCTTCCTGAGTCGCCAGCGCGAATTCAACCGGACAGAACGCATCGAATTGAACGGCGTTGAGCAGCGCCGTGTTGAAAGGATCATTTACGGCGACATGGAGAACACCGTTTTCGAGCTTCACCGGTATGAGATTGAACTGAAAAGCCACTTTGGTCGATATCCTCTGGCGGACTTCAGGTGGAATATCCAGTTTGGATGGATTCAAGAATGGCCAGTTCAACGAATCAGCCAACCTTTGAAGAAATAGCTCCTCACTTAAACCACGCTCACGGGCGAAAAACTGGATAAGCGATTCCTGCGTCCCATTTTCCACCGCCAGCTTCCAGTCCTTAAGCCAGGCATTAAACTGCTCGGGCGTAGCCAGCTCGGCAAGCGCAAATATGTTCTTAATCGATGTGTGTCCCATCATTTGAGCAAATCAGTGCAAAACAGCTCCGGAATTGCAAACACGCGAATTTAAGAAAAGTTGCGCTTGTGGTCAAAGGAATTGATTACCCAACCAATAACTCTCGTATCAACCTCCCACCCGGATACCTCAAGGATACCTTAAAAACAAACTTTCAACGGAAATCCATGTGTCGGCAGGCGGCTCTTCACTGTCAAATTGCAGGGACAGACACTACATGTTGGCGGGAATACGCCCGTTTTTTTGCATTTTTCGTCCGTGTCAATAGCATCATGTCCAATATCAAAGGAGGGACAGACACTACAAGGTTGATCTAGTTGTAGGGACGGACCCTGCACATTTATGGAATGTGGTCATTTTTAGGCGTTTTGCGTCCGTGTCAGCCAGTATGTGGATTGTTTGAATCGTTGATCATCGTTTTTTGGGGGGGCGACTTACTACTTTTTAATTCCTAAAATATGCATCATTGAATCGCCGTGTTTGAGTACTTTAACCTGCTTCCAATGATCCGGGATGGTCAAGGTATCTCTTGTAGTATGCCCGAGCACAAGTAATCCGTCATCGGCGAGAACCGCACAGAGGTTTGGGTCATCGAGCAGTTTTTGCGATAGGGAGAGGGATCTAGTGCCAATGTTCTTTTTTCCAAAGGGAGGATCGGCAGTGATCAGGTCAAATTGCCGTTTCTGATCAACGAGCTGTGCTATTGCTGTAAAAACGTCCTGGGTACGGAGCTCGTAGTTCTGCTCCTGAAGGTTGGCGTTTACAATATTCTGCTTAATGAATCCTACATTTTTAGCGTTTTTTTCTACGCTTACGACTAGTTGTGCGCCTCTACTTAGGCATTCGAGGCCTATTGCCCCGGTACCGGAGAACAAATCGAGGACATTGGCATCGATTACACGTGCGCCAAGGCTGTTAAACACCGCCTGGCGCACCAAATCCGGGGTGGGTCGGACAGATAGACCTTTCGGCACTTTCAGAATACGACCTGCTGCGATACCACCAATTATTCTCATTTTCTCAATTCAATAGGTGGAAGCCACCTAGGATAAGCGAAAATTGTGGTAACTTATCCTTCACATACTCCTCGCAGAGGATAGTGGGCACTGTAAATTCACAGGTCAATGCCTGAAGTGGCGGACTCGAGTGAAGGCCATTGCCATGTCGCGGTCATCTGCGGCGTCAATGACCAATTCATCACGAACCGATCCACCTGGTTGGATGGCGGCCACGGCTCCTGCGTCTGCGGCGGCAGTTAAGGCATCAGGAAACGGGAAAAACGCGTCACTGCAGACGATGCTATCCTTGAGAGAAAGTCCTGCCTCGGAGGCCTTGCGAACTGCTATTTTGCTCGAGTCGACCCGGCTCATTTGACCTGCTCCCACGCCTAGTGTACGGTCGGCGGCGGTAAAGACTATTGCATTGGATTTGACATGTTTAACGACGCGCCAACCGAAAAGCATAGCTCTGATTTCGGTCTCCGTAGGTTTACGCTTTGTTACGAACTCGAGTTCGGATGCGGTTATGGACTTCAGGTCACGTTCCTGGAGCAGGAATGAATCCATTCCGACACTGCGAAACTCCCAGCTTGCGGCAGAATGCAAGTTTTTCAGAAGTCTAACTAGGCGAAGATTCTTTTTCTTCCGGAGTACATCGAGTGCTGCGGGTGTAAACTCCGGTGCGATGATGACTTCGCTGAAGATTTCGGAGATAGCGACTGCGCAGGCTTCATCGAGTGCGGTGTTGACGGCGATTATCCCGCCGAAGGGTGCTTGTTTATCTGTGGCGAAGGCCTTATCCCAAGCGGTTTTCAAGTCTTCACCCTGGCCGACGCCGCATGGATTGGTATGTTTGAGTATCGCCAGGGTCGGCGGGTCTTCCGGGAACTCGGAGATCAATCCTGCCGCGGCGGTAAGATCGAGTATATTATTGTAAGACAACTCCTTGCCGTGGAGTTGCTCGCAATATTCTGCAAAACCCCCATAAAGGCCGGCTGATTGGTGAGGATTCTCGCCGTAGCGTAGGGCCTGAACCTTTGGTTCTTTGATGTTTAACATTTCGGGTAACACGGAATCGGAGGAGCCCTGCGACGTCGTTTTTCGATCATCCCGGCTTGGCGCGGCTTGGGCGAGCGCCGATGTTCCAGCCGTCTTAGATAAGAAGTCGGCAATAGCCGCATCGTAAGCCGAAGTGCGCTGAAACGCCTTTGCAGCGAGGCTCATCCGGTGCTCTAAGGTCGTGTTCCCATTGGATTGAATGCTGTCGGCAATATCCGGATAATCCACGGGATCGACAACAACAGTCACATTTTCGAAGTTCTTGGCGGCACTACGCAGCATGGACGGGCCGCCGATATCAATGTTCTCAATGGCCTTCGCGAGGCCGGCTTCCGGGTCGGCGACGGTTTTTTCGAATGGATACAGGTTTACTACAACAAGATCGATCGGAAGGATTCCATGTTCTTTGACTGCCGCCTCGTGTCTTTCATTCCCGCGCAGGAACAAGAGTCCGCCATGTACCTTGGGATGTAACGTCTTTACCCGGCCGTCAAGCATCTCAGGGAAACCGGTGTATTCACTTATATCCTCGACCGGTAGATTGGCTTCGCGGAGGGCCTTGGCGGTGCCGCCGGTTGAAATCAATTCCACACCCGCGGACACGAGAGATTGCGCAAAGGCTATCAAGCCCTTCTTATCGGACACAGAAATCAACGCTCTTTGAATACTTGGCATAAGCAGTTATATAAATAAAATCGCAGGCTCACGAAAATCCATTTTTACAGAGGCTGCATCTACATCATACAGCTTGATTCAGCATCTTCAATTCTGTTCATATTTCCAGCATAAACATAAAAAAACTGCATACCGCCGATCAAAGCGGCAGTTGTGGATCGCGATTGAATCCGGGCGATGCGCCATCCGGAGGCTCGCGGCGGTTTGATTCTGTTTCATCAGTATCTTCCCGGCCGGTCGTTTCTCCGGAATTCTCTTCATCCGCGTCCGAATACTCAGGGAACAAATCGTCTTCGTAGACATTTCCCGGGGTTTTGGGTTCGTCTGATTCCCGTTCAGGTTCTGCGGCTTCGGTTGCCGGGGCTTGCTCCTGTTCGAGAAACAGCTGTTGGTCTTCGCCTTCCGGTTCGTTAGGCGCCGGCGATTGCGAAGAGTCGTCATCCTTCTCAAGCGATGACTGGTCTGCGAAATCGGCGGAAACTTCTTCAGCGTCCTCGCCTGACTGAGTTGATGTGGTTTCCAGCTCCGGGGATTGTATATCTTCTGTTGTCGACGTCGCGTCCTTTACGGGTTCCGGACTAACCACGACAAGCGCCGGCCGCAGCAGTTCGCCCTGGAAGGTGAATCCCGTGGCAAGTGTTTCCGAAACCGTACTTCCTGCGGAAGGCCGTGCCTCCGGATCGGGTAATTGATGGATTTTCTCTGAATACGGTTCGCCGGCTTCCGGAATAAAGGGTACCAGTCCGACACGTCTTGCGATGTCCCTGCATGCATTTTGGAAGAGTGTTAATTGCTCGATCAGCGCGGGCTGATTTGATTTTTCGCCGGCCTGGTAAAGCGCGAAAACGTGATCCAGTATTCGCACGAGCACCTGGAGCCAATCGGCTTCTGAGCGCTTCAGCTTCTCGATTTCAAGGCGCAGGTTCTTTCTCTCCTGATCGTTTGCATTCTGCAGGAATTCGGCAAAGGCCTTTGCTTCTGCAGCAATTCTGTTCACTACTTGTTCCGAGGACACTACGGCCTTCTTGCAGTTATCTTCAACCGACTGCCACTGTGCGGTTGCCATTGAGATGCTTTCTCCCACTTTCCCCACATCCTCGAAACGCTTCGTTGTATCCTCGAGCATGGCCGCTTCGGTAAGCCTCGACACGGTCCGGTACTCTTTTAAATACGGAATAATGGCTAGAACGGCGCCGCCGAAAACACACACTGCTGCAGCAGACAGTTCCCATAGTTTCGCGGGTATACTGCACTGGTACAATATCCAGCAGGCCAGCGCCAATAACACGGCGTCGCCGACGAAAAAAGGCCACTTTACCAGTTTCGGAACAGATTCCTCTTTCATACATTGCATATTTTAATCCAATCATTCCGTTCTGGCGATGCAAAAATCCGGGCAATAATGCTTTCTTCCATAGCAGTTCTCTTAGCGTAACGGTTGCGGCCGGATCGGTCGATTGATTGAACTTTTTTACACGATAACACCGGCGGATAAAAACTCAATCTTCGAGCGCCGCGACGAAAGAATAACTGCTATTTATTCAACATTAGTCAAGGACATTTAATAGTACATACTATTTTATTGCGCATGGATTCGGGTTGTGATGGAATATTTACGAATCCGAAATTGTACATAGATAATGTACAATGATTAGAACTAAAAAACAAAAGGTTATAAATTATGAATAAACGAGTTAAATTACAATTGTCGGGTATTATCCTTGGTGTTTGTGTAGCTTACGGCGTTCATTCTGAAACGGTGTTTGAGGACACCTTTGACGGCAATACGTTTGCTTACACGAACGGCCCTATTGCCGAACAGAATGGTTGGGAGGCTCACAGTGGTTCGGGCGGTGCGGAGATCGCCGATGGTGAAATTCGCCTTTCGGAGTCCGGCTCCGCGGACGTAAGTCATGCACTCGAAAACGCTCCGTTCTCCTCCGGGGCGTTGTATGCAGGATTTTCACTGACGTGCGAAGACCTGCCGGGTGAAACAGGCTCGTATTTCGGACATTTTCGCAATAACGGCAGAGGTTACGCAGGCCGAATTTGGACCAGCACGGCAAATGCGGAGGAGGGCAAGTTCCGTCTGGGAATAGCGAATTACTCGGACGGCGACGCCGCAAGCGGACAGATGCCGGTTGATCTGATTCCTAACGAAACATACCGTATAGTCGTCAAGTATGATGTGGAATCCGGGGAATCAAGCATATGGTTGAATCCATCGTCTCCGGATGACGAGGCGGTAGTCGCCACCGATGAGCCGAACGCGATTGAAGTGACGAATTTTTCTTTTCGTCAAGGCAGCACCGGTTCAGGCTCGAGCGGGCAGATTGGGAGCATGAGGATCGATAATCTATCCGTCGGTACGACATTTAATGACGTCGTTCAGGTCGTGCCCGAGCAATCCAGTATGTCGATGATCGGTATAGGCTTAACCGGAATGATCGTATCGGGAGCTACCATCAAGTGCAAGAACGCCGGCAACGGAACCGTCAAATAAGGCGCCGGCTGAAGAGTATTATATACCCGGAAGAAGCCGCTGGTTTGTGGTCTTCCGGGTTTGTTATCCACCTTTCTGGAGCTAATAAGAACGGCATTTATCAATTCTAAAACGGAAAGGTGCAGCTGATGCGGGTTTTGAATTGACATAGCCATACCGCAGTTCAACCTGCGGACAATGAATGCCACCGGGAAAATTGAGGCGGTTCTTTTCGACATGGATGGAGTCCTCGCAGACTCAGAGGGACTTATCTGCGAGTCCGCCATCAAGATGTTCGATGAGCTGGGGCTCAGCGTTGCGCCCGATGATTTTCGCCCGTTTGTTGGTACGGGTGAAATCAGGTACCTGGGCGGTGTGGCCGAAAATTACGGATTCGACATCGACATCGCCTCTGCAAAGCGAAGGACATACGAGATATATCTGGAGCTTGCACCGACGCACCTGCGCTCTTTCCCCGGCGCGCGGGAATTGGTGTTGGAGTGTCGGTCGAACGGGCTTAAGACCGCCGTGGCCTCGAGCGCGGATAGAATAAAGATCGATGCGAACCTTAGCGCGCTCGACCTGCCTGCAGAAGAATGGGGTACGGTTGTCTGCGGTGAAGAGGTGACAAAGAAGAAGCCCGATCCGGACATCTTCCTCCATGCCGCGGCCAAGCTGGGAGTTCATCCCCATGCCTGCGTGGTCATTGAAGACGCATTTCATGGTATTGAAGCGGCGATTTCCGCCGAAATGCGTTGCATAGCCGTTGCGCACACATTTCCTGCGGCAACGCTTCGGGACGCGCACGTGGTCAGAGAAACCATTTCAGAAGTCACCATGCAGGATTTAACCGGCCTTGAGGCTTGAGGACAGCAAATTCAGTCTTAAAACCAGCATGCTCGGTTTTTATTAGCAAGTCGGCTGTGTTTCCATTTTTTTTCAATAAGGTGACTTCTTTTGTTGCATTGATCCTTGAACGGTTGTAATTTGATCACAGTTTAAGGACACGGTACGTGGTATTAAATGGCAGGGACCTGGAGATTTGTAATGGGTCTTTGCGAGATCCTGCGAGTGCAGTATCCCCATGTGGAGTTCCTTAAGCTTTTAGTAAGTTATTGTTAAGTTAAAAAGTCCAATCTGTTTCTTTTATGAATTCCCCTAAACTCTTCGTAGGCAATCTTCCATTTAAAGTTAAGGAAGATGAATTAAATGAATATTTCTCGCAGGCGGGTGATATCGATTCGATCAAAGTAGTTCTTGATAAAGTAACCGGAAAGCCGCGTGGCTTTGCCTTTGTTGAATATCTCGACGTTGATGCAGCGGAAAAGGCCGTATCAATGTTCGATCAAAAAGATTTTCAAGGTCGTGTATTAACGGTCAATGAGGCGCGTCCGCGTACCGAGCATTCCGGCCAAGGCAGAGGCTTCGGCTCAAGGCAACATTACAGGGGCTAAAAGCCTTGTAATACAGTTTTAAACCTAAACAAAAACATCCGGGTGTCCCCGGATGTTTTTTTTTGTAAACAAATGCGGTAGCGCAAAGTTCTTCAGCGGGTGTCCGCCGCTAAATAACGGTTCCGTGCGGTATGACTGCGCCTTTGGGTATCACAATGATACCTTCGCGAATGTAATAGAGGTCGCCGTCCAGCTCTTCAGGTTTATTGGCCGGTGTGATGGAGCAATTTTCGCCTATCCTCGCGTTCTTATCGATTATTGCATTTTCAATCCGTGTATTCTTCCCTATACCGATGGCGGGCCTGCCGATTCTCAAATTCTCGGTGAGTGATGAATCGATTTCATAGAAATCACTTCCCATAGTGACCGTCTTATACAACCGTGCGCCTTGGTCTATTACGGTGCGTATTCCGATAACACTGTTAGAAACCGATGCGTGATTAATTATGGTACCATCTGCAATGATGCTGTGTTGTATTTCGGCTTGGTTGATCTTCGAAGGCGGCAGGAACCTGGGACGGGTGAAGATCGGCGAATCCATATCAAAGAAATTGAATCTCGGCAGGTTTTCCGTAAGCGCGATGTTTGCGTCGAAGAAGGCCTTTATTGAACCCACATCCTCCCAGTATCCCTCGAACATATAGGCATATACTTGGTGTGTCGTTATCGCTTGAGGGATGATATGGTTGCCGAAATCGGTGAGATTCTTCTCCAACAGCTCGAAGAGCACTTCCTTGTTAAAAAGGTATATGCCCATTGATGCAAGATATAGCTCTTGCTCGGCGGTCTTTCCCAGCTGCGCAAGGCCTGCGGGAGGTAACTTGACTTTGTCCAACAGGTCGGGCTCCTTGGGTTTCTCGACAAACTCGGTTATGCGGTTATCCTGATCCACCTGCAATATTCCGAAGTCCCGGGCATCACTCCTGGACACAGGTATCGTTGCGACCGTCAAGTCCGCCCCCTTGTCGATATGCTGTTCCAGCAAAAACCTGTAATCGAGTCGGTACAGCTGATCACCGCTTAGAATAATCGCGTATTCAAAGTCGTTGTTGAGAAAATGGTTGATATTCTTTCTGACGGCGTCCGCCGTCCCCTGGTACCAAGTATCATCCTTGTAAGTTTGCTCAGCGGCCAGGATATCTACAAACCCGTTCGTGAATTGATCAAAGCTGTAAGTCTGTGTTATGTGCCGATGGAGCGAAGCCGAGTTGAATTGGGTCAATACATAGATACTTCGTATACTCGAGTTGATACAGTTTGAAATAGGGATATCAACCAGCCGATACTTACCGGCGAGCGGCACGGCGGGCTTGGCCCTGTTCAATGTCAACGGCTGCAACCGCGTGCCGCGTCCGCCGCCGAGGATTATCGCGAGCGTCTTTCTTATTTGATCGTATAAAACCTGAGCGCTTGCCATGAATAAAACCTTTCTTGCAATTTCATTCTCCATCTAATACTCTCTCCAAAAATTTGAAAGGGCAAGCGGCTTTCATACATTTTCGATATTAACAACTTTTACTTATGTGCGGAATTATCGGTTATATCGGCAGACAATCGGCGCCGGCTGTTATCCTGGAGGGCTTGCGTCGCCTCGAATATCGAGGGTATGACAGCGCGGGTATGGCCTTGATCGAAGACGGCGGCTTTCGCGTGATTAAGAAAAAGGGTAAGATCGATGAGGGCCTCGCACCTATGATTCAACCGGCGGGGCTTGATGGAAATATCGGACTGGGTCACACGCGCTGGGCCACTCATGGGGCGCCTTCGGACGAAAATTCGCATCCGCATACCGACCAATCAGGCCGAATAGTCCTTGTACACAACGGCGTCATCGAAAACTACGAACCACTCAAACGAAAACTCCTCGCAGACGGCCACACCTTCAAATCCGAAACCGATACCGAAGTCCTCGCCCATATTATCGGGGATTATTATGACCTGGAAAAGGAACGCGATGGCGAAGGCCATCCGCTTGCCAGGGCGGTCATGAGCGCACTCCGTGAGGTTATCGGAACTTACGGAATCGGCGTTATATGCAATGACGACACGGGCACAATGGTAGGCGCTCGTCGCGGCTCGCCGTTAATCATCGGTATCGGCAAGGACGAAAACTTCCTGGCCAGCGATACAAGCGCCATGGTCGCGCATACACAGCAGGTTGTATTTCTCAACGATTACGATGTCGCAACTATCACCCGCGGCGATTTCAACGTCGTTAATCTCGGATCGGATACGGCCAAGGTGCAGATAAGCCGGATCGAATTCGATGCGGAAGCCGTCGAGAAGGGCGATTACCCGCACTTCATGCTTAAGGAGATATTCGAACAGCCGAAGACGATCGCAAACGCCGTGCGCGGACGGCTGGATCACGAAGAAGCTACCGCCAAATTCGGGGGATTGAACATGACCACCGCCGAGCTCCGCGCCGTCGATAGGATCGTTATTGTCGCCTGCGGAACAAGCCTACACGCCGGCCTAGCGGCGGAATATACTATCGAAGAACTCGCGCAAATCCCCGTCGAGGTCGAATACGCAAGCGAGTTCCGATACAGGAATCCACCTCTGGATAAGAACACACTCGTAATCGCCATAACACAGTCGGGTGAAACCGCCGATACACTCGCCGGCCTCAGGGAATCACGCAGGCGCGGACACAAAGTGCTCGCCATCTGCAACGTTGTAGGCAGCACTATCGCGCGCGAATCCGACGGCGGAATCTACCTCCACGCCGGCCCGGAAATCGGTGTTGCATCCACAAAGGCATTTACTTCGCAGACAACGGTACTGACGCTTTTTGCCCTGTTGATGGGAAGAATACGAATGCTTTCAAATAAACTCGGTAAAGAGATAATCCGTGCATTGGACGCCTTGCCGCAACAAGTCCAATCCGTCCTGGAAAAGAACGACACTATCAAACAAATCGCAGAGAAATATCACAACGCCCGGAACTTCTTTTACCTCGGCCGCCAATATAATTACCCTGTAGCCCTCGAAGGCGCGCTCAAGCTCAAGGAAATCTCATATATCCATGCAGAAGGTTATCCCGCCGCTGAAATGAAACACGGTCCCATAGCGCTAATAGATGAAAACACCCCAACGGTGGTACTGGCGCCTTCCGACTCACTCTATGAAAAAACCATCAGCAATCTCCAGGAAATCCGCGCGCGCAAGGGCCCCATTATCGCCGTGGTAACGAATACCAATAACGATATAAGCGCAATCGCCGACGAAATCATCACCGTCCCGAATGTCTTGGAACCGCTCTTGCCCATCCTCGAAGTAGTACCTCTGCAACTTCTCGCCTATCACATCGCCGTGATGCGCGGATGCGACGTAGATAAACCGCGAAACCTGGCAAAGAGTGTCACGGTCGAGTAGCCGACGCAGATATCCTACGACTGAAAACCCTCACAGGTCTCTAAAATTGTCGATTCCGTATCTACCTCCAAATCGAAATTCGTGGATTGACTCCAAAGACACAATGGGTGATCTTATCTCCGAATTGAAACAAACGGAAAACAGATGAAAAGTGGTATGCACGTGAACATTATGAAGATTTCTACGAAAACCTCATGGGCTGTAGCGGCTCTTATTTTTTTAACCGCCAATTCGCTGAGAAGTGAAGACTGGACGCAATACCGAGGCCCCGATCACAATGGAATTTCAAAGGAAGACATCAAGCTGGAATGGCCCGCCTCCGGCCCGGAGGTCTTGTGGAAAGTCCCCGTCAATAAAGGGTTCAGCACCTTCACAATAGCCGACGCTAAAGCCTACACACTCGAGTTGCGCGATATAAACGGCGCAGCCACCGAAGTCTGCGTCGCACGCAATGCTGAATCAGGCGAGATAATTTGGACGACCCCCGTAGGTAACGCCAAGTATGACGGCGGCGGTGATACAGGAGCTCGCGGCAACCGCGGCGGCGACGGACCGCGTTCCACGCCGTCAATCGTCGACGGCAAAGTCTATGTGCTCTCGGCGTACCTCAAATTATTCTGTATCAACGCGGCTTCAGGGGACATCGTGTGGCGCAAAGACCTTGTTGAGGAATTCGGCGGCAAGGTCATCGGTTGGCAAAACGCCGCATCACCGCTTGTCGAGGACGAACTTATTATAGTAAACAGCAACGCAGACGAAGAATCCATAATCGCTTTCAACAAAGACGACGGTACACTGGTCTGGCGCACCACAAATGAAAAGCTGACCCACGCCTCGCCTATTGCCGCAACAATCCTCGGTAAGCGTCAGGTGATTTTCTTCACACAATTCGGCCTAGTCGCGCTCGATCCAACCAACGGTTCGGAACTGTGGCGCTATAAATTTCCGTACAACGTCTCAACCGCCGCATCTCCCGTCGTCGCCGGCGATATCGTTTACTGTACCGCCGGCTACGGTGTAGGCTCGGCCGCCATACAGTTAAGCAACGAAAACGGAAGGTTCACCGTGAAAGAATTATGGCGTAATCCCGGAAATAAACTCTGCAACCAGTGGAGTACGCCCGTTTATTATGATGGGTATTTGTATGGAATCTATGGCCACAAGGAATTCGGCGACGCACCTCTAAAATGCCTCGATCTCGCCACAGGCGAGGAAATCTGGTCAAAAGATGGTTTCGGCCCCGGCGGTGTGCTGCTGGTTGAAGAACATATTATCGTCCTAAGCGATGCCGGCACGCTCTTCGTCGTCGAAGCAACTCCCGAAGGTTACGAAGAAGTATCTAAGTTTGAAGCAATCGACGGTAAATGCTGGAATACACCGTCAATCTGTAACGGCAAAATATATGCCAGAAGCACCGAAGAGGGTGTCTGTATCGATGTATCGCAGGAGTAAAGCCTGCGTATGCTGTGGGCTTGGCTCCTGCTCCTAAATTAGATAAGTTTAATCAATTACCGCCGGATACCGTTGCCGAATCTTCTCCGGTATCCGACGGTTCTTACTTGGACGGATGAATACTGTCGACCGGGAAAAACAGAGCAGGGGAGCCGACGCAGATGTCGACGAATTCATCCATTACCTCAAGCATGAAAGAGGCGCCTCCCGATTCACTCTTAGAAACTACAGCCATGCCATATCCGAATTCTCAAACTGGTTCCAGCGCGAGAACGACGAGACAACAAATTGGCTAAAACTCACGCGTCACGACTTCCGAAGATATGTGAGGAGCCTCGGGCGTAAAGGACTCAAACGCGCAGCCGTTCAACTCCGGTTCTCGGCATTCAGATCATTCTATAAATTCTTGATTCGACGAGGTAAAACCACCACCTCGCCGATAACAGACTTGCAACTGCCCGCCTCCTCTCAACGTTTGCCGAGGCACTTAACAATTGACCAGATTCTCTCCTTGCTCGAAGCGCCACTCAGAGACCCCGCCATTCTCGCCGATAAAAACCAACCGGATTCAAAGCAATTGGCCGTACTCCGGGACGCCGCGCTTCTCGAAACAATCTATTCATGTGGACTACGCATCGGAGAAGCCTGCTCCTTGAAGGCCGAAGACGTCGACTGGAATGAACGCCTGATCAGAGTAAAAGGCAAAGGCAATAAAGAACGGCTACTCCCAATCGGACAACCCGCCCTGGAATCTATCAATAATTACTGGAGCCTATTGCCGTCCATGCCCGTAGGAAACGCCCCCGTATTCTTTTCCAATCCCTCGAAAGGCACCCACCTTTATCCAAGAATCGCCCAGCTCAGATTAAAAAGGTATTTGTGTATTGCAGGCCTGGACCCCTCCATCACACCACATAAATTGCGTCATAGCTATGCTACACACCTCCTCGATGCCGGGGCAGACCTGCGAAGCGTCCAGGAACTGCTCGGCCACGCACACTTGGTCACTACCCAGATTTATACCCACCTCACTACAAGCAGGCTGAAAGAAGCTTACAACGCCGCACACCCACGGGCGTGAATGTCCTTCTTATAACTTAATCACCTTCCCCCGCTCATTCGCCGCCCTTCTGCAAATTTGCAGGGACAGACACTACAGATTACAGGGACAGACACTACAGATTGCAGGGACAGACACTACAGATTGCAGGGACAGACACTACAGATTGCAGGGACAGACACTACAGATTGCAGGGACAGACACTACAGATTACAGGGACAGACACTACAGGTTACAGGGACAGACACTGCAAACCCCTCATAATCTCGCCACTTTTAGCCGTTTTCGTGTGTTTATCACCCGTGTCAATAGCTCTTGTGCTTTTGTAGGGATCAGCACTTATACATACGGATGGTATTTTACAGATTCCGATCATAGATCGGCAAAATCGAAGTTTATGGTGATAATATTGCTTTACTTAGTTTTGAAAAACATAGATTCTATTCAGAGTAATAATACCATCATTCACCATGCGAACGGGGTATTATCGTTTGACGTTATAACCACATTTCAACCATGATTAGCGAGGAAGAATATGGAACCGGAGAATATTCAGGAAGACCAACACTCCGAACACAGTGAAGGTGATTCAATATGGTCTCGTATAGTAAACATATTTACGAGTCCGACCGAGGCCTTTGAAGGGATTAGAAAGGACAAACCAAAGGCGGTCAACTGGCTTATACCTGTACTGATATTGGCGGTTGTGGGTGCGATTGGATCAATAATCGTTTTTTCACAGGAGCCGATAGCGGAACAAGTTCTTGAGCAACAAAGAACAGCGATTCAGGATCAGGTCGACACGGGAAAGATTTCTCAGGCTCAAGCCGACCAGATCATGGAGAAGATGGGTGACTTCGGTCTTATAGTAACCAAAATTTCCGTATCCATCGGCGCATTTATCGGAAGCTTCGCCACACCGTTCATCCTGGGATTCGTTATTTGGCTCATAGGCGCTAAGATATGGAAGAGGTCTATTTCATTCATGCAATCCGTCGAGGTAACGGGTTTATCATGCATGGTTCTTGTCCTGGGTGCAATAGCGACCGCGCTTCTTCAGATTGCCGAGGGCAGTGTTTTTGCGGATTTATCACCCGCCTTATTTATATCGGAGTTTGAGCCCGGCAATCTTGTCCATGCCGCCCTTAAGTCAGTAAATGTCATCAACCTATGGTTTCTCGGTGTTGTGGCCATTGGATGGTCGGTGATTTCCGAGGTTCCGCGATCAAAAACAGTTACATGGATCATCGGTCTCTGGCTGGTGTATACATGCGTTTCGGTCGGTCTTGGGACATTGGCGCGGTGACATACGAAGCGGCCAGCACACGTCAAGGATCGTAAATTGACGCATTATTTGTAACTTTTTCAGCATTCAGAGTGTTATAATCGTTTAAGGCTTATGAACAAAGATAATAAAAGACGGAAGAAAAGAAAAAAAATCTTCATTCTATGTGGGATCGCAGTGGTCTTGGTAGGTCTCGGATTATACGCATGGCTCCGCAAGCCTGAGCATGTCATTACAGTGCAAACGGAGGAGGTAAAGAAGCGAAACCTCACCGAAACGGTTGTAGCAAACGGCAAGATTCAACCGGTAGTTTATGTTAAAATCAGTCCGGAGGTCAGCGGCGAAATAATCGAACTTCCCGTCGAAGAGGGGCAAAGCGTTAAAAAAGGGGAACTCCTGGTCAAAATCAAACCCGATACATACATCGCCAACCGCAAGATAGCCGAAGCCAATTACGAATCCTCCAAGGCCCAACAAGTCGCATCGGAGGCACGGCTTTTGAGTGCGGAAGCGGAGTTTAATCGAATATCCCAGCTTTACGAGAACAACCTCGTCTCCGAGTCCGAGTATATCACCGCTAAAACGTCATATGAAGTCGCAAAATCAACGTATGAATCCTCGAAACACCAGACCGACAATGCGCTTGCAGGACTGGACAGGGCACAAGAAGATTTGGATAAGACCAGTATCAAATCGCCTATCTCGGGTACAATAACCAAGCTTAACTCCGAGGTCGGCGAGCGCGTGGTCGGCACGGCTACGTACCAAGGCACGGAAGTCATGACCGTTGCCAACCTTGAAAACATGGAGGCGCGCGTCGAGGTCAGCGAGATAGACGTAGTCCTTATGAAAACGAATCTCAAGGCGTCGCTCGAGGTGGATGCCTTCAAGGACGAGGAGTTCACCGGCTATGTCTCTGAAATAGCGAACACGGCTACGGCCGGCTCGACGCAGGAAGCGGTGAAATTCGAGGTGCGCATAAGGGTTAACGAGAGCGCGGCCTTTCGCCCCGGCATGTCCGTCACCGCCGAAATTGAAACTCGTTACAGAACCAACGTACTCACCGTTCCCATCCAGAGCGTTACGGCGCGGATGCCGAACTTGATAAAGGACGAAGAACCAAGCGCCTCGAACAAATCCGACAATTCACCGGAGGCTTCGGAAAACCCCGCAAAAACGAACTCGAGTCCAAATACTGAAAACGCCAAATTCGCCGGTGGCGATGACAAGCCGTCGAAGCCGGTCGAGGTTGTATTTGTGGTGGAAGACGAGAAGGTCAAGGCGATCCCCATAAAACGCGGCATCAGCGACGACGAATACGTGGAAATACTATCCGGCCTGGAAGAAGGTCAGCAGGTGGTGTCCGGTGGATACAAGGCGATCAATCGCGACCTCCAGGACGGTATGAGTGTCAAGGTAGACAACCAGAAGAAGCCGATCACCACCGAGGAAATGCCCTGACTCGCTCGATGCGTCCGACACACAAGGTCATGGTTAGACGGTAACCTTCATTTATCATGATAGTCTTTGATAAAATATTTAAGCTATACCAGATGGGGTCGGAGACCATTTACGCGCTGCGTGATATCGACCTGCATATCGAACGCGGCGAGTATGTGGCCATCATGGGCCCCTCCGGATCGGGCAAGTCGACACTAATGAACTTGCTCGGATGCCTGGATACTCCGACCTCCGGCACGCTCCGGTTGAACGGCGTTAATGTCGGCGATCTCGACGACAACGAACTGGCCGAGATTCGCAATCATGAAATCGGATTTGTCTTCCAAACCTTCAACCTACTGCCGCGGTCAAATGCCTTTCATAACGTCGAGCTTCCACTCATTTATGCGGGGATCAATACGGACGAGCGCGAGCGCATCGCCCTTGAGGCAATCGAGCAGGTAGGGCTCCTGGACAGGATGTATCATAAGCCCAACGAGCTCTCCGGCGGACAGCGTCAGCGCGTAGCAATCGCCAGGGCATTGGTCAACAAACCGTCGATCATCCTAGCCGATGAGCCGACCGGCAACCTCGATTCGAGGACGGGCAGCGAAATCATGTCGCTTTTCGACCTCCTTTGGGAGAGGGGAAATACCATTATCGTTGTTACTCATGAAGAAGAAATCGCCCGGCACTCAAACCGGATAATCAGACTACGCGACGGCCGAATAGCCGCCGACGAGGTAATCAACGGAGCAACAAAATCGGCAACCCCCGTTGCACCCGATATTCAACGCAAATAACAGCATAAGCATTCAACCGATCTTTTCGATGAATTTACTTAACGAACTCTTCGAAGGCGCCAAGGTCTCATGGGCCGCTATTCGCGCCAATAAAATGCGGTCGGTACTGACCACACTCGGCGTCGTCATCGGAATTGTAACCGTCACACTGATGGGAACCGCCATACAAGGGCTGGACAAGGCATTTCTGAAGAGCATCTCCGCAATCGGTTCCGACGTACTCTACATACAGAAGCGCTCATGGTTCAGCGACGAGCCGTGGTGGGAAACGCGCAACCGGCGGAACATCACTATCGAACAGGCCGAGTTCGTCGCAAAAGAAGCCACCTGCGCCGAAGCGCTCAGCATCCAGGCATCGACTTTTAGGACGGTCAAGCACGGAAACAGGTCCGCCACCATGGTCCAAATCATAGGCGGTACCGAGCAAAGCGCCGCCGTGAGCAGTCTGCCGATCAAGGCCGGACGCTTCATGTCGGCGGACGAAGTCCACGGCGCGCGGCCGGTCTGCGTTATCGGATCCGATATCGCCGAGAAATTTTTCCCTAACGAACCGGCGCTCGGGAAACGTATCAAGGTGGAAAACGCGTCGTACCAGGTAATCGGAGTGACTGATAAGATGGGCGAATTCCTGGGCGTCCTCAATCTCGATCACAGGATAATGATCCCTATCTCACGGCTCCTCACGGACTTGATACGCCGTGAGGACGTAACCATAGAGGTAAAGGTCAAGAACATGGCCGATATCGATGAAGCGGTCGAGGAACTCCGTTTCATTATGCGTCGCGCCCGCGGACTGGCGCCGGGCGACAAGGACGACTTCGCCATCAACCGCCAGGATAACTTTATCAAGACATTCGAACGGGTGAGCGCCACTATCGCGTCTGTCGGTTTGTTTATTACCGGACTTGCGCTCTTTGTCGGCGGCATCGGCATTATGAATATTATGTTTGTTTCCGTTGCAGAAAGAACGCGGGAGATAGGCATACGCAAAGCAGTGGGCGCCAAGAAGCGGGCCATCATGATCCAGTTCCTCATCGAGTCGGCCGTTATATGCCTGATCGGCGGCGTGATCGCACTGGCATTGGCGTATCCGCTTACTCTACTGCTAAGGAACTGGCTGCCGGCGAGCATGTCGCTGTCGATCGCATTCCTTGCGCTCCTTGTCTCCGCATTCACAGGGATGGTCTCCGGCTTTTTCCCCGCCTACAGGGCGGCAGGGATGGACCCTGTCGAGGCGTTACGCTGGGAATGATCGAGGGTTTATGGTTTTTAACAGGACACGAATGATAATAACCGAAATCAAAGAAAGCTGCGCGATGGCGATAGGCGCCGTTGCGGCGCATAAGCTGCGCTCCGCGCTTACGCTCCTGGGCGTGCTGGTCGGCGTCTTCTCGATCATTCTCGTCATGACCGCCATGCGCGCGCTTCAAAACGTCATGGAATCCGAGCTCACCCAGCTCGGCGCCAATACTTTCCAAGTGCAAAAATGGCCCGCCATTTACACCGGCGGCCCCGAAGGCCTGGCGAAATATATCCGGCGTGAAAATATCACATACGATACCATGGCCGCGCTCCGTCGCGAGGCGACGCTGGCAAAGGCCGTGGGCGCAGAGCTTTGGCAGGGCGGCAGCGAGGTTTCATCCAAGTACGAAAAAACCAACCCGGACGTCAGTATGGTCATGGTCTCTCCGGAAATATTCGCCGCGCGCAACTGGACGATAGAGCAGGGCAGGGCTATCATGCGATCCGACCTCGAGGGCGCCCGGAACGTCTGCGTCCTCGGCAACGAACTCTCGAAGAAACTGTTTCCTCACGGCGGTAGCCTCGGCGAATACATCCGCTACCGCGGCGCCAAGTTCAATGTCATCGGTATCCTCGAATCCAAGGGCGGCACTATCGGCGGACAACAAGGGAATTTCCTGGCCATACCCATTACCACCGGGATGAATAGATACACCCGCCGCGCAAGCCTTAATATACTAATTCAGGCCTACAATCAGGAACTCTTCGAGGATACGATCGAACAGACCCGTGGCATCCTCCGTAAGCTGCGCAAGGTCGAGCCGACTGAAGAAGATGACTTTGAGATCGTCACTAACGATTCGCTGATCAAACAATTCAAGTCCATTACATTCGCCGTCAGGATAGGCGTTACAGCTGTAAGCTCGATTGCTCTGCTGGCGGCAGGTATAGGTATAATGAACATCATGCTCGTATCGGTAACCGAAAGGACACGTGAAATCGGGATCAGGCGCGCCGTCGGCGCCAAGAAACGGAATATACTCGTCCAGTTCGTGACCGAGGCCATCGCCATTTGCCAGATCGGCGGAGTCCTCGGGATCGTCCTGGGCATAATCGGCGGCAACATCGCCGCAAAAGTCCTCAACGTCCCCGCCGCAATACCGTTCGACTGGGTGCTGATAGGTTTGCTTATTTGCTGCGCCGTCGGCGTAGTCTTCGGCACTTACCCCGCGTACAAGGCCTCGAATATCGATCCTATCGACGCGCTGCGTTACGAGTGAACCGGCGCAAACGCGCTCTCTTGTGATAAACTGCTTAAAGGGTGAATAATTTGCGACGTTGATCAGTAACTGCATTGAAAACAAGGGTATGTCCACAGTAGGCATATTTTGTCCACATTAGCAGCTATGTCCAGCTTGGCGCGTATCGGAGGATCGCTTACGGTTTTTTGAAAAAAGATGTCGCGAATCTTCTCTTCGGCGGGCTATTTTCCGTAAAGATTTTATGATATCGTCGATTAATGGATGATATAGACATTTGTGTATCCTTTGAAGTTGGATTGTTTGAGTCCATAAGGTTGGCGTGACATTGGTAGACGTATAGCAGAATCACAAACGCTTGGCTCATACTTAAAGTCTCGTGTCGGCTTGTCGTTTGGATGTGACTAAGATAGTATATTTTTATCATTACTTATATTATGTGTATATACTATTAATCTCCAAATAACCATATATATATGTTTTACTTACAATCTATAGGTTATTATATATTTACGGTGTCATTGTTGTATTCTATATTTTCATATTGTTGTACCGTGTATTGCGCTAATAATACATTATTTGATCGTTATTATTACTGCAACATGCATATACTTTCTAAATGTGGTATTCATTCTAAGTCACCGGACGTGAGAACACTACGTCTAACATGCTATTTCAGTTATAGTGGTGATGAATGGTATATATTGGATCATTCATTAGATACTGATGTACTTTATTTTTATTATAATGGATCATATACTGTAAATGGGTCAAAGCATATTAATGATTTAACAACTAAAGAAGTCAAAAGAATATGGGGTCCGTATTGTGACAATAACAATATCGATGTGTCAGACTTCAATCACTATAATTCTACAAATCATGTATCAATTATAAGTATCATTCCAGCCAACTTCACTGCCCACTGGTTTGCCCCCAATATTGCCTGGTTTGCATTTTGCTCAAGTGATTATCTTAACAATAATAATCTAATACCATTTCCTGATGATATTTATGGTGCCGGTGGCCAAACAGGTTTTGGATACAAAACAAAGCTAAAACGTTATTCGGATTCGTTAGCGCTCCCGAAAGAAGCCGAATTTTTTGCCTCCCGAGACCTTCTTGATGATGCTCCTTTCCATTATCTTGCGAGTCGTGGTATCAGATCAGAACAAAACCGTTCAGTTGCATTAAATCCGATGCCATGGGTAAAAAAAGATACATTATGTTTTACATATCAGGTCACAAAGGCCACTAACATTAACAATATCAGCATCCCGCTGAAGTTTAAATATAGGACAATAAGCTCAAAAACGGGAGTTCCAGTACGGATAGGTGAAGGTACCGTTATGTCTTTATATACTACGTCAAATATACCTGATATATTAACCGATAGCAACACTTATATTATTAATGATCATCGATTCCGTCATGATACTAAATTAGTGGACATGATAGTATACACGAATACCGGCTCTAATATACCTTTAACAAATTCAGCAATGCTTCATAATATATATAAGAATAAAGTTGCATCAGCTCCAGTAGACCCGTTAATTATATCCCATTACAGTAAATTATTGCTATACATTATTACTTTTTTATTCCCCTTATATATAGGGCTTCGGTATTTACATTCCATACTTATTAAACCTAAACCATATAAAGAAAGGAAGTGACCATGAACAAAAAGAGTATATTAGTGTTAATATGTATCACCATAACAATGCTTTGTTCAAGTATCGTAATAGCTGGAATAAATAATGGCTTTACATGTGTCGATATTTTCATAGATGATACATGCGATGGCATGGAAGATTGTGATCAGCAACCGTGTCTTGAATATCGGCATGATCGCGTAGTACGGCTATGTCGAGATGAAGGTAATGTTTATGACACATGTTCATATCATAGCTCAGCGCCATATGGAATAGATGCCTATTCATCATCCGTTGGCTGTGAAACATTAGTGGCGTCGAAGCCATGCGAACACTGTGACGCTAATTATTGGGAAAGTCGTCGTATTGGCTATGTTGAATGTGACTGATACAAATGTAATTTTGGTTTCAATATAGAAGGTGCCATCTATTAAAACAATAGAGGGCGCCTACTATTAAAACAAGGTAACAAGCGGATGGTTGGCTACGAGAGCTATCGCACATATTTGAAGTATTCCAGGGCCACTCACTTCGCTATTGACAAACAATAAGTCGTGCAAAATGTCCGCTTTGTCGGCATCTTGATTTTAGAAACCAGCAAGGATCCTGAAAGCAATGTCTTGGCTCATTCTTACAAGCAGCTTCGGGATGGTTGAGGATCTTTGCCGTACGATGATATCCGTCCTAGTGATATATTGCTTCAAGTGCTAAGATATTATCATATTAAGGATATTAAATGCATGTTCGATGACAGATTAATTATGTTAAATAAACATACAGCGTATTATACTTTATCTCAATATATATATTACATTGCATATTCGTGCATGATATTTTCGGCCACATTATTATTATTAACATCAATTTCTAAATTACTAGATATTATGTTAAATCTTTATTCAGATTATTATACATCACGAAATATTGTATTTACGTTCCTTGATAATTGGCAGTTGGCTATTACAACCGTTTTATTTGAGTTGGTTATCGCAATAATGATATTCCAACATCCAGTTAGAATAACAAACTTATTAATGCTTTCCTGGCTAGCTATGATATTCATATTCTATCGTATAATAACCGGAATTGGTTTCTTTTCTAATGCTAAATGTTCTTGTTTAGGTAATAGTGTATTTGATACTTACAATGCATATTTATCCTCACTTCTATCATCAATTATACTACTTATATTAGTAATATCATGTATTATTGGTTATTTATATTATATATATGTATGTATATTCTGTAAATAATCATGTGTTCAAATATATTGATACTATTTATGTTTTAATACCATATTATGATCTAAATAATATGTAATGCAAATAACATATAATATTGTAATAACTAGACTCATTATATATAGCATATTATTTAAGTTATTGTACCTCGGTATTATAATATGTGCTATATGTATATATTCTAATTTCGATAAGCACCAATATAATTCTGTAAGGCATTGGCCAATTAAGAGTGAGCCAACAGTCAGCAGTTATTTTGGTACTTGGGATGCTGCACATTATTTATATTTGAGCGTTGAAGGCTATGACAAAGGAGTTAATTCATGCGCATTCTATCCGCTCTGGCCGATGCTAATACGTTGGAGTAATGGATTAACGGGCGCTAATCATATCGTGGTAGGTATGGTACTGGCTAATTTGTTCTCGCTTGTTGGCTGGGTAGTGTTTTTTGCAATCGTGGCGAGACGTTTTGATGAAAGGACGGCGTTATGGGCGTTGGCATTATTAATCATTTTCCCCGGATCGCTTTTCTACCAATTTATCTACAGCGAATCGTTGTTTTTTATGCTGCTGATGCTGTTGTGGTTTGGATTGGAGAGGCAGAGGGATACGCTTGCGTGGATAGCGGGATTTTTATTACCGTTAACACGAGGTGTGGGCGTATTCTGCGTACTGCCGATTGGGTGGTATTGGCTGATGCGGCAACGTTGGGACTGGCTGAACAAATGGAATTGGCTTAAAGAAGAACATTATCGAGTTAGCACATGCGAGCAGGACACTGGAGACGAGGGAGAGTTGATGGTGCTTGCGGCGCCGATACTGGGCTGGGCGGCATACCTGACATTAATGTGGAATATGACGGGCAACCCGTTCGAAGGTATCGTGGCGCAAAAGCACTGGGGGGTGCATTCGATAAGCAATTTATGGAACATACCTAAATTCGTCATTGGATTCTTCGATGCGTCAACCCTACATAGTTTTCAGGGATCGATGCTGGACAGGGCGGCGTTCGTCCTGGTGGTCTATTGCCTGCCGCTGATATGGCGGTTGGGGAAGGATTTAGTAGTGTGGACGTATGTGCTTGGCATACTGCCGGCAATGAGCGGGACATTTGTATCGAATATCCGGTTTGAGTCCGTCGCGTTTCCTGTGTTCATAGCGCTGGCGGTATTTTTTCTTGGTAAGCGACGCAAATGTCCGCTGCTGATTTTCACGGCCACGAGCATTATCCTGCACACAATACTGGTATGGCGTTTCGTCAATTTCCGATGGGCAGGGTGAAAAAGCTTATCAGTAGATGGCCACCCGCCTATTCTCCGCCGGTCGCCTGAGTTATCCAGTCCATGTACGCGTGATGCCCATCGGTAATCGGCGTAACGATGAATTCAGGCAGGTCTTATGCGTGCCGGTTGACTACCACTTGTTTGAGACGTTCGACTTGTGCGTCGGTGGTCTTAAGGATCATTAGCACCTCGGATTCGGTTTCTACGCGGTCTTCCCAATGGAAGTGTGATTCGACGCCGCTGATAAGATTAGCGCAGGCGACGAGGCGTTTTTCAAGTGCGTCTCCGGCGATGGTGCGCGCCTGCCGGATTCTCGATCAGATGCCCACGAAACACTAAATGAAGGTGATTTTATCAGTTAAAAATGGGGTCGTGGTGCGTCTTCTGATTATGTCCAAGCCTGAAGGCCAGTCGCAGCGGTGTAAAATGGCGTTGCCTCTCGCAATCGGGTGAAGGCGTAGCGTTCGGAGCCGCTGCGGCTGGTACTTTGGTCTAGGCCGTGCTCCTCCCTATTTAACGAAACTTTTAGTATCAAGCCCATCTTCTACAGTTTGAAAAACTAGATCTTTGGTAATCAAGGACTTACGAAGACACGACAAGCCTTTGGCACTACATTTCTCCCACCAGTTACATACTTATACACGACGACTTAAATAACTGCGCATAATCGACGTAGCATTGTATTCGGTTGCTTCCACATCGCAAATTGCTCCTGTACCGCATCAACTAAATGTCTGAGCTCAGGAAAATAGCGATTATGCGTACAAAAACGGCGGGTGAGTTTCCATACTCGCTCTATGTGATTAAGTTCCGGACTGTATGGTGGTAGGTAGTCAAGGCAGAGAGTATTCCTGTGATCATCAAGCCATGGGCGTAGTAATCTGGCTCTATGGTATCGAGCATTATCAACGATAATGACCTGCTTTTTACCTCGGCGGCGATGGCGAATAACTTGTTTCAAAAACATTAAATATGTCTCAGCGTTAAAGACTTCCGATTGTGCTGTCACAAGGTATCCATCATCGGGACGTACGGCGCCAA
>JAIPKD010000033.1 GCA_021733835.1 Verrucomicrobiota bacterium
CCCGGCGCGTCCGCTGCGTGGCCAAGTACGCCGCTATTACCACAGCGGCAGGATTCCTCTGCTCTTCCAGCCATCGCCAATTCCTGCCGAATTCCATCAGTTTGCACACCGGATACCGAAATCGCAGCTCATACCCCCACAGCCGCTCCTCGTATGTGTCGGGACACCACCCAGGCTTCTCGTCGGCCAATATCGCCAGGCTCACCACAGACTCATCATACCGGTCGGCTATTCGATGATGGTACCGGTACATCCGCCTCGGCAAGTCCTTGTCCACCCAACTCTGTACCTCCACGTAGATCAATATACATTCCTTCCTGCCGTCCTTACGGGTTACCCTTACCAATTTATCCACTCGCTGCTTACCCAGTTTTGAGTTCCTGGTCACCTCTTGCAGTTCCTTGTCCAAAAACTCGATCGGCTTGTGCCAATTGATATTGGCGGCAACATCCGGGAAGCAGAATTCCAGGAGCGGTTGCAGGTATTGCTCCAGCGCCTCCTTCCAAGCCCCGTCGTAATCGTTTTTCTGGCTCATAGCAATATTGCAGAGATACTACATCGTCAAGTTGTAATAATTCAAAGAAAATAATGCTATAAATATAAATTGAATCTCTCGCCAAGTGCGCGAAGGACGCAGAGAAGTTTAGATTTCGGCTTCGTTTACGTTCACGTTCACGTTCTCGATTCCGATTATTCGCAGTTAATGATGCCATACGAAAAACGTATACGAGAACGTGTACGCGTACGGGAGAGGAACGGAGCGCGGGTGTGTCTGAAGGATCAGCCGCAGCGGTTTCGAGCGCCAAGTTCTTATTCGATTACCAGCCGTCTGCACCTTCTAGAATCCGGTAGGGATGAAATGTTTACCATGAAGGAAATATTACGTCCCTAAAGGGACTGATGGGTTTGTGTGGCGGGTGTGGCTATAAATATTTTGCCCCTGACGTACCCCATAATCCTAATGAATCACGTTAGGGGTGTAATATCTATAGCAAAAAGAACAATAAATCGAATAAGTCCCGTAGCGACAAAACAAGGTTGTCTCCCTTTGCGCTTGTTGCGGCTTTGCGAGGGGTGAATTTCCGCAGTATGCCGAAATTAGAATTGACTTAAACTCTTACAAGCTAAAGAGTATTGAAAGCCATGAAGAACAAAATGAAACAAATCTCAGTAATTACCGGCGCAATGCTTATGACATCCGCCATGATATACACAGCATCGGGGCAACAGACCGAACAAACGGCGCCGCCCCAGGTGACATCACCTGAAGTCTCCGCCGATCGCACCATCACATTTCGGATTTTCGCGCCGGGAGCCGAGGCCGTCCGGCTCAACGGCGGCGACATACCCGGGAATTCCCGGGGAGCCGAAATGTCAAAAAAGGAAAACGGCGTGTGGGAGGTCAAACTCGGCCCTGTCCAACCGGGTGCTTATCGGTATACGTTCGACGTAGACGGTGTATCAGTAGTCGATCCCCGTAATACATCCATAAGTGAATCCAATGAAAACGTTTGGAGCCTCGTATACGTACCCGGCTCCGACACGGCAGACGTCAAGGAAGTGCCTCATGGTGCAATCGCCGAGGTTACCTATTACTCCGAATCCTTACAACGTTTTCGTCGTATGCACATTTACACACCTACGGGCTATGAATCCGGGAATGGGGATTATCCGGTCTTTTACCTATTGCATGGCGCGTCTGATAGCGATGATTCATGGTCAACCGTCGGCCGCGCAGGTTTTATTATGGATAACCTGATCGCCGCCGGCAAGGCAGAGCCGATGATGGTCGTCATGCCCGCCGGCCATACCGGCCCGTTCAGGTTCGGCGACGGCGGAGCTTCCTTCAGGTCGTCGATGACCGAATTTCAGGAAGATTTTTTGAATGATATCATGCCGTATGTGGAAAAACATTACCGGGTACTGCCGGGCAAGAAACACCGTGCAATCGCAGGCCTCTCGATGGGCGGCGCTCAGACGCTGAATATCGCTATTCCAAATCTTGATAAGTTCGCTTACATCGGCGTCTTTAGTTCGGGAATATTCGGTATCAACAATGAAGATTCAAGCCCTTCATGGGAAGAACAACACAAGGCGGCGTTGGATGATTCAGACCTAAAGAAAGGGCTCAACTTGGTATGGTTCGCCACGGGCAAAGAAGACTTCCTAATCGATACCTCTCGGGCCACCGTGGATATGCTCAAAGAACACGGATTCGACGTAAGCTTCAAGGAATCCCCCGGCGGCCATACATGGATTAATTGGCGGAATTACCTCTCCGAATTCGCACCGTTGTTGTTCTCGAAAAAATCCGAGAATCCGGGGAAATAACAAGATCCAGCACACACCAATGTAGGACGAAAAAACTATGAACGACAAGATAACTAGACGCAGGTTTATCAGTACGACGGGCGTGGCTGCCGCCGGCGCAGCCATCGCACCGTCCATCCTCGCTAAAAACACAAGCGCAAATGACAAGGTGGTCTTCGGCTTGATCGGTTGCGGCGGTATGGGCCGAACGAATATGCGGAACCTGATGCAATTCGATGAAGTCGAAGATTGCCCGGCGTACTTCCGTCCATATCGCAGCCCGTGGAAGTTGGATTACGTTTAATAAACAAATTGAAAAAATGAAATGTTTCGTCACAGGCGCCACAGGCTTCATCGGCGCAAACCTCGTCCATGAACTGGTGCAGCGCGGGCATCAGGTCAAGGCGCTCATCCGCAAAAACTCGGATACACGCGGCCTGGCGGGAGCGGACATTGAAAGCGTTGATTGCGATATTTGCGATAATAACAGCCTGACAGTCGCCATGACGGGTTGCGATTGGTGCTTCCATGTAGCTGCATCATACCACCTTTGGCTCAGGGACTATACGCCGATGTATCGGACAAATGTCGACGGAACCCGCTGCGTCATCGACTCAGCCGCCCGCGCCGGCTGCTCGCGAATCGTGTATACCAGCACCGTCGGCTGCATCGGCTTACCCGAGGCCAAGGACGCAGGCGGGCAAATCGCGCCGGCAGATGAAACAACGCCGTTGAAAAAAGGACAACTCACGAATCACTACAAGCGCTCGAAATGGCAGGCCGAGCAGATCACCCTTGAACGCGCCGCAGACGGCCTACCCGTGGTAATCGTCAATCCAAGCGCACCGGTGGGACCACGCGATGTGAAGCCCACACCGACGGGACGCATAATAGTCGACTTCCTGAATGGGCAAATGCCGGGTTGGGTGGAGACCGGACTGAACTGGGCACACGTGCGCGATGTCGCAACGGGTCATATCCTGGCGGCACAAAACGGCAGACTCGGCGAACGCTATATCCTAGGTAACGCCGAGGGCAACTGGTCGATGCGCCGCACGTTCGAGGTGTTAGCTGAGCTTACCGGACTGACCGCGCCGAGACTTCGTATCCCATACTCCCTCGCCCTGCTCTTCGCGTATTTGAACGAGGGCGTTTCCAGAATAACCGGGACACCGCCGAAAGCGCCCGTAGCCGGCGTTCGCATGTCAAAGTACAAGATGTTCTTTAATCCGGCAAAGGCCGTGGGGGAACTCGGTTTACCTCAGACTCCGCCGCACCGGGCGTTTGAAGACGCAATCAACTGGTTCAAGACCAACGGCTATATCCGCCGGTAAACCATACACACCGGACACGACTATAAATATAGACCCGGCTTCACGCAGCCCCATCGCCCGCCGGCGCTCGACTTGACGCCTCGCCTGCCCCGGCGTGCCGGATAAACCTTGCGCCTATGGCTTGTTGATCGTTGCCGACAACGCTTACGTTTGCCGCCGTGTACCGATTATCCTTCAGCGCTTCACAAGCGGTAACAGGCAGCCATGCACCGGCGGCCATGAATCCTTCGCCCAGTGTTGCCTTGGGACTGAACCGGGCCCCGGGCCATCCCGACCAAACGCTGTTTTCGATTTTGTCTTTCAAAGTGCGGCCTTCGCGGCCGTCGCATAGAACCTCATTACCGGAACCCGGTGGAAGGGCTTCACGCATTCGAACCGCGGCCTCGTGACGGTTGAGCCGGGAATTATAAGTAAAGGCGTCTGTAACCAGCGCCAGCTCGATGGCATCGCTGCACTCCGAAAACGCCGAAAGAAACAATGCGCCGGCGCCCGCGCTCGGCACGGCGTGATGATCGAAGTGCCAAAGCGCATCTGCCAGCAGCCAGTTCAGCTCCTCGGCGCCGACAACCAGACATGCGTCGAGCCTGCCTTCGGCTATCCACCCGGCGCCGAGAGCGAGCGCTCTTAAAAAGGTGGCGGGGTCGCCGACGAGCGTGTACACGATTTCCGTACGCTGCAGGATACACGCTAGATGACTGGCCGGGGCGCTATAAACCGTTTCCGGAAAAAGTAACGGGCTTGCGGTAGCGGGATTATCCAGTGCTTCGTTGAAGAATCTATATGAATAATGCACGCACCCTGACTGCAAACAAACGAGAATCCCCGTGTTCTGTGGGATTACGGATAAATCAGGATTCGCGCCTCCGACTTTCAACGCCTCGAACACGGCCGAGGCCGCATAGTGTGTTAAAGGACTCGACCGCCGCAGCCGCGGATGCCGTAGAAACGCCGGGGGCGGCGATAACCGCGGGACTGCGCGCATCTTCAACGGCTCTTCCCATCCAGGACGTTCCAGTTCGTGTACGGGCGCAGGTGAGTTGTTAAAAACCGCGTTATGCAAGCCATCGACGCCCCACCCAGCGGGTGAGACGCAACCGGTACCGTTGATATAAACCTTCCTCACGACCACCTCCTGAGTATCAATGTCGCATTGGCGCCGCCGAACCCGAACGAGTTCGAGAGCGCGTATTCAATTTTCGAACCCATCGGTCTGCGTATTATATTGAACTCGCATAACGGGTCCGGCTCGTTAATGCTCGTCTCCGGCGGAAGCCATTGTCCCTGCACGGCCATTAAACATGCTGCGGCTTCAACTGCGCCTGCAGCACCGAGGAGGTGCCCGATTCCGGCCTTGGTCGAACTTACGTTCAGCGACGAGACATGCCGGCCCGCCCAACGCCTGAGGGCGATAGCCTCGGAGCCGTCATTTGCCGGTGTGCCGGTACCGTGCGCGTTTACATAATCTATATCCTCAGGCGCCACCCCCGCCGACCTGCAGGCCCGGGTCATAGTAAAAACCGCTGCATCACCCTCGGGGTGCGGCTGAGTAAGATGATGCGTATCTATGCAAGCGGCGTAGCCGGTTATCTCGCCCAGGATCGGCGCTCCCCGGGCTTCGGCGCTGTCGAGCGTCTCGAGCGTGAATGCGGCGGCGCCCTCGCCGATCGAAAGTCCGTCGCGCGCCGCATCGAACGGTCTGCAGCCGGTGGGCGAGAGCGACTGAAGCGAATTGAACCCCGTGAAAACAAGTTCACTCAATGCGTCGTATCCGCCCGTCAAGACGCGGTCGGCTCGCCCGCCGTGAACCCATTCCCAGGCCAATCCGAGTGCGTTTGCGCCGGATGCGCATGCGTTGGAAATAATGGTGATCGGCCCGTAGCAACCGACCGCCTCCGCCGCAAGCCGTACCTGCGTTTGCGCTTGATAGATATATGCGCGCGTCGGTTGTCCCCTGTGTTTGGCCGGAGATCGAGTTGCGTGCCGGAAATACACCTCACCCAGGGCCATCCCTCCACTTGTAGTACCCATTATCACAGGGGTATCTTCATGGGCATTCCATTGCGACTGCGCATAGGCCTGGTGGACGGCGTGAAGCAACATGATGCCGGCCCTGTCGAGACGCCGCACTTGTTTTATCGGCAAGAGTGTATCCGGCGCGGACTCGGGAAGACGCACCTCGGCGGCTATGGATACACGCTGTCTCGAGGTATCGAACAACGTGACCGGCCGCAAGGCAACGTTCCCCGAACGGAAACCCTCGGCGTTATCATGCCAGCCGTTGCCGTGACCCGTGATAATTCCCGCGCCGGTGATTACCACCCGCCGGTTCTTACGCTTGTTGTTGGATTCGGGAAATAACACTTAGCAAAAGGATACTCTCTGTTATTCTAAACATTCTTAATCATCAGGCGTGCCTGCTTGTCAAACGACTTTTTGCACGGATCATCCGTTTAACCGAGCGCCTGAATCCGAAGTTCATCGGATAAAAGAAGTTCTTATACGATTTCGTCCGGCGCAGTCTTTTAAAGATAGACGAGTACCGGTAAAAGTCGTTCAGCGCCGTGTAATACCCTTGCTGAAGGCGCTCGGGCGAGAGCGGCCGCGATCGAAAGACGACGTTGTTGCCGTCGTACTTCGACCAATCATCGGTCGTTATTCTGCCCTCCCCCTTCAGCCGCCGGTATAATCGTGTACCGGGATAGGGCGTGAGGATGGAAAAGTAGGCAACCTCGAGCCGCGCTTTGATGGCGAATTCGACCGTGCGATCGAAGACGTCCTCTCGATCGGTATCATATCCAAACACAAACGAGCCGTCTATTCCGATGCCGTGATCCTGTATCTTCCGGATCGCGTCGATGTAACGAGAAGGATTATTGACTTTCTTACCCATTACCTCGAGTGTTTCGGGTGAAAGCGATTCGAAGCCGATAAAAAGCCCTTTGCACCCGCTGTCGCGGCAAAGCGCCAGTAATTCTTCATCATCGGCAATATTAATCGAGGCCTGGCCGAACCATTTCAAGCCCAGCGGCGCTATGCCTCGAAGCAGGTCTTTCGTATAAGCGCGGTTCCCCGCTATATTGTCGTCAACGAAAAACACCATGTCCTTGAGTGTGAAGAAACCGGAGAACGGCTCGAGGCCTTGAAGCTCTTCGAGTACATCCGTTTTAGGGCGGTTCCGGTACTTCCCGCCGAAGGCGTTCGTCACAGCGCAGAATTCACAGTCCATCGGACAGCCGCGTGTAGTTTCGACAAAGTGCACCGGTAGATAATTTTTATCGTCGTACAGGCGCCAGTCGGGCTGCGGCAATGATTTGAGTTCCGGCAGGCCGTTGTTGTGCCGATAAACACGTTGCAAACGGTTATTTTCGAAATCGCAGACCACCTTTTCCCACAGGCCCTCGGCTTCGCCTATGACGACGCTGTCGCAATGTTCAAGCGCTTCCTCCGGCAGACAAGACACATGCATACCGCCCATGACGACCTTGATCCCGCGCCGCTTGAAGTGATCCGCTATCATATAACCCCGATTCACGGTCGAAGTCATCGCGGTAATCCCCACTAAATCTGCTTCGCACGATAAATCGAGGGGTTCAACCTTTTCATCGAAAATGACCACCTCCCAGCGTTCCGGCGTGACTGCCGCGACCTTCAATAGTCCGAATCCGGGCATGCGAAAGAAGAAGTCCCCACCGAGCAGGCTTTTCCTTGATAACGGTGAGATTAATAATAGGCGTTTCATTTTTTCGAGGCGACGAGCGTTGGCGGGATAAGGCGTTGAATCATGGCAAAATAACTCCAGAGCGGACCGGTTACGCCTTTCTTGCGCAGCCTGGCGACAAGACTGCTGTACTCACCGGCCGGGTCGCCCGGAATCCATCCGGACGCCGATTCAGCGAAGTGGGACAGATACTCGAACACCGAATCCTCCGTCAGCGCGGGTGATATATAGTATTCCGGCATCAGCAGTTTCGAGTCACGATCGATACGACCTTCATCGATCGCCATCTCATGTAACGCCGTTCCCGGATAGATGCGCATCCCGACGACTGCGAGGATAACGGCGTTTTTCAGATGCAGTGAATTATCGAATCCCTCTTTCAATGTCCGGTCTGTTTCGCCCGGGCCGCCGCTTATCAGGAAGTGACAGTAATCAATATTTTCATCGGCTGCCATGCGGCTGGAGTTCAGGATATCATCAAAAGCGAAGCCCTTACGGTAGGCCTCCAGTACGGCGTCGGCGAAACTATCCGATCCAAACTCGATGTGCGCCAAACCGGCGCGCGCCATCAGTCGCATCAGCTCGGGCGTCAGGCCGGCGGGACGCAGGAAACAGCCCCAGCGAAGGCCGGTATTACGCCGTATCAATTCCTCGCAAACGGCGGCGACATGTTCCGCCGAGCTATTGAAGACAGAATCGACGATGAAGATATAACGCGCTCCCATCGCCGCGATGCGTTCGAACTCGTCGGCCACTGCCACGGCATCGCGAAAGCGGTTTGCACATCCCTCGATCGACGGATAAGTGCAGTAGCAGCAATTAAACGAGCAACCACGCTGGGTTTGGATATTCAGCATCGAGCTTGTACCGGCGTAGTAATCGACCAAGTCCCGAGGCGGATCGGCGGAGTGCATTTCGAATTCCGGATTCATCGGTTCGGACGCATTTATATGTATTGAATCGCCTTCGCGATAAACCAGGCCCGGTATCATGCGGTAGTCCGTACCCGATTCGAGGGCGCGAAGCAGCGCGGGTAGGCTTTCTTCGCCCTCGCCGCTGATTCCGAAATCGGCGCCGGTAATCTCGAGAATACTCTCTGGGAAGATCGAAAACCCGCTGCCGCCGATGATCACCGGTGCGTCCGTGAATCGACGTATGGTCTCGCATATCCTGACCGGTAATTGATGGAATGTCTCACGGCGCCGGATCAATACGTCGTCGATATTTCGAAGAGAAATGCCGATGTAATCCGGCATGAAATCCCGTAACACGGCTTCAAGCGGCTCCGAATGTACCAGATAATCATGCCAGCGCGTTATGTATCCCGCCTTGCATAGCGCTGAGTTCAAGTAACCAAGCCCCAGCGGAAACACCGGATCCGGCGATGTGCATACGTTTGTATTAATAAGCAGAATTCTTTGTGTCATGCTTCGAAACTCTGTATTTATTCCTACGCTTCGCCGCCCTCACAGTATCACGGATCGATGAGTACAGCTGGTTTCAGCATACTCTCAGTAAAATGGCAGGCGAACATCTAAGCAACTTAAAATTATGGCGCGCTTCTTTTAAACTTGTTTTGACAGTTTCAACTGCCGATCATACCCCCATGCGCCGATCGGATGTATGCGCAATCATACCCTGTTATAATGAGGAAAACAGTGTCCGGGGCCTCGTCCAAAGTGTTCGTCGCCTCCTATCGCATGCTATCGTCGTAGATGACGGATCAAGAGACGATACGGCGATACGCGCTGCTGACGCCGGCGCCCGTATAATTCGTCATACAAGAAACCTGGGTAAGGGACGCGCGATAAGGAGTGGCTTAACCGCCGCATCAACAGCCGGATTCCAGGCCGCGGTTATTATGGACGGCGACGGACAACATGCGGCATCGGATATCCCGAAGTTCTTGAATAAATACCACGAAACACGCGCCGCGTTGATAATCGGAAACCGAATGCCGTACGCCGCCGAAATGCCCGTTGTGCGACGGTTCGTCAATAAATGGATGAGCCGACGGATATCCGCATTAGCCGGAGACATGCTCCCGGACACCCAATGTGGATTCAGGCTGGTTGATCTGCATGCTTGGGAGCTGGTGCAACCGGATGCATCGCGGTTCCTGATCGAGTCCGAAATGATAGTTCAATTCAAGCACAGAGGACTCCCGGTCGAATTCGTCAACATCAGCGTAATTCAAAAGACGCGTCCAAGCAGAATAAACCCCGCGTGGGACACTCTGCGGTGGTTCCACTGGTGGTTCCGCTGGTCTGGAAAGGCGAAAGCGAAGAATACCCGCGGGGCGCGGATATCAAACTCCGCATCCCGAAATAACCTAAAAATGTCCACGCCGCCATGAATTGCGTAAAAGGGAAATCAGGAATCAACAGCAGACTCTGCTTCGGAAAACCTCGTCTTAAAGCGCTCACAAGGAAAGCGGCCGCGCTGATCACGGTCGGAATACTGATGGGATGGTTGTACGGATGGGCTGATTCAATGTGTTACCCTAAGGAAACAAAGGCGGGATTCGCCTACGGCGCATTACACGGAGCTATGATGCCGCTGGCATTGCCCGGACTGCTCCTGGGCGACGATGCGCAGATATATGCCGGCAATAATACCGGCCGCAGTTACAAGATCGGTTATATCTTCGGCATAAACGCAATCGGCCTGTTGTTCTTCGGAATCATGTTTAAAAAATCTTCAGCAAGCCACGATAAAAAGTCAGGCGATAAGGATATTTGAAATGGCCCCCTCCTTTCATGTGCTCGCGCACAAACGCCATGGCTAAAAAGACCCAGGCCATGTATCCGATTGACAGACGGTAAACGTCGAGTTTCTCGTGTCCAAGCCCCATGATGCTCGATTTCGATCCCGATCCCGATCCCGATTTCGATTTGGATTTGGATTTGGATTATGATCCAACTATTATATGCATAGAAAGGTGTTATTCGCATTTATTTATGTCGTCATGTATAGAACTGAATGATCCTGCGCATACGCCGGCTCTGCCCTTTTTTGCTTGAAGACAAGATTCCTATATTACAGGATCAATATCTGATATCGACGAAGGGATTTTTTGATGGCTGAGACGACAACGCTTAAACAACAAGTAAAAGAGCTTATGGTGGAAAACCTGATGATGCAGGTGGACGCCGAGTCCATCGACGACCAGCAACCTCTGTTCGGACCCGGCGGATTGGGGTTGGACTCGGTCGACGCCCTGCAGCTCGTGGTTGCCCTGGAAAAACAGTTCGGAGTGAAGATTCCCGACGCAAATGCCGCCCAGGAGATACTCCGTAACGTTGACTCCATTGTCGATGCCATCAACAACCCGCCCAACGGCGGCGGTTGATTGATATCGATACCGACCGTTCACGGACTACTATCCCGGACAGTCTTCACCGAGAATCGTTTCAGCCCAACGAGCATTGCGGGCCGCAGCAGCACGAAGATTCTCCGCCTGTATCGCTAGACCGCTCGCCGGCACTTACACTGAAGGCGGAAAAGACCTTTTTGATCGGTTCCCCCGTCTCCGGATGCACCTTTAACTCAGGCTCGTTCATGCCCTGCCTCAACTCGTAACGCTTGGCCTTTTGTCCTTTATTCTGAGGTATGGTTTCGTATTCGTATATCGGCATAATTTTGTCCTTTCTATTTATATTTATTTGTTATTGTTATTGTTATTGTTATATTTGATATATAACAGTTTTTATTATTTGCGAGTATAATCATTTGATTCTACTCCAAAATGACATCCTGGAGCATTCGTTTCTCGTCTTTCGCTACAGACGCGCCCATCACCTTGGCGATATTCCCCCCGAACATCTTTCCCATCAGTCCCATATTCATGCCTGAAATGTAGACTTTTCCGTCTTTCTTTTTATAGACTCCCCATGCGCAAGGCATCAAAGTAGCAACTTCCGGATTGCTGCTAAGGATATCCTTCGCATATCCGGCATTGCACAGCTCGACGATTCTGATTTGCCCGTCCATCCGCACGCCATGTTCTGCCATTGATTTATTCATGTTCCGGATCGCGGGACTCTTCCATCCGTTATTTTCAATGGCCGCCTTGAGGTGGTTGCAGGTTTGTTCGATGCTGTCGAACCTGCTTTGATGTTCCACCAACATCATGCTTGGCATAAGTTTCCAGGCGGAGATTCCGATTATCAGCAATCCGACTACAACACCGATTATAAAAATAAAAGTCTTCACAATCACATATTCCTTTCGTTATATTTTACATTTCAAATTTTAAATATCTAGATGACGAAATTTGTTTATGCCGAAACACGTGAATTCGATGACCTCCAGCGCTCACCGATATTGCTGGAAAATATCCGGCAGAACAGTCCGACTTTATCATGGTCGACATAATAACAGACACGTGTGCCGCACGGCTCGTCATTGACCAATCCAGCCTTTTTCAGCTCATGTAAATGCCGTGAAACCGCCGGTTGCGACAGCGGGATGGCGTCGACTATCTCCCCACACTGTGTTTTACCGACGTCGAGTAGCAGCCGGAGAATGGCGATACGCGCCGGATGCGCGATCGCCCTGGCCATGTCCGCCAGTTCGTTGTCCATCTTCGAGAAATGATGTCGATTCAATTTCATCGTATATTTAAAATATAGAATATATTTCATAAGTCAAACAAGAACGTATCGAATCCCGCATGATCACTTTTTTATGTCCAACCAAACGCATACCGGCAAAATAAAGCAGTGCAATTATTTTTATGGAATCCACCGGTTGTTGGTGCATATTTATGTATCGAGACGCATGGCGATTCGTCGTTCAACACCCCGTTGCTTGATGTGGTTTGGTTGGACGTGATACGTTCATGTGTCTTGCACTAAAGAACTGAACAATTGTTGAAAGATAATCGTATATGAGATTCTGGCCGGGAACTGCGTATCCATTAGGAGCTACGTTTGATGGTGTAGGTACTAATTTCTCCATTTTTTCCGAGGCGTCCGAATCGATCGAGCTCTGCCTCTTTGACGATAATGGAGAGGAGACACGGATAAAAATGCCGGAGGAATCCGGATATTGTCGACATGTCTATATGCCCGAGGTAATGCCCGGACAACGATACGGGTTCCGCGTCTATGGCGATTGGAACCCGGCGGAGGGACAAAGGTGTAATCCGGGAAAGGTCCTTTTGGATCCTTATGCCAAAGCAGTCGAGGGCGCCGTTCAATGGGACACATCAGTTTTCCCGTATAAATTCGAAGAACCGGATGTTGCGAACCCATCCGATAGCGCGGCGTTTGTGCCGAAGTCTGTAGTGAACCAACCGTTCTTCGATTGGAGCGGTGACAGGCTGTTGCGCTGGCCGTGGCATGAGACCGTCATTTATGAGATGCATGTGAAGGGCTTTACAAAACGGCATCCGGACATCCCACCGGAGTTGCAGGGCACTTACGCCGGACTATCGCATCCGGCGAGCATAGATTACTTGAAGCATCTCGGCGTAACCGCCGTCGAGCTTATGCCCGTACACCAGTTCATCCAAGACAAACACTTGGTAGACCGCGGGCTTCGCAATTATTGGGGATACAATTCAATATGCTACTTTGCGCCGCACAACGAATACGCCTCGGATAAACGTCCGGGAGCAGTCGTCGCCGAGTTCAAGCAAATGGTCAAAGCAATGCACCAAGCCGGAATCGAGGTGATTCTGGACGTCGTTTACAATCACACCGCCGAGGGAAATCATCTGGGGCCGATGCTCTGTTTTAAAGGGATAGACAACGCGGCGTATTACCGGTTGGTGGAATCGGACAAACGATACTACATGGACTACACCGGCACCGGTAACAGTCTTAACATGGGACATCAACACGTGCTTCAGCTTATCATGGATTCGCTGCGCTACTGGATTCAGGAGATGCATGTGGACGGATTCCGCTTTGACCTCGCCGCCACACTGGCGCGCGAGCTCCATGATGTGGATCGTTTGTCGACTTTCTTCGACATTATCCATCAAGACCCTGTGATAAGTCGTGTAAAACTTATCGCCGAGCCCTGGGACGTGGGGCCCGGCGGATATCAGGTCGGGAACTTTCCACCGGGTTGGTCGGAATGGAACGGAAAATATCGCGACTGTGTACGCGATTTTTGGCGCGGCAGCGAACGCACACTCGGCGAGTTCGCCTCCAGATTCACCGGCAGCTCAGACCTTTACGCCGATACACAACGCCTGCCTTACGCAAGCGTCAACTTCGTCACCGCCCATGACGGATTCACAATGGAGGACCTCGTATCGTATAACGAAAAGCATAACGCCGCCAACGGCGAGGAAAACCGCGACGGCGAGGATAACAACCGCTCCTGGAATTGCGGTTCGGAGGGTAAGACCGATGACCCGGAAATACTGAAGCTCAGAAATCGGCAAAAACGTAATTTTCTCGTTACCCTTTTCCTTTCTCAGGGCGTGCCGATGCTCCTGGGCGGCGACGAGTCTGGCCGAACACAGGATGGAAATAATAACGCGTATTGCCAGGACAACGAATTGTCATGGATGGATTGGGAAAATGCCGACTGGGAGCTGCTTGAATTCACCCGCAGGCTTATAAGATTCAGGCGCGAACACCCCGTGTTTCGCCGCAGAGGTTGGTTCCACGGAAAACGTATTCACGGTAAAGAAGTAAAGGATATCGCATGGTTCACGCTCGAAGGCAAATTCATGGAAGAAGAAAACTGGGGTGAGGACTTCGCCAAGACCGTGGGAGTATTCTTGAACGGCGAAAGCATCCCAAATCCGAATCCGAAAGGTGAACCTGTATGGGACAGCTGCTTTTACTTGCTCTTCAATGCCCACTGGGAACCGCTCACCTTTCAACTCCCCTCGAAAAAATGGGGTGATAAATGGAATAAGGTTATCGATACCGCGGTAGACATAATAGAGGCCGGCGAGACCCTTCACGCGGAAGATGAGATTGAAGTGCAGGCGCGGTCAATAGCGGTACTGGAAGCCGAGAAAGAGCAATGAGACCATTCCCATGTAGTATCTGCCCAAAAAAACCTATGTAACTTGGTTCGAATACTTGACTTTAAGCGGGTATGCATTAGTTTCATTACGTTAGGAGCATAGGCGGTATTATGAAACGAATCTTTACTGATATAACTGGTACTATCGGGCGGACGCCACTTGTCAGGCTGAACAAGATTACGCGGGGGATGAAAGCGGAGATCGCTGTAAAGTGCGAGTTTTTCAATCCGGCGTCATCGGTCAAGGATCGGATTGGAGTGGCGATGATCGATGCGGCGGAGCGCGAGGGAAAGATCGATCCGGAAACGACCATTATTGAGCCTACCTCGGGGAATACGGGGATTGCGCTGGCGTTTGTCTGCGCGGCAAGGGGTTACAAGCTTATCCTGACTATGCCGGAAACAATGAGTATCGAGCGCAGAACACTCCTGGGCATGCTGGGAGCGAAATTGGATTTAACGCCAGGAAACGAAGGGATGAAGGGCGCAATCCTGCGTGCGGAGGAATTGTTGGCAAGTATTCCCAATTCATACACGCCGCAGCAATTCAATAATCCCGCGAACCCGGAAATTCATCGTACTACGACCGCCCCGGAAATCTGGCAGGACACCGGCGGCGGGATAGATGCATTTATAGCCGGTGTCGGCACGGGTGGAACGCTTACGGGTATAGCCCGTTACATAAGGCCTCTCAAATCCGATGCGAAGTTTATAGCGGTCGAGCCTGAGGAATCCGCGGTGATAACTCAGCATCTAACCGGCAAGGAGCTTGAACCCGGTCAGCACAAAATCCAAGGGATAGGCGCGGGATTCATTCCGGAGAATTTGGACTTAGACTTGGTGGATGATGTGATTTCCGTGAGCAATGATGACGCGCTTATCATGGCGCGGCGTCTTTCAAAAGAAGAAGGTATACTGGCGGGTATAAGCTCCGGGGCCAACGTTCATGCCGCGCTGGAGCTTGCGAAGAAACCGGAGTACGAGAACAAAATGATCGTCACCGTTGCGCCATCCACCGGCGAACGTTATTTGTCTACACCCCTTGCGGCGGAAGCACGCGCTGAAATGGAGGAATGATCTTTACTTCACATGCTTGTAACGTCTTTGTCTCTCTATGCATTGCGCCTGGCCGCCGTGTCGGCACAAGCAGGCGTAGAATGAGGGAATTTCCAATAAAAAAGACGGGTGGTTTCCCTCACCCGTCTTTTAGCGGTCTTCAATACTAAGTACCGTATTTACACGGGACTACAATTTCCAGGGGCTGCGTTTTTTCCGATCCATCCAGGTGTCGGCCTCGGGATCATTGACAAAGCGCCAATTCTCCGGGTCCCACTTGAGCGGACGCTTGTGCCAATATGCCAGGTTCCCGAGGTGGCATACGGTGACCGAGCGCGCGCCGACCTCGACGGGACATATGGTCTGCTTCCTGTTCCGGATACACTCGAGCCAATTATATCGGTGGTTCCGGCTTTCGTACAGTTGAACGCCGTCCTCTCCGATTTCCTCTTTGCCGATCGATTCCGGCCATGTTTGGAAACGCCCGCGGTCTACGTAAACCTTGCCTTTAGTCCCGACGAACCTGACGCCGCCCTCGCCGCCGTGGTACATCATCACACCGTTATCATACTTGTAAGTGAGCATCTTGTGGTCTTTACCATCGGGTGGATAGATTTCAACCGGGCCGCTGTTGTCCATCCCCAGTCCCCACTGTGCTATGTCAAAGTGATGCGCCCCCCAGTCGGTCATCCCGCCGCCGGAGTATTCCTTGTAACTGCGCCAATTCGGGAAGTGGCTATGGACGCCGCGCGGGCTGAGTATCTCGTGGTATCCGCGCCATGGTGCGGGGCCCAGCCACATATCCCAATCGAGTCCCTCGGGCGGTGTCTGTGTCGGTAAATCACAAGGCTTGGACGGGCCGCCCACGGCGACATAGACTTCCTTGACCTCACCGATCTTCCCGTTCCGCACCAGCTCACAAGCCTTGAGGAATTCCGACGACGAACGCTGTTGGCTACCCGTCTGGAAGACAATATTGCTTGACTGAACTACGTCCATCATCTTTTTCGCTTCATAGATCGTCAGTGACAGCGGTTTCTCGCAATAAATATCCTTACCCGCCTGTGCGGCCGCAACTACGGGAATCGCGTGCCAGTGATCGGGTGTGGCGATTACGACTGCATCGATATCCTTCCTGGCGAGGAGTTCGCGAAAGTCATTATAACCCTTCACCGCCTTGTAGATGTCCTTGAAGCGTTCTTGGGAATAATGCTTTTCGGCGAGGCCGATCGCGTGTTCGCGCCGCTCGGTATCGACTTCGCAGATGGCAAGCACCTGGGTCTGATCATTGCCGAGGAATGACTTCAGGTGTGACCGCGCCTGATAGCCGAGGCCGATGAATCCCAGTGTTATCCTTTCGTTTGGTTGTGCGCCGTTTTTCGCCGCCCAGATATGCGACGGCAGAATAGTCGGCGCCGCGATGGTGACCGCTGTGGCGCCTTTCAAAAACTGACGTCTCGAAACTTTGTTCTTTGTTGTCATAAGAGGTTTAAATATTTTGTGATTTAAACAACCACCGCCGCCCATGTATTTGGATGTCAACTACCCAAAGCAACGGTGTTTTAAGAGTCCCGTGTCTAACATAAATGTTATAACGACAATGGACCCGCGCTAAGATTGATCGATTTCGACGGGGCAGTCAATGCCGGTTATTCGTTTAACGGATCAAGGCGCAGGTATATTCAAAAGAACACGGGCGCTATTCAATGATCACGGTTTCAGTTAGCTCATAGGAGCCGGCGGGATTACGCCGGAAGAATTCTATCCACACATGCATCGAACTGACCCAAGCCTTTAGGAATGTTGACGGCGCGCCGGGGTCTCCCTTCCCCCTTGAATGACCGGCGTCTATCTGCCAAAGCCCGTTTATGTTCGCGAAGGAGGCGTTATGCGTATGCCCACAGAAATAGACTTCCACATCGTAACGTTTCAACAGGTTTTGAAACCTTTGATTACGCTCCGGGTATTGATCAAGCGAATCACCGGTATGCCGAATACGACCGGTCTCCATGTCCGGGATCGCGACCACGGGTTCATGCCCGAAAACGAATACCACCGGTTTTCTATTCGCATTAAGGTCTAGCTTCAACCATGAATAAAGCGCGTCTTCGACGTCGCCGTCCGTTCCCGTATCCGAGGAACCGTTATAATACTGGTTTAAGACGACAAAATGGGCGCGGCCGTGGTCGAACGAATAAGTCGTGGTCTCCGCACCCGCAGGTCCGCTCCGAACCAGTCGCGGCACTTCGCCGCCGCCCCATTGCCGTAGGAATTCCATGTCCGCGGGCGTCTCCGCCTCGTGATTTCCCGTGACCGGATACCATGCGTATTGGTCGCCGAAGACATTATCAAGCACCGCTCGGACACGGGCCGGCGGGTCTATATCGCCCACGGCAACCATGAACTCACCGGCGCCTGCGGCCTTGAGTGATTTACATACACCTTCAAAATAATCCAGGCCCGTGTATTCCGGTGGCGTGAAGTTTCGCATGTCCGCGGTGACGGCGAACGAGAAGGCATCCGACTCCCATCTCGAAGTGCGTTCATCGGCGAATCCGATCGAAGTGAAAAGGATCGTTATTGCAGAGGTGAGAGTTAATAATCTAACTGTAATTGGCATAGCTGTTTTGTTATTGAGTTAGCTTAGTGCGATCGCGTGATTTTCAGGACGTTACCTTTCGTTAACATTCAAGACGCAGAGGCTCTCTGTAATGTTCAAACATTTTATTCGCCGGTATTTAGTACGTAATAACCGATGTAGCGTTTAACAGCAACTGAGTGTAAACTGCGGCGGCGATGGGCTGTGCTTCTTCGATGAGATCGGTTTTTTCGTCATAACCACGTCCCTTGTAACACGGCGTGCAAAGCATGAGCCTCCCACCCATCTCGTTGAAATCCTTCATAAGCTCGTCAAGTGGCGGCTTACCTTCATATCGCACGTGTTTGCCCATGCCCTTCTGCGCTAACATTACGGCGTTCGACATGAGCACCACTGTCGCGCCGACTTCCATTGTAAGCGCACCTACGGCATGGATAAACGTCAGTAATACCATCTCGGGATTCTCGGCTCCTTTGGTGAGTACAAATACAAGGTTTTCTTTCTTATCTTCCATAACAACTCCTTATAATTTCAAGATTTCAGATAATAGAACAGCAGCGCTACGGGCCTGTAGACCATGTGCGCAATTTTCGTTAATGCGAGCAGAATGATCAAATCCATTGCTAAGACAGTGTGCAGAAGAAGCACTATATCATTAACCACATTCGATGCTTCCACAGTAACCGCTACCTCAAGCCAGAAACCGGTGATCGTAAGCGCAAACAACATCCATAATAGCCACCAATCCGCCATGAACGAAGATTTGGAACAGGTTTCCTTGCCTAGGAAACGTTTAATAATGGCGACTACGACTCCGTATAACATGACAATGCCGGCAATGGTCCCCAATATCCGCGCTGGAATGAATATCTCCCATCCCATCAGATAAATAAAAATATAATCCAGCACAGTAGCGGCAAACAAACCGAAGAAGCCCCACATTATGCACCAGTGCACAAAACGCTGGCGCAGGATTTTCGGTTTATCGATTTCTGTATCTTTCTGGCATTCACCATGTCTTTTCATTGTTATGATTTCACAGAACACGTTCACGGCGGCCTTCCGCCACTGGGCCGGTTTGCGTTTAACAAGAAAACCTACACCACCGACTCCCGACAGGAAATGTCTGGCAATATTCACAAACCCCGCAACCAGCACAATGCCCAGCAGCACCGATATTATCAGGCCGAGTGTATGAACCGCACCGTATGGTACCAGCTCGAATATCCAGTCGGGCCCCGAACCCGACTCTTCGGAACCGATTAGAAACAACGTCAGGATAATCGATATAACCAGGGTAACTATCATTGTCGCCGCCGGACTGCGATACATCAAGCCGGCAAGGCCGGTAGGATCGTATTTCGAGACCGCGAACCGCCTGACCGTTGCCATCGTTTCACCAGGGCCGGCCTGTCGGGGACACGTATCCGTGCATTCTCCGCAATAATAACACAACCATGGCTCGGGTGCCTCAATCAGGTTATCCTCCATTCCCAGTTGTATCCGTCGTATCATAGACCGCGGAAAAGCCGCATTCGCGTCGGTCAAGTTACAGACGGCCGTGCAGTTCCCGCAGTTAAAGCAATCATTTATATCGCCTGCACCGTACTTTTGCAGTTCTTTAAAAAAATCAGGATTAACTTTATGAGCCATGGTTATATACGCTGTTAATGCGATTCATCATTACTCCGGATAAGTACATACTTGACGTAATCCCCTTCGTTCCCTGCTTCCTCGACAAGGCCGTACTTGCGAAGGCCGGCGATATGCCACATCACCACGTGTTTTTCCAAGCCGGTTGTCTCCGCGATCGACGGAATCGTGAGGCAGGACTCTTTCAATGATTCAATGATTTGCTTCCTTGCTTTGCGGTAATTGGATGAATACTTCTTCAGCGCATCCGGTACCCCGCCGCGATTATCCCTGAACTTACGCAATGCATCCTTGTAATAATCCTTTGTTTTCTCCGTCATACACAATCTATCATTATGCGTTTTCAATCCGCGCTCCCTCGCGTGGGGCATTGAGCAATCCATCGACCATCGCCTCATATTGTGACAGGGTCCAACCATTTACATAGATAGCCCGAGTGGGGCAAACTGCTACGCAGGCACCGCAACCGACACATAACCCTGGGTTCACCACAGCCTTTCTGCATGTACTTCCATCAGTACCCTTCGCTTCCTTCATGACCAACGCCCCCGTGTAAACACACTCGGAAAGACACCTTTCACACCCTATACAAGATTCATCGTCCACATTCGCCTTGAACGGATCAAGCTGCACGGTCGAGTTATTCAGTAGAATAGACGCCTTCGCCGCCGCGGCACCGGCCGCCGAGAACGCTTCTTCGATATTCATGGGCCCTTGCGCGGTTCCAGCCAGGAATACGCCGTTGACTGAGACCTCGACAGGGCGTAATTTCGGGTGCACCTCCTGAAGGAACCTGTCCGCGCCTACCGGAAGTTTCAAGACCTCGGATACTTTTCCCACCGCCCCGGGCGTCATACCAACGCCAAGGACGACCATATCCACGGCGGCCTCGATCTCTTCTCCGAATGTAAGCCGGTCATTACAACGCACCAGCAGGGCGCCGTCAGCGCCCTTCTCGACTACCGGCGGTTGCTCCCCGTGATACCGCAGAAACGTAACACCTGTATTGGCTGCACTGGTGTATATCTCCTCATGCCCCCTCCCGTATGTCCTGATGTCCTGATAAAAGTCATAAACATGCACGCCGGGAAAACGCTCTCGGATCAAGGCGGCGTTCCGGACTATCGCCGTACAGCACGTGCGCGAGCAATAATCGTTTATCTTCCCGTCGTCCTGCTTTTCATGAACACCCTCGATCTGCCGGCTCCCCACACAATGAATGAACGCAACGCTCCCGACCGTACGCCCGCGCCAGAAAATCCGGCCTTCCGGATGTATCTGCATTTCCGATAATCCCTCGATGAATTCCGGCAGTGTTACCACGCCCGGAAAACTTTCATATCCAAACTCGCCTGCACGCGGTTTATACGGCTCGAATCCCGCAGCTACAATAATAGCGCCGGCCTGTGCCCGGTATGGCGCGTTACCAAGGACTTCACGAAGCTCGGCTTCGTCACCGGCGCCGGCATTTTCGAGAGTGACGTTGTAATTACCGACGAATCCGGATAAGTCGGATACACGAACGCCCTTTAACACGGTGACTTCATTCAGCCTCTCCAATTCTTCATTCAACCTCCTGATCAGCTCCGCACCCTTACCACCGGTAGGATAAATCTCCTCCCATTCCTTCACCCATCCGCCTAGAGAAGGCTCTTTTTCTACGAGTAAGACCTCTATGCCGCGCTTTCCTAAATCGACGGCCGACCTCATGCCGGCGATACCGCCGCCTATCACCAATGCGCGTCTGAAGTTGCTTATCTGTATCTGCTCGAGCGGCTCGGCGTAACGCAGTTTCCCGATCGCCGCGGCGATAAGCCGTATAGCCTTGATCGTGGCACCATCGGGATCGTCCTTGTGCGACCAGCTTCCCTGCTCGCGTATGTTCACATGCTCATACAGATAAGGATTCAGGCCCCCGCGCCCCACCGCAGTGCGAAAAGTCAGTTCATGCAAGAACGGCGAACATGAAGCCACCACCACACGATTCAACTTCTGCGTCTTGATATCCTCGGTAATAGTCTGCTGCCCGGGGTCGGAACACATGAACGGATGTACCTTGGCTAGGGTTACACCCGCAATTTCACCCACCGCCGCGGCAACTCTATCAACGTCTATCACATCGCTGATGTTACCGCCGCACATGCACACGTATACGCCGATCCGAATGTCCTCCCCCGGCACGCCGTTGTTTTCTTCAGTTCGCATTTACCAACAGATGATGAGATTCAATCGAATTAAATGTTTAAAAAAACATTTTGCCCTTCTCTTCCCGCCTTGAAAGAAATCCGGAGGCCTCCGCCGCAGCCGCACCGGCGTCCATTATCGAATCCACAATATCCTTCGGCCCCGCCGCAACACCGGCCACGAACACACCTTCCATACCCGTCCACGCAGGCCTGTGGATTTCGGGGCGCTCGACAAAACCATCGTCGCCGGCCACTGCGTTCAAGCCGTCGGGCTTCACCGGTTGAGGTATAATGCCCTGGGCCAAAACCACCAGGTCGTGCCTGTTTTCCTCGACCTGGCCGGTCTCCAGATTCTCTATACGGAGGGACATGTCATTATTTTCTATATTATCTATCCTTGCTACTTTGCCATTGACAAAGTTTATTCCCATCGCTTGTGCGTTTTTGTAAAATTGCTCGTGTCCCTTTCCAAACGCACGTATGTCCATGTAATAAATAGTAATATCCGCCAGCGGCACGGCGCCCGAGAGGAGTATCGCCTGCTTGATCGAATACATACAGCACACACGTGAGCAATACGGCACGCCTATGGACTGATCGCGCGAACCGGCGCACAGGACGAATGCAATGCTGTCGGGCACTTTCCCGTCCGAAGGCCGCAACACCCGCCCATAAGGCCCGTGAGGCGCAAGAAGCCGCTCCAACTGCATGGGCGTAATGGTATTCCGTGACATCGCCGCATTGTATTGCGGTTTGAGGTACACTGAGTTGAGCGTGAAACCGGAGGCTATAATTACCGAATCGGCATCCACATGATATATCAGCTGTTCCTGATCGAACTTCACTGCGTCGGTCGGACATACCTTCGCACACGCACCACACGCTATACAGTATTCCGGATTAAGTACTGCCTTCTGCGGGATCGCATTAGTGAAAGGTACGGCTATGGCACGTATAGAACCCAACCCTTCCTCGAACGGATCAGGGTACTCGATCGGACACGCCTCCTCGCAAAGACTACAGCCGATGCACAGGTCTTCGTCGACATACGTCGGCCTCCTTACAAGCTCGACTCTATGCGTACCCGCGTTCTCCTCGATGGCCGTCACCGAAGTGTGAGTTGCTATCTCTATATTCTCATGATGCGCCACTGCCGACATCTTGGGCGTGGTTATACAACTCGAACAATCAAGCGTGGGGAAAACCTTGCTTAAGGCGATCATCTTCCCGCCTATGCTGGCTTCCTTCTCAACAACAAGTACTCGATATCCTTGTTCGGCCAGATCGAGCGCCGATTCCAATCCCGCAATGCCGCCCCCCACTACAAGGGTGTCAAATCGCTCGCGTATATGTCCGTTTACTCGCTGTCCCTGCGTTTCACTCATTTGCAGTCTCCGTTTCAATACCCTCGCGGATTTCCCGTAACGACGCTTCCCACAATACCCGCGCCACATCACGGTTCACCGGACCGAGCGCCTTGACTTTGTCATTCAGCTGATTAACCTCCTTGAGAAAGGCCTTGACGCAAACAGTGCATATCGCCGTCAGGCGCAAACGCTCGATCTCGAGCCCGCCGGCGCGCATCTTTTTCACTAGACCATCGATGCGCTTCGTCAATTTCGTATATGCTCCTTCAAAAGGACAATCACTGCCGCAACCGGCGATCAGTATCCCATCGATCCCTTTCATAAAACACCCCAGATAAAAATCCTCGGGGAACATCACGGGAGAAGGCACACGAATTATATCGATGTTGGTCGGATACTTCAAATGTGCCTTGCCCACGGCATCCGCGCCGGGATACGCACAAGAAACCGTCGCTGGAACGAGTATCTTCGGTATGAACGCTTCAGACGACATAACGCAGTGCTGCCTCCGATCCGATTGATATTATCGGCGCTCCAATAATGGCCGCCTACTTCTTGCGCTTTAGCAGATGCCTGTCGTATCCTTCAGCCTCGATCATTCCCAGGTACTCGTGCCCCACCTTCTTCGCCCATACCGGGATGTCATTGCGCGAGCCGGCATCATTAGATTGTATCTCGACGACCTGATCCACTCCGACAGAACCAATCGCCTTCTTCGCCTCCAGTAACGGGCCCGGACATGCGGTGCCCCGCGCGTCTACAACCTTGTCTGGATTAATAGAATTAATGTCTTCACTCATTCTTATCACCTTTCTGTATATATATGTTTATCAACCTCTTAAACGCCTTAGGTCGCCTCGGTAATCGCGTTGTATAAAACCGATTCACGCTGGACACCGATCCATTCCTGCACCTTCGCCCCGTTCTTGAAGAGCATTATCGTCGGAATACTCCGTATCCCATAACGCCCGGCCACACCGGGTGCATCATCAACGTTGACCTTGCCGACCTTGACCCCGTCGGAAACCTTGCCCAAAAGGCGCTCGAGAATGGGTGTCTGCATTCGACACGGGCCGCACCACGGCGCCCAGAAATCAACCAATACAACTCCGTCACTTAATACCTGATCGAAATTGCCGTCGTTCAACTCAAAGATTTTTTTGTTTTCAGATGTCATACTCATAATAGTTCTAAAACAACCATCGACGATATATGCATCCGGCGTGCCAAGCACGCCGCCACACCCGGGGTACGCTTATAAGTTCCTCTTACGTAAGTATTTATAAAATAATTAATATTTCTAATGCGTATTTAAGCGTCACTTATCCACGGCGCAGGCGTTACATGTAACGTTTAATAAACGTTTCAACGTTACACAAAAAACCCGGTTCATAGGCCCGGGCCGGCTCAATAAATATGGTTATAGTAAATCTCGAATGCGTTGAGGCGTCCGCCCCTCCAGTAACGGCACGGGAGGAAGGAGAAGGTGCTCGTCTTCGGATCAAAGATCAATTCGGCCGGATTCGTCATTTGATTGGGATCGTACGCCGTGAACTTTTTCCGTCCGTTTTCGTCCCGGCCTTCATCGAAGAGGAGTAGGCCGTGATTAATATTCAATCGCGGGAAGTCTATCAGATGCACGATCGGCAACTTCCCTTTTGACAACGAGGCCGACAGGTTTTCGGCCGTTCTGTACTGGTGCGCCCTCGAGAACGGCCAGACGATGCGCCAATGACTCCGTAAAAAATACGAGCGCCATGCACCGCCGCAGGCGCTTTTGACCGTTTCCTCGAATGCCGCGCTGAAACTCTTCAGCCCGTCGAAACCGGGTATGAGGATAGATGCCGGATCGAACTGCCTTGGACTCCTCGAGACGACACGCCGCACCAGCCGGTAATAAGATTTTGCATCCAGCGCCGGCTTGCGGTGATCGAACACTGCGCCGTAGAAGAATTGCCGCGCGGCACGTACCATAACAAAGCAGCGATGACAATATACCGGTCGCGGGGTACGGCGGTACATTTGAACGTCACCGGTACCAGAATCAAACTTGTATTCCCATACTAATTCGTTTGAAAACGCGAATGTATCACGTGAAAACCGGAAAATCGCATTGCTTTCCATAGGCTCATTATTTACCCGCTTGCCTGATATAGGCGTTTTTGTTAAAAAATCGCGGCATCAGGCCTGCTAACATATCGTTAGATACAGGAAAATTAGGTACGGTTCGAGAACATAAAATCCGTTCGCCGGCGGGCGAGGTCGGACTAGACACCCCCTCATACGCACAGCCGGGGAGGAGTTGAAAGGGTACGCGAGCAAATCAGGATATTGTCACATGCTTTACGAACGCTGGTTGAACATTGCGCACGAGCGCAAGCATGAACGCGCACTCACGGATTTGGGCTCCGGCGCCGACTGGAGTTTCGCCGAACTGATGAATGCCGCCGAGCGCGGCGTCCCGGATGACATAGTTCTCGCGCGCGGGCATACTTACGATTTCGTGCGCTCCGTCCTAGGCGCCTGGCGTCATGGCCGACCGTTGTGTCCGTTGGAAGAAAGCCAAGACCAACCCCGTTTAAGCGGGTTACCCAAAAATTGCGCGCATCTCAAGACCACGTCAGCCACCACGGGCAAGCCACGATTTGTCGTCTTTACAGCCGAACAATTATTTGCGGATGCATCGAACATAGTGGAGACAATGGGGCTCCGGGCGGATTGGCCGAACCTGGGTGCGATTTCGATGGCGCATTCATACGGATTCTCAAACCTGGTATTGCCGCTTCTCCTTTTCGGCATCCCGCTTTTTCTCGTACCATCGCCGCTTCCCGAGGCAATCAAGAAAGCTGCGGCGTGCGGATCGGAATTTTCGTTACCCTCCGTGCCGGCGCTATGGCGCACATGGCATGAGGCCGGCGTAATTACAGAATCAATACGCCTGGCAATTTCCGCAGGGGCGCCGCTGCCGGCATCCCTCGAGAACCGGATATTTAATGCTTCCGGTGTAAAAGTGCATAATTTCTACGGCTCTACCGAATGCGGCGGAATAGCTTATGACGCCTCCGAATCCGTACGAAACGTTGATAACTTCGCCGGCGCGCCCATGGCTAATGTAACGTTATCCGTCGACGAAGATGATTGCTTGTCTGTACATAGCCGCGCGGTGGGAGAAACTTACTGGCCGCAGCCCTCGCCGAATCTCGGAAACGGGCGCTTCAAGACTTCCGATCTCGCAGAATTGACGGACGGCACACTCTTCTTGAAAGGACGGTTGGGCGATACGATCAACGTCGCCGGACGCAAGCTTGTCCCGGAATCCGTCGAGGGCGTCCTTCGCGATTGTTCCGGTGTGAAAGATTGCCTCGTCCTCGGTGTGAGCGACGAACGCAGTCCGGGTTCGGAAACCGTGGCGGCGGTCGTTGTGGCCGAACGCGGGATCGACCCCGCTGTTCTTCGGGGTTATCTGCTGGAAAGACTGCCGGCGTGGCAAGTGCCTAAAAGATGGCATTTCACAGAGTCAATTGCGCCGAACCGGCGTGGCAAGGTATCCAGGAAAGAATGGCGCCGAGTGTTTAAATAAAACAAGAGGCTCAGAGGTCGGAGGTCTTGCCGCTCAGGCAAATACGCGCTTCCATGACTTTGGCGCCCTCGACCGACGCGGCGGCTTCTGCCTGGATCAGGTCTCCGAGGCGCCCGCTTATATTTGCATAAAGTCCAATCGTCTGCCCCGGGCGCGCGCTCCCGAGAATCTTGACCGATTGCAAGGCCGTCAATCTGAGCTCCCGCAGCGGCGTCAGGAGCGGATCGCTCTGCGCAACCACGCCGGCCAATTGTGCCGCTGCTTCGACAAGGAGAACTCCCGGGAAAACGGGATTCCCTGGGAAATGCGCCTTGAGGAACTCTTCGTCGCCTCGAACCGTGTACTCGCCCGACCCCGAGTGTCCGGGCTCGAGCGCAGTTAATCTGTCAACGAAACGGAACGCCGTCCCATGCGGCAGGCGTGACAGTGCTTCTTCCAAATGGTGGTCTTCGATCATATCACCGATTCGTCGGGGGTTCGACTATTGTATAACCTGAATCCTCGGGCGGTTCGAACAGTCCTTCTTCGAGCGTCCCGTTGATGACGGGTTCGAAGAATTCGTTGCTCAAGCTGGATTCATCCGCAAACTCTACGGCGGTCGAGGTTAGTGACATCGTATTAGTCTGAAAAGCGACATATATCCGATTGATAAACTCGCGCGCGGCGGTGTCCCGGGGTTCCAGCTCCAAGTGTATCTCGTTACTCGCGCTCTTTGCCGAAAGCAGGCGGAAGTTATTGGTAAGCCCGGTCTCGTCGCTCGGGAAGCCGGCCTCGAATAAGACCAGCGCCTTCCGCCATGGCTTGTTCTTTTCAACCGACAACGGATATCGTTCCAGTCGTTTAAGCGCCGGATAAAGGATCAGCAACTCCCCGGCTTGCTTGATCACGATAGTCTGAGGCGGCGAGCCGAGCTCCCACCGGAACTTGTCCGGCGCGGCGAACCAGACACGGCCGGTGCTGACTAGCGGATCGTTCAACACCTTGAACCTCCGCGTCTGCGTAAACCCGGCCGACCAGGTTTCAATATCGGGGCGCGACTCAAAAAGCGCGCTCAGCAGCCCGTGATCGTCGCACCGGGCATTGAACGCAAGCAACGGCAGCGCGAATACGAATATTAACAAATAACACCTGATAGAGTTCATATTGTATATATATAAATTTTTTATGCGGCCGTGGAGCCTTTTTCCGTCGGATGCTCCGGCCAGATGGGAACGAAATGATACCATTGCTCCGGATTCCGTCTAATCACAGGCTCAAATGCCTCCATGATCCGGCGTGTTAGTTGTATTCGCGCCCGGCGGCTGTTCAATTCCCTGCGATCATAAGTAAACTCCGGCAATAATTCAACGCGATATCCTTGGGGCGAATTCAGAATAGACACGCCCAGAAGCGCGCAGCCGGATGCGCGCGCAAGTTCGGCGGGCGCAATCGATGCCTTGAACGACCGGCCGAACAGCGGCACCTCGACGGGCGCATCTGCAAGTTGTTGCAAAACCATCAGTTCCATAAGAACTTTTCGTCCTCGTTTTTGAAATTTGTTACAATGGCTAGGAGGTTGGTCAGGCCGCTTCGGCTCCAGAACTGACCGCAGGTTTTAAATCGGTTCT